>DATNLS010000285.1:0-6435 GCA_035602775.1 Candidatus Acidiferrales bacterium | reverse complement strand
CGACGAATCCGCCAGCCTCCTCGCCGCCCTCAATCGCGCTGGCGTCTCGATCCTTCCGTAATCAGCGCTGCGCGGCCTGAAAGATTTGCGGTTGCCCGATCAGGCTCGGGTAAGAAGCTCCAGGACGTGGCCGTTGGGATCCTTGAAATAGACGCCGCGTCCGCCGCGCCAGGTGTTGATCCGCATATCCTCTTGCGAGAACGGACCGCTCCCATACGCAATGCCGGCCTCTTTGATTCGATCGAAGATCGCGTCGAACTCCGCGTCGCCGACGTGGAAAGCATAGTGGTGCATCTCGAAACGGTCCCAGTTGTCAAAATCGAGCGTGAGCGTCTCGTTGATCCTGACCGGCGCAAAATGACCCATCGCCCCCTCGTATTTGAGGCCGAACATTTGCGCGAAAAACCTGGCCGACGCCTCCTTGTCATGCGCCGGTACGATCGTGTGATTCAGCGTAATAGCCATAACTCGCCTCCATTTCAGGTTGATGCGTCCATTGTCGACAGCTGCCGCCTCATCACTTCGTAAAGTATTCTCTTTCGAAAGTAAGTCAAGCGATCGCTTGCTTAATGATCGCGTCGGCTGCGTGACGGCGGTGAAATGGCGGAAAAAAGGGTGCGCCTCCGGATCGTGGCGCGATTCGCTAGCGCTGCATTGCCTGGAAGATCAGCGGGCCGGCTTCGGCCATCATCTCGCCGAGGATTTCGTGCAGTGGCTTGCTCGGCATCGCGAGCTTCTCCGTGAGCGATTTCATGACCGTCAGGTAGCGCTGCTTCATCTCGGGACTCATCGATTCGAGCCTGACATTTTCCATCAGGTCGACGAACCGGCGTTGAACTTCGACGATCTCGAGATCGACGGGATCGGTAAACTTTTTTTTGTGAGCCACGAACTTACCTCGCAGGAAAACTCAGAACAGGTAGCGGCGGGTGTTGATGCTGATGAGAATGCCCATCGCCGCCATCATCGCGATCAGCGACGATCCGCCGTAGCTCACCAGCGGCAGCGTGATTCCCACCACCGGCAGCATCCCGGTCGCCATCCCGATGTTGACCGCGACCTGCCAGAAGACGATCGCCGTCAGTCCGACCGCGAGCAACGCGCCGAAGCGGTCGCGCGCGTGCCTTGCGATCCATGCGCCGCGCGCAATCACGCTCGCATACAATCCCAGCAGGAGCAGCGCGCCGGCCAGCCCGAACTCCTCGGCGAAAACTGCGAAGATAAAATCGGTGCTCTGCTCGGGCAGGAAATTCAGCCGCGCCTGCGTGCCGTTCAGAAATCCTTTGCCCGTCGGGCCGCCGGCGCCGATCGCGATTTCAGACTGGATGATGTGATAGCCGGATCCGAGCGGGTCGGCCTGCGGATTAATGAAGCTGACCAGGCGCTGGCGCTGATACGGCTTGAGATAGTGCCAGCTCAGCGGCGCCGCCAGCATCCCGGCTACCGCGAGCACGAGCATCGTGCGCCAGTTCAGCCCGGCGACGAACACCAGCGTAATCGTGATCAGCACGAGTACGAGTCCCGTGCCGAGGTCCGGCTGCTTGAGCACGAGCGCGGCGGGCACGCCGAGCAGGATGAACGGGATGATCAGATGACGCAGGCCCCATCCGCCTTTCGGCGGCTCCTCACGCAGATAACGCACCATCACGAGCACCACCGCGAGCTTGGCCAGCTCGGACGGCTCGAGATGAAAAAAGCCGAGATTGATCCATCGGCGCGATCCGCCGGTGGCGTGACCGGCGACCATCACGGCGATCAACAGCAGCACGACGAGCACGTAAAACGGGTAGGCATAGGACTGTAGCGCCCGATAATCGACGAGCACCGCGACCAGCAACGCCACGGTTCCGACTGCGATCCAAATGAACTGGTGAATCACGAGCGGGTCGATGATCTTATGCCCGCCGTACGACGCGCTGATGACGCTGATCAGCCCGATTCCCGCCAGCGCAAGGACCAGGATGAACAGCATCCAGTCGAAATGAAGTATGTACCTGCGACCGCCCGCCATCAGCGCCGCGCTCCTGTCATTGCGAGCTGTCGAGGACGCGCGCGATCGCGGGTTCCGGCGGCGGCGGGTTGAGTTGGAAGTAGCGCTGGAAGACGTCGTGAATCACGGGCGCCGACGCGCTGCCGCCATGGCCGCCGTGCTCGATGATGCAGGCCGCGGCGATGGTCGGGTGATCCTTGGGCGCGAACGCGATGAACCACGCGTGGTCCTTGAACTGGTCGGGCGTATTCTTGTCCTCTTCCTCCTCGCTCTCGCCGCCACCCTTGCTACCGACGACCTGCGCCGTGCCGGTCTTGCCGCATACGATGACGTTGTCGAGATGGGCTTTGTGCGCGGTGCCGCCGACGCCGTTGACGACGTCGGCCATCGCGTCCTTCACATCCTGGAGCGCGTCGGGATCGATCTTCATTCGGTTCTCGATCACCGGCGGATACGACTTGACGATATTGCCGTCGAGTCCTTCGACGGATTTGACGAATTGCGGCTTGTAGCGGATGCCGCCGTTGGCGACCTGGGCGGCGACCTGCGCCATCTGCAGCGGAGTGGTCGCGACGTATCCCTGGCCGATGGCGACCGAAAGTGTCTCCGCCGGATACCATCGCTCATGGTAGCGCTTCTGCTTCCATGCCGATGAGGGAATGGTGCCGGGATTTTCGTGATCGAGATCGATACCGCTCTTGACGCCGAGTCCCATCAGGTTGGACCATTTCGCGATCCGGTCGACGCCAAGTTTTTCCCCGACGTTGTAAAAATAGACGTCGCACGAGCGCACGATCGCGTCGTGCAGCTCGATGGTGCCGTGGCCCTGTTTGCGCCAGCAATGATACTCGCGCCCGCCGAACCACATGCCGCCGGGGCAGTCGTATTCGGTTCCAGGTTTCAGCGTGCCTTCCTGGAGGCCCGCGATCGAATCGACGATTTTGAAAGTCGAGCCGGGCGGATAGATTCCCTGGATGACGCGATTCTGCAGTGGGTGATTCGGGTCGGTGGTCAATTCGCGCCAGGCCGACGCTTTCACGCCGCCGCCGAAGATGTCGGGGTCGAAGGCCGGATGCGATACCATCGCGAGCACATCGCCGTTGCGCGGATCGAGCGCAACGAAGGCGCCGTTCTTGCCGGCCATCGCCTGCTCGGCGGCCTGCTGGAGATTCAGGTCGATTGTCATGACCAGGCTGTCGCCGGGCGTATCTTCTATTTCCTTGAGCACGCGCAGCCGCCTGCCGACGGCGTCAACTTCGATCTCCTGACCGCCCGCGTCGCCGCGCAGAAAACTTTCCCACACGCGCTCGAGGCCGAATTTTCCGATCTCGTCGCCCATGTGATAGTCCGAATGCGACTTGAGATCGGCCACGGTCACCTCGCCGACGTAGCCGAGCAGATGCGCGGCGAGCTGGCCGTACAGGTAATGCCGCGCGGGCGAGATTTGCAGACTGACGCCAGGCAGCTCGAGCTGATGGGTTTCGAGCGCCACCACCTGTTGCCATCCGAGACGCTCGGCGACGGTGATCGGCTCGTAGGGCGGACGTCCAGCCTCGTCGGCGTCGGAAATTTTATCGGCGATTTGATCTGCGCCCGTGTAGCGCTCGAGCCGTTCGATCGTGAGTGAAAGATTGTCCGAATCCTCGGGCACGATTTGCGCGTCGAACGACGGACGGGTGTCGACCAGCGGACGGTGGTTACGATCGAAGACCAGTCCGCGCGGCGCGGGCACGCGTTGCAGGCGAATCCGGTTGCGATCCGCCAGCTCGACATTTTCCTTGTGATGGAGAACCTGCAGGTAGTACAGGCGCACGGAGACGACGCCGAGAATCGCGAACATCAGGACGGTCAGCGTCACGATGCGCGGTTCCAGCAACGGCACCCGCTGATTATTGCTTCTAGGGATGTGGAACTTTGCCACTGATTGTTCCCACTACAATCTATTCGCGCGCCGCTCCCATAGGCAATCCTGCCTCGATTGCTTGGCAGTGTCCGAATTTAACGGCGGCGGATAATTGCGAACCTGCCCGACGAACCACACCAGTACCGAACCAACGATGAAAACTGAGATGAACTCGTTTAGAGTCGCGAAGGTTGAGCGGAATGAGGGTATGAGCCATCCGAGTACGGGCAGAACGAAGTACATCATGCACAACACGCCGATAAATTTAGATCTCAGCAGCTTCAATAAATTCCCTCGCCCGACCATAGGAAGTTCATCGCGATCACCGCTCGCGTCCGCGGCTGTCTCGGCCTGATCCGTCGGGCAATCCTGTCAGGCGTTTGCTTAGGGCCAGCATCGAAAAGATGATCGGCGCGATTATCGCCGTGATGAACGCTTGCAGGGTCAGGCCGGGGAGCATCGGGCCGGTGCCGGAAAGGGAGTTGAAGCCGTTGGCGATTGCGACTGTGCCGAGCGCGGTCGCGATCACGGCGAAGAAGACCACCGTCGCGCCGACGCCGGCGCTCGTCACCATCAGCCGCGTCGAGATTTCGTAGCTCACCAGGAAGACCGCCGTCATCATGAAGGCGTTGAGGCCTGGATGCGATCCGGCAATCGCGTCGGTCGCATAGCCCATCGCGAACGCCAGGATTGCGGGCAGGACGCCGTGATGGCGCAGGCCGAGATCGACGACGAGTATGATGATCAGGTTTGGAATCAGCGCGCGAACCGAGACGATGCGCGCGCCCGCGGACTCAAACGCCAATCCCAGCACTACGAAAATCGCGAACAGCAGGATGAGGCGCAACCGCGTCAGTCCTTGGTGGCCTGGTCGTCGAGAATCGGCGGCGGCTGGGTCAAGATCAGCACCTGCTCGAGCTGGCGAAAATCGACCGCCGGCGTGATTTTTACGCCCAGGAAAAGTCCCGGCCCTTCGCGGTGCACGCTCTGGATGGTGCCGACCAGCAGGCCGCGCGGGAAAATCCCGTCGAGCCCCGAGGTCACGATCGTGTCGCCGGCGCGGATGTCCTGCGAGCGATCGGCGTACTTCAGTATCACACCGTCATCGACCAGCCCGGCGACGATTCCGCGCGCGCGCGTGCGTTGATCGAAGCCGTCGAGCGCAGAGTTGTGGTCGTCGATCATCAGCACGCGCGAGGCGTTGGGGCTGACGGCGATGATTTTGCCGACCACGCCCTGGTTGGCGAGCACGGCCATGCCGGGGCGAAGTCCGTCATCGGTGCCCGAACTGAGAACCAGGGTGCGCGAGATGCCGGTGGCGTCGCTGCCGATCACGTTGGCGGCGACCGCCTTGGAGCCGAGCGCGTCCCGGAGCTCGAGCAGCTCGCCGAGATGCTGATTTTCGACCTCGAGCTCGGCCAGCCGCGCCTGATCGCTCTTGACCCGCGCGAGCTCGTTGCGCAGTTGCGCGTTTTCATCGCGCACGTGGAGCAGGTCGACGTAGTCGCGCACAATCGACGAAGAGCCGTCGCTGAGATGCGTGAACGCGCCGGTGACGGGGCTGATGACTTCCAGGAATGCGGACTCGGGAGCAGCCGCGAGATCGCCGGGATGCACCCCGGTCGAGATCAGATGAAGCGACAGAATGAGCAGAATGCCGCCGGCCAGCAGCACGCGGTTACGCCAGAGGAAGGTGCTCTTCATGCGTGTCTCTCAAATGGAGCGCGCGCGATCGCGCGAACTAGGAAACCGGAACCGGCTTCGCTGACGCGAAGCTGTCCGAGATCCGGTCCTCCCATCGCTAACGCTCCCGTCGTCAGGATGACAAAATGCGACGCGAAGCTGTCCGGAAGGTCCTTTCTGCCGCTCGCGTTGCTCGCTTCGCCGGGATGACAAATAAAAGTGCGCGCCACTGTCCAGCGGCCCGTTCCTGCCGCTCGCGGTGCTCGCTTCGTCAGGATCGCGTCGCTCCCAGTGTCAGGATGACAAATCGTCGTTAGTCAACGGTCACGTCGCGCAGCAGCGACAGTTCGTCCAACACCTTGCCCGCACCCATCACGACCGCGGTCAGCGGATCGTCGGCGAGCGTGACCGGCAGCCCGGTCTCCTCGCGCAGCAGGACGTCGAGGTTGCGCAGCAGCGCGCCGCCGCCCGCGAGCACGATGCCCTTATCGACGATGTCCGACGCGAGTTCCGGCGGTGTGCGCTCGAGCGCGATACGGACCGACTCGACCACCTGGCGCACCGGTTCCATCAGCGCCTCGCGAATCTCCTCGTCGGTGATCTCGATAATCTTGGGCACGCCAGCGACCAGGTCGCGGCCCTTGATCTCCATGGTCTGAATCTCGTTGCCGGGGTAGGCGGAGCCGATCGTAATCTTGATCAGCTCGGCGGTGCGCTCGCCGATGAGCAAATTGTACTTGCGCTTGATGTGCTGAATGATCGCCTCGTCCATCTTGTCGCCCGCCACGCGCACCGAGCGCGAGAACACGACGCCGGCCAGCGAGATCACGGCGACCTCGGTGGTGCCGCCGCCGATATC
>DATNLS010000132.1:0-9134 GCA_035602775.1 Candidatus Acidiferrales bacterium | reverse complement strand
CCTCGCCCGCATTCTAAGCATCGCGTCCGGCTTCGCCCTGATGGGGTATCATGAGCCGCCCGCAAATCTCATCGCGACCTCGATCATCATAAATCTCGCGCTCACTCCACTGACTGCAATCGTCGCGTCGCGCCGCGGCCGCTCGGCGATTCGATGGACTGTCGCGGGGCTCGCGCTCGGCGCGTGGGCGCTCGCCGCGGTCATGATTATACCGGAGAGCCGCCCCACTCCGCCCCGTCCCGACGCTCCACAGTATCCGCCTACTTCTCATGCTGCTTGATCCACGCCGCTGTCGGCGCGAAGACCAAGCTCTCAGACTTGGTGCCCGCCAACACGTCGAGATGGCCCCAGTTATCGAACTTGGTGAATGAAGGATCGGGCGCGCCGGTCGATTTTGAGGCCGCTTCGACCTGGACCGGCCAATTCGCGCCGAAGTTGGTGCTGGCGAAGGCGATCACGGGAATCTTCGACGCCTTGAGCGACGCGAGCAGTTGCGGCGTGAACGGATTTTCACCGTCTTGGACGGCGGGCCAGTAGCGATCGAAGGCAATCAGCAGTTTGGCCAGGACGACTGCGTCGGAAAAGCCGCCCGGCATATTCGCGAACGCGCCATTGCCCGGGGGCGCATCGTACATGACGTGTTCCAGGTTTTCGCGCGCGGTTTTGTACCTCGGAATCGGCGCCGGCTGATCGGGATTTTCGATCACCATTTGCATCAGCTTGTAGCGCTTGTCGTAGGTCAGATGCTTGCCGCCGACGTCGACGGCATATTGGCCAGGCGTCCCCTGCTCAATGCGCATCGGATGGCTCGGGATGAATCCGTCGAGCGCGATGATTCCCGCGACGCGGTCCGGATGCATGGCAGCGTACAGGTACGCGAATTCGACGCCACGGCTGAAGCCGGCGACGAAGATTCGGCCGCGGCCAGTTTTTTCGCTGATAAAAGCCGCGGCAGCGTTGATATCCGATTCGAAGAGATCGTTGGTCCATCCCGCGAGCTCGGAGAGATCGTTCTGCGGCGTCTCAGGCGGAATAAAGTGCGTGCGATAGTCCATCGACCATACGTCGACGCCCTGCTCGGCAAGGTAAACCTGGAACGAGTAGCGCGGATCGTCGAGCGCAACTTCGCCGTTCATATTGGTGCCGGGAAGATACAGCACCACAGCCTCGGGATGCGCAGGCGGATTCGGTCCCTTAGCGACGCGGTGCAGCGCGATTTTGTCGAACGGTGATTTGCCAACAGCCGCGGCGAACGTCCACTCGTAAATTCCGGGCGCGCCTTTGAGTTCGCGAGCCGCGCCGACGGCAGTAAAATCGGCTGCGGATGCGATCGTCGCGACAAGGATCAACAGGACCGCGAAAACGTCGAGAATGCGTCGTCGAATCTTCATGGGCCTAATCCTCACCACGATTTCGGGGCTTCGCACAAGTGGGTCTTTGTCTGGTTGACCCTTCGCGGTCTGGCGTGCGAAACAGAGGCGTCAGGTTCTCACGCCAATCACGCACGGGAGTAAATTTCAATGAGCAAGAAAGTGCAGTTCGCCCTGTTCTCTCCGCAAGCCGGACAGTCGTGGCATCAGCTCGAAGAGCGGGCGCATCGATGCGAAAAGCTCGGCTACCATTCGATCTGGCTGGTCGATCACATGTGGACGCGCGGGATGCCCGACCTCGACCATCATGAATGTATGGCGTTGATGGCGGGGCTGTCGGCCAAGACCGACAAAATTCGCATCGGCACGCTGGTTATGTGCAACTCGTACCGAAATCCGGCCCTGCTGGCGAAGTCGCTCGCGACTATCGATCACATCAGCAACGGCCGCCTTGAAATCGGCTACGGCGCGGGCTGGATGGACGAGGAATACAAGGCCTACGGCTACCAGTTTCCGTCGATGGGCACGCGGCTCAAGATGTTCGAGGAAGGCCTGCATATAATGAAGGCGATGTTCACCGAGAAGCGCGCGACGTTCGAGGGGCGCCATTACTCGATCAAAGAAGCGATCTGCAATCCCAAGCCGGTGCAGCAGCCGCATCCTCCGATCACGATCGGCGGCAGCGGCGAAAAAATCATGCTGAAGCTGGTCGCGCGGTTCGCCGACCGCTGGAATTGTCCGGCCGGCTACGAAAGCTTCGAGCACAAGTTCAACGTGCTCAAGAAACACTGCACGGACGTCGGTCGCGACATCAATACGATCGACATCTCAGAACAGTTACTGGTCTGCATCGGCTCGAACGACGCGGAAGTCGAGGCGAAGTGGAAGGCGGCGCAGATGCTCAAGCCGTTCGTGACGACCGGGATCAAGGGCACGCCGAAGCAGTTGATCGAGGAGCTCAGGAAACGGGTCGCGATGGGAATCACGACGTTTACGATTTTCTTCAGCGACTTCGCGCCGCCGCCGACGCTCGAGTTGTTCGCGAAGGAAGTGATGCCGGCATTTGCGTAAGACGATCGGAATCTGCGCGGCGTTCATACTCGCGCTGCTGCTCGCGGGATGCGCCAGCAGCCAGCCGTCGTACTATTCGACGCAGCTCGATACGAGCGGCGGGCTGGGACCGGGCGACGCTATAACCCATGCCTCGGCGACGATCGGGCAGGTGACCAGCGTCACGCCGATAAGCGACGGCGACTCGGAGATCGCGTTCCAGGTCGACGGCTCGCACGCCGACGAGATTCACTACGATTCGATCATGACGCTGAACAACCTCGGCGCGACACCATCGCTCGACGTGATGAACGTCGATGCGATGAGCCATAGCGCACCGTCGGGCACGCGGCTGGACGGCGCGTCGAGCATGAACGAGGTACAGATGTTCATGACGGCGCGCGGTCCGGGGAGTTTCGCGCAGGCGCTGGGAAACGTCGCGGGCTCGTCGCCCTCGCCCCCACCGTCGGCGTCCACCGTCCAGACGATGCAACTGCTATCGCAGATTTCGCAGCAGACGCTCGCTACCGCGGTGGCAATCGCGCCGCCGACTCCCGACCAGATCGAACAGGCCAAACACGAGGCGCTCGGCGTCGAGCGGCAATTGATGCGCAATGGAAAGATCGAGCAGGCAGAGCGCCTGCGCGCGTCGATGGGCAGCATGATGGGCGGGATGACGGCCCCAGTAAATCCGACAACGCTGCCGCCGACCGCGCCCAATCCGTAGCGCGAGAGGGTCGTCACTAAATTGGATCAGCATCGACTCACCGAATATCTCAAACGCCGGATGCCGCACGCGCGCGAGCATCGCGTGGTCGGCCTCAAGCGGATTTCGGGGGGCTCGTCGCGCGAGACGTACGCCTTCGACCTGGAGTGGAACGAAGGCGGCGAGACGCGCACGCGGCCGATGATCGGGCGGCGAGATCCGACCGGCGGCCTGCTCAAATCCGATCGCGAGCGCGAGTTCAAAGTGATCGATGCAATGCATCGCGCGGGCCTCAAGGTTCCGGAGCCGCTGTTCCTGGAGCTCGACGCGAGCGTGATGGACCGTCCGTTCTTCATCATGCATCGCGCGGCGGGGCAGACTGGCATGGGCGCATTTCCAGCCGCGGAGGCGGAATCAACGCGCGCGAAGGTCGCGGAGGACTTCATCGGCGAGCTCGCGCGATTGCAGTCGCTCGATTACCGCGAATGCGGCCTCGAGATTCTTGGCGCGCCGAAGACGCTGGAGGAGCCCGCCCGTATCCAGGCTGCGCATTGGGCCGAAGTGTATGAACGGGACCGGATGGGCGAGCACTACCCAATCCTCGACGCCGCGTTCGCATGGCTGAAAGCCAACCGCATCGTGAGCGACCGTATCGTGATCGTCCACGGCGACTACCGTTCGGGAAATTATCTGTACGACGAAAACGGAATCATCGCGATGCTCGATTGGGAGATGGCGCATCTGGGCGATCCGATGGAGGACCTCGGGTGGGCCTCGATGATGTTCTGGGGGCGCGAGGAATTCGCGGGCGGCCTGATGGAACGCGAGGCGTTCTACCGCCTCTACGAATCGAAGACGGGGCATCGCGTCGATCGGGAGCGGCTGTTCTTTTACCAGGTGCTCGGCAACGCGAAGATGGCGGTGATTTGCCTGACCGGAATCCGCGATTTCGTCGAGCGGCGTACGTCTGACGCGGTGATGCCGTTTCTTGAACTGCTGCTTCCAGCGTTGCTCGGGGACCTGGCCACCCAGCTTCGATTGGTCTGAGAAGTTATATGCTACGGCCGACCTTAAATGAACTGCTCAACGGAATGCAGCGCACGATCATCGAAGCGCTGATGCCCGAGCTCACGTCGCCGTACGCGCAAGGGCAGGCGATGTCGGCGGTCGCGATGCTCGCGCATGCGGCGGCGGTGCTCGAGTCGGCGCCGGCCTACGACGCAGCGGAGATAAAAGATCTGCGCGCGACGTTCGCGGCGCTCAAAAGGCTTGGCGACAAGCACATTTCGAAAAAAGGCGGACTGCGCGGAGCGCTGGCACGCGCGATTCGCGCCGGCTCGAAAAATCCACCCGATCGGCGCGCGATGGAAGAATCGATGGCCGCGTTTGCGACCGCCGTCGCGTTGGGCAACGCCGACGACAGCGTCGCTCGCCAGGTCCGCGGCTACCTCCGGCGCAACCTCGAGCGCTCGCGCAATCTGCTGGGCAGCTCGTTGCCGAGCGCTTGATTGATTAGCTACGCTACAATTAAGATCTGCTTGTGGGGTTCAGTTACGCTACGCAATAAGACGCTATTGCTAGCCACCATCAACCATTTCCAAGTCACTTTATTCGTGTCAGAGCCTCTTGCGTATGAAAATCCATCGGAGTACAGTGCGTTAAGTTAATTAAGCATGCAAAAGGCCCCATTAGCTGAGTGTATAGAAAACTTACTAACAGTATGTAGCCGTCTTGCTACACGTAGTTAGAAGTCCTAATTTGGAAGTAGACCGAAGGTTGGAATTAGTACCGCAGAATAGTAACTGGCGAGGATGAAGCTATGAGCGTCGTAATTGTTTCCACACCCGGAACGACCGGGGGCCCCTGCCGCGGATCCTGCGCTCATGCCAAGTGCCACACGATGCGCGCGCTGGCAGATGAGCGATGCCATCACTGCGGCGTCCGTTTTGGTTTCGGAACCAGGATAACGGGCGAACCGGCGATGCATCTGAGATGCGCGCAGTCGATTGCCGCACAAAGCGGCGCGCCGGCAACGCATCCGATCAATGATCCGGCGGCGGCTTCCGGCATCGCGAATACTCGCGACAAGCAGTAGCGCCTTCTCAATTGCCTATGTGATTCGAGGTCGGTACGCCAATTCGGCGTGACCGTCGATCTGCGCGCGCGCTTGACACCCTCGACGGGTGCGCGCTACCGCTCAAGCGTGAACAGCGAAAACATTGCTCGAGTGCGAGCGCTCCACGACCGGCTCGGACATCCCGTGATCGACGCCGACGGGCATCTTATCGAGCCTGCTCCGCTGTTCAACGAATATCTTCAGAAGGTCGGCGGGGCCAAGATGCTCGAGCGCTACAATCGCGAGTTGCGCGAGCATCCGACCGGTTCCCGCGGGAATCGCGACGCCGGTGACATGCGCGGCGCGTGGTGGGGAGTCTCGAACGACGCGTACGATCTCGCGACAGTGATGGCGCCGCGGCTGCTGTACAGCCGGCTGAACGAGCTCGGCGTCGATTTTTCCATTCTGTATCCCACGCTCGGACTGGCGCTGCCGACGATCCACGACGGCGAGGTGCGGCGGATCGCATGCCGCGCGCTCAACACGATGAACGCGGAGATTTGCGGACAGTTTCGCGACCGCATCGCGCCGGCCGCCGCGATCCCGATGCACACGCCCGATGAGGCGGTCGCCGAACTCGAGTACGCGGCGCGGCTTGGCTTGAAGGTCGCGATGATTCCGCCGGGCGTGGCGCGCCCGATTCCCGCGCTCGAACGCGAGCATCCGGGTGCATTTCCCAACGCGGCGTATCTCGACTGCTACGGGCTCGACAGCTTCTTCGATTACGACCTGGTGTGGCGCAAATTCATCGAGCTGAAAATCGCGGTCACTTCGCATGGCGGCGTCGGTCTGCGCTACCTCCCGCTCGGGCGGCGCTCGCCGACCAACTACATGTTCAACCACATCGGCGCGCACGCCTATCAGCAAGGCGAGCTGTGCCGCTCGATCGTGATGGGCGGAGTCGCGACGCGGTTCCCGGAGCTGGCGTTCGGATTTCTCGAGTGCGGCGCGGGATGGGCCTGCGACCTACTCCACTCGCTCGAAGAGCATTGGGAAAAGCGCAACAGTGCGGGTCTGGTGAATTACGATCCGTCGCGGCTCGATCGCCCGCGCCTGCATCAATTGCTCGCCGAGTACGGCGGTCCCGAATTTGTCGCGAAGAACTCGGCGCGCGCGGTGCGGGCCTACGACGAAGGCCTCGAGCGTCACGATCGCGCGACCGATCGCGACGAATGGGCGCTGACCGGAGTGCGCGAGGAGCACGACTTCGCGCGAATTTTCGGCAACTTCTACTTCGGCTGCGAGGCTGATGACCTGAGCGTCCATCGCGCGCTCGACGCGCGCGCCAATCCAATGCGTACTCGGCTGCAGCCGATTTTTTCTTCCGACATCGGCCATTGGGACGTGCCCGATATTTCGACCGTGCTGCTCGAGAGCCATCGGCTGGTGGACAAGGGGCTTTTGAGCGACGCGGATTATCGCGACTTCGTTTTCACGTATCCCGCGCAACTTCACCTGAAGGCGAATCCTGAATTCTTCGCCCACACCGCCATCGCGAATTCCGTCGAGTCGCTCGATGCTGTCGATTGAACGTAAGCGCGACTGGGACGAGAAGGGGTTCTTCATCATTCGCGGTTTCGCGCCGATCGAATCCTGCCGGGCGATGCATGCGCGGGTGGTCGAGATTTGCCGCATGAATGCGGCGGGGCAAAGTGTTCCGAATGTCTTCTTGCTGCCGGAAAAGAAACCCAACCCACTCGCGCGAAATCCCGAGGACAACGTCGGCAAAGTTTTCCGGCTGCATCGCGATCCGATCTTCAAAGCGCTGGTCGAGGATCCCGCGGTGCTCGACCTCGTGAGCGATCTGATCGGACCCGAACTCGACTGTTTCGTCAGCCAGTTCATTTTCAAAAATCACGGCGCGCTCGGACAGCCGTGGCATCAGGATTCTTACTACTTCGCGTTCAGCACGCGGCCGCAGATCGGCGTCTGGCTGGCAGTGACCGAGGCGACGCTCGACAACGGATGCCTGCACGTGATGCCGGGATCGCATACCGAGCCTGTGCACGCGCATGTGCCGGACCGGCGTCCGCATGCGCAATACGGCTACACGGAAATCGTTGACCACGATATGTCGAAGTCGATGCCGGTGCTGATGCAGGCCGGCGATCTGCTGGTCTTCCACAGCCACCTGATGCATCGTTCGACCGACAACATGTCCGGCGGTATTCGCGCCGCCATGGTGTGGCACTACACCAAGTCGGGAACGATCGATCAGACGCGGGAGAGGTTTGGGCATCAGAATCCCTCGCACGATTTTATGAAGATCGAGCGTCGCCGCACGGCCGAGGAATAGATCATGAATGGAGCTGAGAGCCTGATTCGGACGGCGATCGCGGCCGGCGTCGAAGTATGTTTCGCGAATCCGGGGACGACCGAGATGCCGCTGGTGGCGGCGCTCGATTCGGCCGACGGGCTGCGGGCGATTCTCGGCTTGTTCGAGGGCGTCTGCACCGGCGCGGCCGACGGCTACGGCCGGATGGCGGAGAAGCCCGCGATGACGCTGCTGCATCTGGGGCCGGGCTTCGCAAACGGCATCGCGAATCTCCACAACGCGCGGCGCGCGCGTTCGCCGATCGTGAATCTGATCGGCGATCATGCGACGTGGCACGTAGACGCCGACGCGCCGCTCACTTCCGACATCGTTTCGCTCGCGACTCCGGTTTCAGGCTGGGTCCGAAGCGTACGTACTTCGGCGTCGCTCGCCGGAGCGACTTCGGAGGCGATCGCGGCGGCCGGCCGCGCGATGGGGCAAGTCGCGACTTTGATCATCCCGTCGGATTGCCAGTGGGATACCGCCGAGCGGCACGCCGCGGCAATCGAGCCGGCGACGCCGGCGCCGGTGTCTTCCGATACGGTCAAGCGGGCGGCTGAAGCGATCCGCAAGAGCAACAAGGTCGCGCTTTTTCTCGGCGGCACAGCGCTCCGCGCACGGGGTCTGAAGGCGGCTGCGCGCATCGGCGCGAAATCCGGATGCCATCTGCTCTGCGAAACCTTCCCAGCCCGGCTGGAGCGTGGGGCTGGGATGCCCGTGCTCGATCGCTTGCCCTATTTTCCCGAACAAGCGATCGAGATGCTGAAGGCGTTCGATACAATCGTCATCGCCGGCGCGAAAAAGCCGGTCGCGTTTTTCGGATATCCGAACTTCCCGAGCCTTCTGATTCCCGAAGGCATCAACACTGCGATCCTCGCCGAGCCGACTGATGATGCTCCGGCTGCTCTGGAAGCGCTCGCGAGCGATATGGCCGCGCCGGTATCAGTCGCGACGCCATCGAGCATCTCGCGCCCCGAACCTCCCGTCGGAAAACTGAACGCGATGACGGCGGGCGCCGCGATTGCCGCGACGATGCCCGACGGTGCGATCGTCATGGACGAGGCTGCCACCACCGGCCTGCCGTTTCTCGCCGCGTCGGCGGCGGCGGCACCGCATACATATCTTTCGCTGACCGGCGGCGCGATCGGGCAGGGCTTGCCGTGCGCGACCGGCGCGGCGGTCGCGTGTCCTGATCGGCGCGTGATCGCTTTTCAGGCGGACGGCAGCGCGATGTACACCTTGCAATCGCTGTGGACGCAGGCGCGCGAGTCACTCAACGTCACGACGGTGCTGTGCAACAACCACAGTTACCGGATTCTGCAGGTCGAGCTCGCGCGCGCGGGCGTGACCGAGCCCGGCCGCAAGGCGCGATCCCTCACCAGCCTCGCCAATCCGGATATCGAGTGGACGAGCCTGGCGCGCGGACTGGGTGTGCCGGCCGCACGCGTCGAGACGGCCGAGGACCTGACGCGCGAGCTTGAACGCTCGTTTACGACTCCGGGTCCAAGCCTGATTGAGATGATTCTCTAGGACGGCGCCCTACTTCCCGTTCGCGGCCAAGAGATCGAGCGCGGCTTG
>DATNLS010000303.1:0-6721 GCA_035602775.1 Candidatus Acidiferrales bacterium | reverse complement strand
AACCAGGTTGCCCGAGCGGTCGTCATGCTTGGCCATACTGCCTCCCGCGGCTCACTTGGACGGCCTTCGGCTAACGATTACCTCATCAATCAGTCCGTATTCAACCGCCTGCTGCGGCGCCATGAAGTAGTCGCGATCGGTATCTTTTTCGATCTTACGAAGATTCTGTCCGGTATGCTTCATTATGATGTTGTTGATTTCCTCCCGCGCGTGCAAAATTTCCTTCGCGTGTATTTCAAGGTCGCTCGCCTGTCCCTGCATCCCGCCGAGCGGCTGATGCAGGATGATTCGTGAATGCGGCAGCGCATAGCGCCGTCCCTTCGCACCCGCCAGGAGCATGATCGCAGCCATGCTCGCCGCCTGTCCGAGGCACAGCGTCGAAACCGGCGGCCTTATGAACTCCATTGTATCGTAAATCGCCATCCCAGCCGTCACGGAACCGCCGGGCGAATTGATGTAAAAATTGATCTCTTTTTCGGGATCTTCGGACTCGAGGAAGAGGAATTGCGCGGTCACCAGGTTGGCGACGTCATCGTTGATTTCGGTGCCGAGGAAGACGATTCGGTCCTTGAGCAGGCGAGAATAGATGTCGTAAGCCCGTTCTCCGCGCCCAGTCTGTTCGACGACCATCGGTACCAGGTTGCTCATACCTCCAACCCGCGCCACAGCCAGGTTCCGACGACGATTGAGAGAAGGCCGCTGACGCCTTCAAATTGTAACGTCTGTGAAATGGTCGAGCAACCGTGATTGGCGCTAGACAGCGCCGCGACGACGCTTACTTCTGCTCAGATGAACCCTCTTCGGGCGGCTCGGGCGGCGCGTCTTCGCGTTGGGCGCGGCTTAGAATGAAGTCGAGCGCCTTTTCACGGCGCATCGATTGGCGCAGCGCCTCGCGATTTTCTTCCTTGCGATAGAACTCGGCGGCGCGGTCGCGATTGCGTCCGCTCTGCGTGACGATCGACGCCACGCGGTCGCCCAGCTCCTCGTCGTTGACTTCGATTTTTTCCTGATCGGCGAGCGCGTCCACGATCAGCGCCGTGCGGGCGCGCTTCTCGGCTCGCGTCTTCAGGTCCTCGGCACTCTGCTTGACCCGCTCGCTGGCGTCCTCGTGCGTGAGCCCGCCCGCTTCGAGCGTCTGATGCAGCTCGGCCTCCATTGCGGCCTGCTCGCGCGCGACCAGCGACTCCGGCAACTCGACCGGGTTGCGCTCGATCACGAGATCGAGCAATCCCTGGCGGACGCGGGCGTCGGCCTCCTGCTTGGCATGGGCGAGCAGCTCGCTGCGGACGCGGGTGCGGAAGGCTTCGAGGTTCTCGTCGCCGAGATCCTTCGCGAAGTCGTCGTCGACGTTCGGCAACTCGCGCCGGTAGATTTCCTTGGGCGTCGCGCGCCACTCGATCGTCTTGCCGGCCAGCTCCTTCTGGCTGTAGTCGTCCGGATAGGTCTTCGAGGACTTCATCTCCTTGTTCAGCTCGGCGCCGATGAGCGCTTCATGAACGCCGTGCGCGAGCGCGCGCTCGGAAACTTCGACCAGCCGATCGTCGGGCTTGTTCGGCGACATCGGCTTGCCGTCTTCGAACGCCTCGACAGAGGCGAGCGCATAGTCGCCTTCCTCGACAATGGTGCGATCTTCGATTTTCTTGAGCGTCGCCTGGCGCAGACGGAATCGCTCGATCGCCTCTTCGACCTGTTCGTCGGTGACCTCGGCCTTGGCCTCGGGCACCTTGAGACCCTCGTAGTCCTTGACCTCAATCGTGGGGCGCAAGTCGAAGGTGGCGCTGAACTTGAGAGCGAGGTCTTTCTGCAGGTCGGTCTGTTCGGTGACGATTTCGGGCGCGACTACGGGCTTGAGGTCGTGCTCCTCGAGCGCCTTCTTGGTGTATTCCTCGACGAGCTTCTGAACTACCTCGCCGCGAACCTGTTCGCCGAAAAACCGCTCGAGCAAATTGCGCGGCGCATGGCCGGGGCGAAAGCCCTTGAGGACCACGCCGCGTTTGAGTTCGTTGTAGGCGCGATCCAGCTCATGCTTGATTTCGTCGGGCTCGACTTCAATCGTAAGTTTGCGCCGGAGACTGTTGGGTTCTTCGATATTTACATTCATGGGTGTTTGAATCTCTCAGATAAACATACAGGGATTGGAGGAATCAACCGAGGGCGTCGAAAATCGTCGCGCAGAGAACGGCACAAAATGAAAACGCGGGGCTCATCGCCCCGCACCCCGCGGCAGAGGTGACCCCTGCACTCAGTGAATGGGGCGGCAGACGTGCAGGATACTTAGATAGTGCCTGCGGATTCGGGCTTCGGGGCGTTGGGCGATAAGACGGCGGACTTCAGCGTACAGTTTGTCACGCTTCGATTGCTCCCACGCGATGTGGCCTGAGAATGTGTTCAGCACGTCGATGTAGGTGTCTGCGCTGTAATCGACCAGCCACAAGCAACGCTTGATGGCGAAAACCTGGAACAGACCGGTGCCCTCGATTTCCTCGCGGCGGTCCGGCTCATCCGCCGGTAGCGGAGGCGGCCATTGGAGATGAGGCTCACCGATTGCCTCGTAGCATTTCTGAATTTCAGTGAAGAACGGATCGAATCCATCCGGAAACGCGTGACCGTTGTCCACGATTGCGAGTATCCCAGCCGGCTTGAGCACGCGCGCGGCCTTCGCGTAGCGCACTTCGGGATCGAGCCAATGCCATGACGACGCCGCGAAGATCAGGTCGAACAGAACGCCGCGCGGCTCCCACGATTCGAAAGCGGACGTGATTACCTCGACACGCGGGAACCGCTCAAGATTGCGACGTGCGACCTCGGCCAGATTCTCACCTAGCTCGACGCAAACGACGCGGCATCCGCGGCGCGCGAAATGACGCGTAGCCTGTCCCGTGCCGCATCCGAGTTCCAGCACGGCGGCATCGTGATCGAGACCGTCAAGCGCGAACAGGTCGTCAAAGATCTGCTCCGGATAATCGGGGCGAGCCTTGTCGTAAAGATCGGCGTCCTGATCGAAGGTCCGTTTCAGTTTGTCGCGGCGGGCATCAATCATTGGATTGAGAATTTTGTATTCACTGGGTGCAGGGGTCACCCCTGCCGCGGGGTGCGGGGCGAGGAGCCCCGCATTCAATCCCCGTACATTGAATCGATCTGATCCTTGAAGTGCGCTTGAACCACCTTGCGGCGGATCTTCAGCGACGGCGTCAGCTCGCCGTTTTCCTGGGTGAACGGCTGCGGGACGACTGTGAACGTGGAGACCGCCTCAACGTCTGAGAGTTGCTTGTTGATTTCGCGAATCCTTCCTTGCACGAAGGTCTTCAACTCTTTTGATTTCGCCAGCGCGTCGGCGTTCTTTGGATCGAGGTTGTTCTCTTTGAGAAAATCCACGAGATTTTCGTAGTCCGGGACCACCAGAGCCGCGAGATGTTTGCGGCGGTCGCCGATCACGCAGGCCTGGCTGATGAATTTGTCGCCGGTCAGTTTGCTCTCGACGTAGGCGGGCGAGATGTTCTTGCCGCCCGACAGCACGATGATTTCTTTCTTGCGGTCGGTGATCGAGATGTAGCCCTCGACGTCGATCTTCGCGATGTCGCCGGTATGCAGCCATCCGTTTTCGTCGATTGCTTCTTTGGTTTCGGCTTCGAGCTTGTAGTAGCCCTTCATTATATTCGGTCCGCGCAGCAGCAGCTCACCGTCCGGCGCAGTATCGACCTGGATGCGCTTCAACGGTAGTCCCACCGTGCCGATTCGGGTCCTGCCGTTGTGCAGATTAACCGCCACGACCGGAGCGGCTTCAGTCAGGCCGTAGCCTTCGACGATTGGAACTTCGGCGGCTGACAGGAACCGGTTGATCTCGGTCGGCAGCGGCGCACCGCCGGAAATCAGGTAGCGGATCCGGCTGCCGAAAATCGCGCGCACTCGCGCAAAAACCAGCCGCCTGTACACGGCCATCGAGAGCGCGAGCATGGGCGGGAGAGGCTTTCCGCGATTCCGATACTCGGCCGCCTGTTCGCCGGCGTTGAGCGCCATTTTGAACAGCCGTTGGCGTATCGGCGGCGAGGTCTCGACCGTGCGCATCACGCGGCTGTGTATCACTTCGAGCAGGCGCGGCACCGTCAGCACGACGGTCGGCTGGACCTCGGTCAGGTTCGACGCGATCTGCCCGAGGCCCTCGGCAAACGCGATCGTCCCGCCTGCCAGCGCGACGGTGTAATAGCCGGCGGTCCGCTCGAACGAGTGTGCGATCGGCAGATGCGACAGCGTCATGTCGGTGTGGTCGAGCGCGAGTGCGGCCAGCGAGTCCTCGGCATTGGCCAGCAGATTACCGTGCGAGAGCATCACGCCCTTCGAGGTGCCGGTGGTGCCCGACGTATAGATGATGGTCGCGAGGTCGTCGCTGCTGCCCTCGACGATAGCCGCGGGCGCCTCCGCGCTTAGCGATGCCGCACTCATGACGGCGGGCGTTCCGTTCGCAGCGAGCGTCGATTCCGCTCCACTTTGCATCGCGACAATTGCGGTGACGTCGGGGATCGAGGCGCTGACGCCGAGAATTTTCTTGACCATCTCGGAACCGTTGGCCGCGACGACCTTCGTGCCCGAGTCGCTGATGACGTGCGCGGTCTCCTCGACGCCACTGGTGGTGTAGAGCGGCACGACGATCGCGCCGAGACCGAGGACGGCCTGATCGACGACGATCCATTCGGGGCAATTGTCCGAGAGGATGGCGACGCGATCGCCGGGACGCACGCCGAGGCCAAGCAGGCCGGCGCGCAGCCTGCCGGCGGCCTCGGAAACTTCGGTCCACGAGTGATCGGTCCAGACTTTGTCGCGCTTGTCCTTCAGGAACGCGCGCGCACCGTACTTCTGGGCCTGCGCCTCGAAGCTTTGCGAAAGTGTCGCCACGCGATCAGGCATAGACCACCGAGACCTCCTCTTCCTTGAGAGGTTTTAGCCCAAAGCCTCGTTGCCGCCAATCGCGCGCCGGCGCCGGTTTGCGCGACGCGTTGGCACAGTGATCCCGCGTCCGTGAAGCGCTTGAAAAAGCTGCCGAAATATGAGCGTCATTGTCGGCGGTGATTTAGCGCGGGTTGCGGCTGGGGAAAAGGATTTTTCATTTCACTAATACTGGCGCGGACAGGCATAATCGCACCAAATCCATGAATCGGAAGGTGTTGGCAGGTTGCATCAGCCGCTTTTTTTGGCGCGGTGAACGCCAGTCCGGCATCTGCACATTGATAGCGCAGAGGTGACGCTTCGATGCTCGAGCATCTGTATTTTCCGCACGACATTTCGACCTTCGGTCCCAGAATAGATTTCCTGTTCGAATTGATATTCTGGATCGTGCTGGTCGTCTGGGTAGCGGTGATGATCACGATGGTGACCTTCATGATTCGCTATCGTGCCCGGCCCGGCCGCAAGGCGGAGTATATCGAGGGCAATTCGCGCCTCGAGATAATGTGGACGACGGCGACCACGGTCATCCTGATCACGCTCGCGATCATGAGCCGCTCGACTTGGGCCGATATCAAGGAGCACGGGCCGCCGGGCGACGTGTTTTACCAGGTGAACGCGAAACAGTTCAACTGGGAAATCACGTACCCGGGACCTGACGGCAAATTTGGCACGCCGGACGACCTCATGATCGAGAACGAGCTGCACGTGCCGGTGAACAAGGTGGTGCGGATCGATCTGACTTCGAAGGACGTGATCCATAGTTTTTTCGTCCCGAACCTGCGGCTCAAGCAGGACGCGGTGCCGGGCCGCATCATTCACGTCTGGTTCGAGGCGACCGAAACCGGACAATACGAAATTCCGTGCGCGGAGCTGTGTGGCTTCGGCCATTCGGGGATGAAGGGCAATCTGACAGTGCAGTCGCAAGAGGATTACGACAAGTGGGTCAAAGACCAATATTCGCAGAACAAGTAACGCTCGCATTCGCCGGCCACGTCGCGCCGAGGAGCTAGTTTAAGATGAGCAGCACGGCAGCGGTTGCGGCACACGGCGCTCACGCGGAGCATCATCAGCTCAGCTTTTTGCGCACCTACATTTTTTCCGAGGATCACAAGATGATCGGGCGCCAGTTTCTGTTCATGGCGCTGTTCATGATGTCGATCGGCGGCCTGATGGCGATGCTGATGCGGTGGGAACTGGCGTTTCCCGAAACGGCAGTCCCCGGATTCCACTGGGTGCCTGAGCCGTTCATGTACGACGGCGCGATCCCGCCCAACACCTACAACGCGATGTTCACGATGCACGCCACCATCATGATTTTCTTCGTGGTGATGCCGATCCTGGTCGGATGCTTCGGCAACTTCCTGATCCCGTTGATGATCGGGGCGCGCGACATGGCGTTCCCCAAGCTGAACATGCTGTCGTTCTGGGTCGGCGCGGTCGCCGGCGTGATCATGTTGTCGTCGTTCTTCGTGACCGGCGGTCCCGCGGCGGCGGGCTGGACGTCGTACGCGCCGTTGAGTGCGGTGCCGCTCTATACCGGCGTCGATTGGGGCCAGGACTTATGGTGCATCAGCATCATCGTGCTCGGCGCGTCGTCGCTGATGGGCTCGATCAACTACATCACGACGATCATCAACATGCGTACCAAGGGCATGTACTTCTTCCGCATGCCGCTGGTGATCTGGTCGCTGTTCATAACGGCGATCCTGCTGCTGCTGGCGCTGCCGGTGCTGACGACGGCGCTCGCGCTGCTGCTGTTCGATCGCATGGGCGGGACGCA
>DATNLS010000055.1:0-3272 GCA_035602775.1 Candidatus Acidiferrales bacterium | reverse complement strand
TGCTCGCCGATCAGATTGACGCGGCCCGGCGCGCGGACCGCGAGGACTCGCGCGTCGGCGCCGCTACGAACGCTCGCAGCGAGCCGTTTGGCGCGCGCCAATTCTTCGGGGTTCCATCCGTCAGGCAGACTCATCGGCGCTTTCTCTTTGGCTTGAACCAGGCGCGGGCGGCCTCGAGATCTTCGGGCGTGCCAACGTCGCTCCAGAATCCGCGCATGTCGATCGCACGCACGACGCGGCCGCCGGCGATCATTTGCGCGATTGCGGCCGGCAGCTCGAGTTCGCCGCGTGCGGACAGCGTCAGCCGCGCGAGGTAGTCGAAAATTATCTGGCCGGTAGCGAAAAGTCCCGCGTTGTTCCATTCGGTCTTCGCGGTACCGGGCGCCGGTTTTTCGTCAAGCCGTTCTACCGTCATGTGCCCGTCGACGTAAACGGCCGCGCCGCGAAACGGATCCTTGACGCGATTCACCGCGAGCATCAAATCGTATTCGTCGTTGCGCGCGTGATGGACGAAGCGCGGATAGTTCGCGCGGTCCATCAGGATGTCGCCCCATCCAAAGACAAAGCGCTCATGCCCCGCGAGGTGCGCCCTTGCCGCGAGCATTGCGCCGCCGGTCCCGTTCAACTCCGGTTGCGTGACGGTGAGTACATTGATTCCAGGATTTTCGCGCGGATAAGTTTTCGCCCATCTTTCGATTTGCGCGGAAAGGTAGCCCGTCACGACGATGAAGCGGGTCAATCCGGCGCCGGCGAGCGCGTCGACAATATGCAAAATCAGCGGCGCGCCCGCGATATCGAGCAGCGGTTTCGGCGTGTCCGTCGTCAACGCGCCCAGACGTTTGCCGCGCCCCGCCGCCAGCAGGACCGCCGTCGTGATTTCCGTCGCCACGCCAGTCAAGATAGCACTGCACGAGTGTTCGAGCGTGCTTGGCTGGCGGTATATAGTTGAGTAGAAGTTTAGCGAGAGCCGCAAATGTTTGGTGAGATAAGTCCCCGCAAGAAAGCGCGCGCGCCGTTCATCTCGATCGAGGAAGCGCTCGAGGAGACGCGCCGCGGCCACATGATCATCCTGATGGATGACGAGCAGCGCGAGAACGAAGGCGACCTGTGCATGGCGGCCGAGAAGGCCACGCCCGAAGCGGTCAACTTTATGGCCAGGTTCGGGCGCGGGCTGATTTGCCTGCCGATGTCGGCAGAGCGAATCGACCGGCTCGGGCTTAGCATGATGATTGGCGACAACCAGGCGCCGTTCGGCACGGCGTTCACGACGGCGATCACGGCGCGGCGAGCGTCGGGATCGGGAATCTCTGCGCAGGATCGATCGACGACGATTCTGCAGGCGGTGCGCGAGGACGCCAGCGGCAGCGAGTTCATCACGCCCGGCTACGTCTATCCGCTGCGCGCGCGCGACGGCGGCGTGCTGGTGCGCACGGGGCAGACCGAGGGCGCGGTCGATCTGGCGCGGCTGGCGGGCCTGAAGCCGGCGGGCGTCATCTGCGAGATTCTGAAGGAAGACGGCACGATGGCGCGGCGCGACGACCTGGTCGAGTTCGCGAAAGTGCACGGGCTCAAGATCGTCACGGTCGCCGACATTATCGAGTACCGGCTGCGCAACGAGACGATGGTGCAGCGAATCGCGGAGGCGAAGCTGCCGACCGCGTATGGCGAGTTCAGCGCGATCGTCTATCGCAACCTGGTCGATTACACCGAGCACCTGGTGCTGGTGATGGGCAAGGTCGACCCGAAGAAGCCGATCCTGGTTCGGGCGCATCGCGAATACCTGCCGGGCGACGTGTTCGGCTACTCGCTGCGCAACACGCGCAACCTGCTGCGGTCCGCGATGGGACGAATCTCGGCGGCGGGCGAAGGCGTTTTGCTGTATCTCAAGCGCGAGTCCAACGCGCTGGCGTCGGATTTCGACGGTGGACGCCCGGCGCGGCGCGCGACTACGCGGGCCAACACGCCGGAGGCCGATTTCCGCGACTACGGTATCGGCGCGCAGATTCTGCGCGATGTGGGCGTGCGCAAAATGATCATCATGTCGGACGCGACGCCGCGGCTGGCGAATCTGCCGGGCTACGGATTGGAGATCGTAGGATCGGTTCCGCTTTCGACCAACGGCAAGCACAGCGCCGCCGCGAAGTAGATGCTAACTGTCAAGGAACCACGGCGCCGTGGCCATGGTTTAGTTTCCGGTAGATCATGACGCGAAATTTCCGATTGTTTTCAAAAGCCACTTTGCTGGCTGGAGCGATTCTCGCCGTAACTTTGTTTGCGGCGCCGCCAGCTCGTGCCGTCAAGGCAGATGAACTCGTAAAAATCACGTCGGCCACGATCGATCCGCCGCTGAAGGCCGGGGGCGCGAGTACGCTCGAGGTCGCGGCCACGGTGATCGAAGGATGGCATATCAATTCGGATAAGCCGTTCAGCGAGGATTACATTCCGACCAAGGTCGAGGTCCGCGGCCCGGTCAGCGTGACGCCCGGGGCGATCAAGTACCCGGCGGCGGAAACAATGGCGCTCGATCCGGCGGCCGGCGGCGACAAGATTTCGGTATTCGGCGGCGATCTCAAGTTTGAAGTGCCGCTCAAGGCTGGCGCCGACTTCGCGCCGAAGCCCGGGGACGCGATCACGGTTACGATCGACTACCAGGGCTGTAATAACAACGAATGTCTGCGGCCGGCCTCTGTCAGTACTACGGTCGCGGTGGCGGCTCCAGGAGCGGCAGCAGGCGCACTCGAGGGTATCGCGGCTGGCGGTGGCGCGACCCGCGGCGGTATCGGCGGCGGCGATGATTCCTCCGGCGCGCTCGAGCACATCTTTCTCAATCACGGATGGTTCCTCGGCTTCATCGCGGTTTTTCTTGGAGGCCTCGCGCTGAACCTGACGCCGTGTGTCTATCCGCTAATAGGCGTGACGATCGCGTACTTCGGCAACCAGGGCGGCGGCCCTCGACGCGTGATGTACCTGGCGATCGTTTTCGTGCTGGGAATTGCGCTGATGTTTTCGTCGGTGGGTGTCGCGGTCGCGATGTCGGGCGGATTGTTCGGCGCCGCGTTGCGCAATCCGTTCGTACTGGTCGCCCTGTCGATCATGCTGCTGACGCTCGCCGCGTCGAGCTTCGGCCTGTTCGTATTGCAGCCGCCGCAGTGGATGCTGCAGCGCGCAGGCTCAGCGCATCCAGGATACGCGGGTGCGTTCCTGATGGGCCTCGGGATGGGCGTGGTCGCGGCTCCATGCATCGGGCCGATCGTGCTCGGCTTGCTGCTTAT
>DATNLS010000153.1:0-2619 GCA_035602775.1 Candidatus Acidiferrales bacterium | reverse complement strand
CGCGGACCCGCCGACAAATCCGCGCCCGCGCAGAACGCACGTCCGGCGCCGGTGACGATGATCGCGCGCACGTTATCGTCCGCGTCGGCCTTGTCGAACGCGTCGAGCATCTCGTTCATCATGATGCCGGTAAACGCATTGAGCTTCTCCGGCCGGTTGAGCGTGATCGTCGCGATATTGTCCGCGACCTCGTAAATGATCTGTTCGTACGCCATCAACTGATCTCCCAGTTACTTCACGAACAGCATCAATGCTTCGTAAACCACCGCCGGCTTCTGCTGGCCGACCACCTGAATTTCCGTCTCGCGCGTGAGCATCGTGCCCATCGGCCGCGGCTCGACCGCGATCAGCCGCGAGCGCGCATGCACACTGGCGCCTGCCGGCACCGGCGATACGAAGCGCAGTTTGTTCGCGCCGTAGTTCACGACGTTGCGAAAGCCGGTGACCGCATACTCATCTGTATTCTTGAACGCCGGCAGCAGGCTCAGTGTGAGAAATCCATGCGCCACCGGCCCGCCGAACGGGCTTTCCTTTTTGCACCGCTCGATATCGATATGAATCCACTGATGGTCGCCGGTCACGTCGGCGAACTGATTGATTTTTTCCTGCGTCACCTGAATCGGCTCGCTCCACGGGCCGAACTCCTTGCCGATCTTCGCCGTGAGCGCGGGTATATCGTCAAACTTGATCGTCTGCATCGTCGTCTCCTCTGAACTGTGTTTCGGTTGAACGCAACCCTGACGGGCTCAATCTGGTTCTAGCCGAGTCGGGTTTCATAATGCAACTGAAACTGTCGCGAGGCGAGGCCAGGTCAAAACTGTTTTGCGGAGATCTTCAGTGCGACTATCTGGCCAGGATGACGCGATGATTTAGTGATGCGGAATTTCGACCGGCCCGGGACAGAGAGTCGTGTCAGTTGGACGATCCGAGAACGTCAATGACAGACCCGGCGCGTAGACCGGACCGCCGGGCTGAGCACTCGCCATCTGCTGGAAATCGAGATAGTGGCTGGTCGCCGTGGCGCCCGCTGGACATCTACGACGGGCGACATCGCTGGCCACCGGATTATTCTCAAACTGTCGGTTCTCGTCTGAGAAATCTGAATAGTCCGTTGACGCGAGCGTTGTGCGTGTATAACCGCAATTAACTCCATCTGAACATTCTGAGCCCCATGCCGAATTCAACGCGTAGCCAAGCGCGACGAAGAGCAGGATGGTCATCCAGAATCCCAGGGATAAAAATATTTTTCCCATGGTCGTCTTCCTCTACCGGTATCGTAGTGAGCATTTTTCATGCCCACACGAATCCGCGAGAATTCGAGACGACCTGCGCCGCAGGACCTATAAAATTTTCCGCACGCCGAAAGTTTTCGCGATCTTTTTTGCGAAATGCGTGCTTATCATAAAGTGTGAATCCGGACTCCTATTGATTCGCCACCTCGAGCTCGATCCGGTCCGCGTACTTCTTGATCGCCGCCTCGCGCAGCCTTGGGATGTGCTGGGTCGGGAACAAGCCGTCAGTCGCCTTGTAGTCGCGCAACACCTGGCGCGCGAGCGTGATCTTGTGGACCTCGGTCGGCCCGTCGGCTAGTCCCATGTGAAAGCTTTGAATGACCTGCTCGACGAACGGCATCTCGCCGGTCGCGCCGAGGGATCCATGCAGATGGAGCGCGCGCGCCGCGACGTCGTGGAAGACCTTGGGCATCAGAGCTTTCACCGCAGCGATATCCTTGCGCACTTTGAGATAGTCCTTGTAGCGATCGATCTTCCATGCCGTGCGCAGCACCAGCAGCCGGAATTGCTCGATCTCCATCCACGAGTCGGCGATTTTTTCCTGCACCATCTGCTTGTCCGCGAGGCGCGAGCCCTGCGTGAAGCGCGACAGCACCCGCTCGCACATCATGTCGAAGGCGCGCCGCACCTGTCCGATGGTGCGCATCGCATGATGGATGCGACCGCCGCCGAGCCGCGTCTGCGCCACCGCGAACGCGCCGCCGCGAGGCCCGAGCATGTGGTCCTTGGGCACGATAACATCGGAATACTGCACGTAGCCGTGGCTGCCTTCGCCCTCATGCATTCCGACCGCGAGGTTCTTGAGAATTTTCACGCCCGGCGTTTCAGTCGGCACGATGAACATCGACATGCGCTTGTAATCCGACGCATCGGGATCCGTGACCGCCATCACGATGAGAAACGATGCGAGATGCGCGTTGGACGAAAACCACTTCTGCCCGTTGATGACCCAGTTGTCGCCCTTCAGCTCGGCCTTGGTCTTGAAGACCTTGGGATCGGCGCCGCCTTGCGGCTCGGTCATCGAAAACGCTGACACGATTTCGTTGTCGAGCAGCGGCTGCAGGAAGCGCTTCTTCTGCGCGTCGGTGCCGTAGTGCGCGAGGATTTCGGCATTGCCGGAATCGGGCGCCTGGCAGCCGAAAACGATCGGCGCGTAGGTCACACCACCGAGGATCTCGTTCATCAGCGCGAGTTTGAGCTGGCCGTATCCCTGGCCGCCGAGCTCCGCGCCGAGATGGCATGCCCACAGCTTGCGACGCTTCACTTCGGCCTGCAGCGGGCGCACGAGCTTGTTGCGGTTGGCGTTGCGGACGTCATACGGATGGCA
>DATNLS010000311.1:0-5202 GCA_035602775.1 Candidatus Acidiferrales bacterium | reverse complement strand
AGCACCCCGCGCTGGTAGTCAATCTTTTTCTCGGGACGCGCCGCCTGCAGCATCATCAGTCCCATCAGCGTTCCGCGCGCCCATGAGCCGAGCTCGTAGATGTTGAACGGGAACCAAGTCGGGCAAAGGGCGAGCTCGACCGGCAGCGCAGCCGTCGCGTCCCACGTGATCTGCCCCATCGACGCCAGGTAAAATCGCGCCAGCGTCCCGCAATTCACGATACCGCCCTTCGACAGGATCCAGCGCCGCGCGGCGGCCAGCGGCTCGTCGCCCGCGCGCATGCCGGTGAGCTTGAGCGCAAAGTAACTTTCGATCGTGGTCGACAGATAACCCTCGCCGCCCTGGTAAAGCGCCCAGCTTCCGTCCGGACTCTGCGTGTCGAGCAGATGCTTCTTCAGCCGCGCCTCGGTCTCGAGGTCGACCGTGTCCATAAAATGATTGAATATGATGAACTCCGCGTTCATCTCCGCGTTCGCCTCGAGCGGGCCGTGCCAGTAACCCTCGGGCTTCTGCAGCGCGAGCAGCGCGCGCTGGGCGCGATCGACGGTGTAATCAATCGTCGCGACGAACTCGTCATGCGGCGACAGCGCGATCGCGGTGTTACCAATTTCAATAGCCTGAGTCATAGTTCACCCCTCAAGGAATCACGGCGCACTTCAGAACCACGCCGCGCTCGAGCATCTCGAACACTTCGGCCAAATCGCCCAGCCGCATGCGCGCGTTGACGATCGCGCCCGCATTCAGCGCGCGCCCCGCCAGCAATTCGTAAGCACACCGCACGTCGCGCGGCCGAAAATGAAACGGCGACATCAACGTCAGATTGTCGTAATGCATCCGCCGCGTATCGACGCTCAGCGCCGTGCCCGCCGGACATCCGCCGAAAAAAACCACTCGCCCGCCGCGCCGCACCCGCGCGAGCGCGTCCTGCCATCCCGCGACCTGGCCGGTGCACTCGATCGCCAGGTCGGGACCGAAGCCGCCGTTGAGCCGCGCGATTTCCGCCGCGGCATCGACGCTGCCCGCATCGACCACGCGGTCCGCGCCCAGGTCCCGCGCCCACTTCAGGCGCTTGTCGCCGCGCCCCACGACGACGACCTCGCGCACGCCCGCCGCCTTCAGCACCAGCATGTGCAGCAGGCCGAAGGGACCCGCGCCGATGATTACGACGGTCTCGTTTTTTTCCGGACGCGCCATTTCATTCGCGTGCACCACGCACGAGAGCGGTTCGAGCAGCGCGGCTTCTTCGAACGGCAGGTCCGCCGGTTTGATAAACGTGTTGCGCGCGACGACGTGCTCCGGCAGCAGCAGCGTGTCCGCATACCCTCCATGCACCATGCGTCCGAGCGCGTCGTCGCAAAGATTTTCCTGCCCATGCTGGCAGTAGAAACAGATTCCACACGGCGCAGTCGGCGCCGCCATGATCGGGTCGCCGGGCTTGAACGCCGTCACGCTCTCGCCCGCTTCCACCACGACGCCGGAAAACTCGTGGCCGAACGGCATCGGGAGCTTCCACACCGGATGCCCGCGGCGAAATGTTTTCAGATCGGTGCCGCAGCTCAGCGCGCAACGAATTTGAATCAGCAACTCGCCCGGCGCCGGATGCGGCGCGACGTAGTCGCGCAGCTCGAGGCGTCCCGGCTCGACCAGCACCGCCTGCCGCGAATGCTTCTGCGTAATCTCCGCCGACGCTTCGAGCGCGCTCACAGCTTCCGCTCCACGACAAACGTCGCAATCTGCCGCAACGCGCCCGCGCTATCGCCGAAGCCTTGCAGCGCGCGATGCGCCCGCGTCTCCAGCTCGCGCGCCAGGTCCATCGAACGCTCGACGCCCAGGATCGCCGGATAGGTCGCCTTGCCGCGTTCGAAATCCTTCTGCGTGCGCTTGCCCATCTGTTCAGGAGTGCCTTGAACGTCGAGCAAGTCATCGACCACCTGGAACGCCAGCCCGAGCGCGCGCGCGTACGCGTCGAGCGACTCGATTTGCGCCGCGCTCGCACCGCCGAGCCGCGCGCCGCCGCGCACCGACGCCAGGAACAGCGCGCCGGTCTTTTTGCCGTGCAGCTCCTCGAGCTCCTCGACCGTCTTCGACTTGCCCTCGCCGAGCAGATCGATCACCTGCCCCGCGACCATCCCGCTGGCTCCTGCCGCGGTCGCGAGTTCCGCGACCGTTTCGAGCACGAGCGCCGGAGACGCGTTCGTCCCGGTCGAAAGCGCGAGCACCTTGAATGCGTCCGTCAGCAGCGCGTCGCCCGCGAGCGTCGCAATCGCTTCGCCGTAAACTTTGTGATTGGTCGGGCGTCCGCGGCGCATATCGTCGTCGTCCATGCACGGCAGGTCGTCGTGAATCAGCGAGTAGGTGTGAATCATCTCGACCGCGCACGCGAGTCCCATCGCCGCCTCGAACTTGCCGCCTACCGCCTCGCACGACGCGAGCACGAGCACCGGCCGCAGCCGTTTGCCGCCCGCCAGCAGCGAGTAGCGCATCGCCTCATGCAGGCGAGCTGCCGCGCCGGTCGGTTCCTCGACGCTGTGTTTGAGCGCCCGCTCGATCAGTTGCGCGCGCTCCTTCAAATAGCTGTGCAAGTCGAACACGTCTCGTCTCTTAACCGGATTTCCGCACGCGAAGATTCCTTCGCTGCGCGAGGGTTCATCGCCTGCTTGCGCGATTGCTTACGCGACGTAATGCCGCACCATCCGCCACGAGTCCTTCAGATTCTGGCCGAACTCGAGCGCCACCGTCCCCTCAAATCCCGAATGCAGCTTGCAGTCGCGGCAGCGGAAATCCTGCTTGGTCCTATAGTATTCCCAATCCGTCGCCGCATGCATCTCATCGAGCGTCTTGTAGTGCCCGTTCGTGATCAGGTAGCAGGGCCCCTTCCATCCTTGCGGATTGCGCGTGACGGTCGTCCACGGACTGCACTGCATGTCGCGTTTGCCGACCAGGTAGTCGAGATAAATCGGCGTGTTGATAATCTTGTAGTCGTTCGCCATGTCGCGAACTTTGAAGAACTTCGCCGGCATCTCTTCTTTCTTCAGGTACTCCTCCTCGTTCTGCAGCACCTGGTAGTGATAGCCGGGACTCAGCAGCATGCCGTCGACGCCGAGGCTGGTCAGATACTTGACCATGTCCTCGAGCTCCTGGCCGGTGGTCTCGCGGAACACCGTCGTGTTGGTCTGCACGCGGTAGCCCTTCTCCTTCAGCATCTTGATCATCTTCACCACGATGTCGAAATGCCCGACCCGGTCGGTCACGCGATCGTTGGTCTCGCGCATGCCGTCCAGGTGCAGGTTGAAGCTGAGATACGGGCTCGGCGGCACCTGCTTGACGAAGCGCTCGAGCAGGATCGCGTTGGTGCAGATCATCACGTGACGCTTCTGATCCTCGATCAGCCCGCGCGTCAGCGCCGCGATATGCTTGTACATCAACGGCTCGCCGCCGCAGATCGAGACGATCGGTGCGCCGGCTTCTTCGGCCGAATGCAGCGCCTCGTCCAGCGGCATCATATCGCGGATGGTGTCCTTGTACTCGACGATTCGCCCGCATCCGATGCACGCGAGGTTGCACGCATGCAGCGGCTCGAGCATCAGCACCAGTGGAAAATATTTCTCGCCAGCTTTTCTCTTGGCGCGCATGTAGCGGCCCAAGTCGATCATCTGTCTCAATGGAATGCGCATACTCGTGCGTTCTCCTAGAACATGTTGAAGAAGATTAGGCGGACGGCGCGCCGCCGCCCTCTGATGAAGATGTCGCCGAAGGACCGAATAGCCACTCGCCCACCATCGCCACCGCCCCTTGGGGGTCGATCGCATTCGCCCCCATAAACAAGTATTCGATCAGCAATCCGTTCAGCGCCGACAGCAGAAACGCCGCGGCCGATTCCGGCGCCGTCCGCCGCGTGCAGACTCCTTTTTTTTGCGCGCTGCCAATCAGTTCCACCAGCATGGCGCGGTAGCCGCCGTAGAGCTGCAGCACCTGCTCGTTGAGGCTCTCGGAGAGCCGCTGGTCGTGGAGCATCTGCGCCAGGAAAAATCGCACCGAGCTCGCGTTGTCGCGCACGAACGACAGGTACGACTCGACCAGCTTTTCGATCTGCGCGCGCTCGTCCATCACCGCCGCCTCTTCGGCGAAGTCGATGAAGTACGGCTCGAGCAGGCGGTTCAGCACTGCCACGAAAAGCTCTTCCTTGGTCTTGAAATGCCAGAAAATCAGCGCCTTGCTGACCCGCGCCTCGCGCGCCACTTCGGACATCGAGGTCTCGTGAAACCCGCGATTGGCGAATAGCTGCATCGCCGCCTTTAATATCTCGTCGCGCGAGTCCTGGGACGCCGTGCGCGGCTCCGCAATACCAACCTTGATCTGCGATACGCCCATATCCCGGCCGTGAACCCCCGCCTTGCTCCTGTCGTCGCCCGAAACCACAAAAAATCGTCCAATGCCCGCTAATCCAAGCCGGCGTCATCTGCGCGTCTCGAAATCGCGGCTAACCTTTCGGTCAATAGAAACTGTACCGTCACATTCCGGAAAGTCAAGAAGGAACAGTCCGAGCGGTCAGTCGGTCAGCGGGATTTGAAACGCTCTGTGACAGCTGTCCTGCGCTAACTGCTTGATTTTAAGAGAGATTTATCTCAACGCCATGGTTGATCGACGACTTCCGCGCGGCTTCGACCAGCATCAGCGCGGCACGCGCCTCGGCGATGTTGCGCCTGGCGACGGGCGAATCGGTTCCTTCGGTCACAGCTTGCTGGAACTCCTGCGCCACCCCGGCGAACCAGGCTGAATGGTACGAATCGTCGGGAATGTCGGCGACCGACAGGTCCTCCGCCTTCCCCGCCCGACCAGTGAGCAGCACCCGATCCCCTTCAATCTCGATAGATGCGCGATCGCCGTAGATGAGCGCCGAGGTTCTGCGGACAGGCGCGCGCCACGAGAGATGTGCTCGGCAGAACGATCCACCCCCAAACCTGATTCGCACGTCAGCCACGTCGTCAACCGTGGCGCCGACTGGCGATTCGAGCCGCGCCGACACCGACAGCGGCGGCTCTCCGCCCAGCAACCAATACATGAGATAGAAGACGTGCCATCCGTGATCGATCAGAATCCCTCCGCCCGACGCCGCCGATGCGCGCCACTTCCCGCCGCTGCCGCCGGCGCCGGCGGGCTCGGTTCGGATGCGATCGATCGAAAGGAACCGCACGTCGCCAA
>DATNLS010000041.1:0-5178 GCA_035602775.1 Candidatus Acidiferrales bacterium | reverse complement strand
CGCGGTAGCGGCATGCGCGGCGTGCAGCTAGCCTGCCATCGGACGGATCTTCCGATGGACAACACTGCCGCCGGTATCGAGCGTTTCTATCGCGAGGAGTTCGGGCGAATACTCGCCACGCTGATTCGCGTCCTTGGCGACTTCGACCTGGCGGAAGACGCGGCGCAGGACGCGTTCGCGAGCGCGGTCGAACAATGGCATCGCGACGGGCTGCCGGACAATCCGCGTGCCTGGATCATTGGCGTCGCGCGCCATAAGGCGATCGATCGTTTGCGCAGGCAGACTCGGTTCAACGATCGCCGCGAGGAGTTGATCCGCATGGCTGAGAGCAGTGGCGACTGCGAGGAGAGCGATGGGGCGGACGCGCTGCCGGACGAGCGTCTGCGGCTGATCTTTACCTGTTGCCATCCGGCACTGGCCGACGACGCGCGCGTCGCGCTTTCGCTGCGCACGCTGTGCGGGCTCACCACCGAGGAGATCGCGCGCGCGTTCCTGACCGCGCCGGCCACGATGGCGCAGCGGCTGGTCCGCGCCAAGCGCAAGATTCGCGCGGCGCGGATTCCGTACGAGGTGCCGTCGCCGGAGTTGTTCGCGGATCGCCTGGACGCCGTGATGGCGGTTATCTACCTGGTCTTCAACGAGGGTTACGCGGCGAGCTCGGGCGAACGCTTGTTGCGCACCGATCTCTGCGCGGAGGCGATTCGACTAGGACGAATCCTGGTCGCGCTGATGCCGACCGAGGCCGAGCCGCGCGGACTGCTCGCGATGATGCTGCTGCACGATGCGCGGCGCGATGCGCGAATCGACGATCGCGGCGAACTCGTGCTGCTCGAGGAGCAGGACCGCGGGCGCTGGGATCGCGCGCAGATCGCCGAAGGACTCACTCATTCGGAAGCGGCGATTACTGCCGACGCGCACGGCCCGTATGCGATTCAGTCGGCGATTGCCGTGGTTCACTCGCGCGCCAAAAGCGCAGGCGCAACCGACTGGCGCGCGATCGCCAATCTTTACGCGCGCCTGATCGCGATTCGTCCGTCACCGGTGATCGAGCTGAATCGGGCGGTCGCAATCGCGATGGCCGACGGTCCCGCGGCCGGTCTGGAATTGATCGACGCGATCGCAGCCACCGGCGAACTGCGCGACTACTACCTGATGTGGTCGGCGCGCGCGGATTTGCTGCGGCGGCTGGAGCGATGGAGTGAGGCGGCCGAATCGTATCGTGCGGCGCTGACGCGCGTCGGCAGCGCACCTGAGCGCCGATTTATCCGCCGGCGGCTCGAAGAGATCTCATCGAAGATGCGTCCCTCTGACCGGGGTTGAGGCGTGGCTATGAACGGTAGGCTTACGAGTTTAGCTCCGGACCTTTGGATCGCGACCCGACAGTTCACCAACGAGCTTGGAGTTGTCAGTTCGCGTATGACCGTCATTCGCTTGAAGGACCGACGCATTCTCCTTCACTCGCCAGTACTGAGCGATCCGGATTTGCGTTCAGCGGTCGAAAATCTCGGGCAGGTGGCAGCGTTGATCGCGCCTAACCTCTTCCATCACCAATTCCTTTCGGAATGGAAAGCAGCGTTCCCCGAAACAAAGGCGTTTTGCGCGCCAGACCTGGCCGCTAAGAGAAACGATTTCAAATTTGACGGGGTGCTCGAAGATGTGAGCCCTCCGGAGTGGCGGGGGCAAGTTGATCAACTGCTGATCAAAGGCATCCCGGAATACGGCGAGGTGGTCTTCTTTCATCGGGCAAGTCGGTCGTTGGTCGTCGGCGACCTTGTTTTCAACTACACACCCGCTCAAGCTGCGTCCGATCCGGGCGGCGCCGATGGTCTCGGTCCTCACGGCAGAATAAGGTCCGCGATCAGCGATCCGAATGCTCTTCGCGAATCAATCGAAAATGTCATTCGATGGCCATTCGACCGCGTTATTGTGGCTCATGGCGAGATCGTCGAGTCCGGCGGCCACGCAAGCTTCCGCGAGGGATTCGCATTTCTTGAAAGGCAGCCCTCGTAGCCGGGCTACTACTTCGTCGCGGCTGGGGAAGGGCTAGCGGACTGATCGCTCCCCGCGGCAACTGGCTTGCCGGCATTCATCGCCTCGACCGCGGGCCAGTAACGGCTCTTTGCAAGCTGAGCGCGGAAGTCGCGCGCGAAATTGTCCTTGCCTTGCACCTTTGGCGGCCACGCGTCGTCGAGGAACTTCCACGCCTCGTGCTCGTGCCCGCTGTAGATCAAATCGAGCATCGTTGACCATAGCTGCGGCGAGACCTGCGCGTGAGGCCATTCACCGCCCTTGGCACTGCCAGCGTAGCTCTTTACCTGACCAGCGAGCGTTGCGAGGTCGCTCGCGTCAGGAACCGGCGCGCGCATCAGCTCGGGAGCCACGTGGTACCCATTGTCGCTGTAGCGCAGGATAACCTTCGGCGCGGGCGAGTCGGCGAAGTCGGTGTTCCAGTTGGCAAAAGTCCAGTCGTGAATCTGGATGGCCAACCCGGTGGTCTTCGAATCTTTATCCGGATGCAGGAAGTGCGGGCCCGAGTCGCCAAACTCGGCGTCGATGGTGCCGAGTTTTTTGAAGGTCGGGCCAATCTCGAAGATGTGGAATATGAGGCAGCAATTCGCGCCGCCCAGCCATTCCGAAATGACCAGGTCGGGCTGCCCGGCGCCGGTGATATCCATCCCCATCTTGATCAGCGCCGCGTCGGGATCATCCTTGTACATCGTGCCGATGAAAAACTTCTCGCCCTTCTGTTTGGCCTTCTGCACGTATACCTGTTTGTCGCTTTTCAGAATCTCGAAATAGGAGTCGCTGCCGTCTTTGGCTTTAGCGTCGAAGTAAACGCGCGCGACGTAGGGCAGCACGGTTTCCTCTTGATGAGGCGTGACTACGACAGGAGGCGCGCCGCGGGCGGGCGTCGCAAATGCCGCGGCGACCAGCAAAACCGGCACCAAGGCGCGGACGATGCGATCGACGGGTCTGCGTGAAGCTGACACGATGAAGCGGCGAGCCGGAAGCGCTACGCGGGCGGCGTCGAGGCAGGGGCGGAGGGCTCGACTTGCGTGACAACGGGCGCGGGAGCCTTATAGCCGCATTCCTTGTTGGCGCATTGCCAGGTGATGCCGGTGCGCTTCAAGTCCTTCTCGACCATGTAGTTCGCGCCACACGACGGGCATGGCTGCAGCACGACTTTGTTCCAGGCGGCGAATTTACATTTAGGATAGCGGCCGCATCCGAAGAAAATCTTGCCACGGCGGCTGCGACGCTCGAGGATCTCGCCCTCTTTGCATTCCGGACATGCGACCCCGGTCTTCATGGGCTCGGATTGCAGGCGCTTGATTCCGTCGCAGTCCGGATATCCGGAGCATCCCAGGAATTCGCCGAAGCGCGAGCGGCGTTTGACCATCGGCTTGCCGCATTTCTCGCAGACTTCGTCGCTGGGCACCGGCGCCGACGGCGCCTTCATCGTGATATTGCCCTGGTCGTCGCGCGCAATCTCGCCGGTGTTGGTGCATTTGGGGTAGTTCGAGCAGGCGAGGAACTCGCCATTGCGGCCCCATTTGATCACCATGTCGCCGCCGTCGAGCTCGCACTTGAGGCCGGTGGGCAGGCCCTTGTGCTTGACCTCGGGCATCTTCTTCTTCGCGTCGGCCAGGTCCTTCGCGAACGGCCCGTAGAAGCGCTTCATCGTCTTCACCCAGTTCTCGGTGCCCTCTTCAACCTTGTCGAGGTCCTCTTCGAACTGCGCGGTGAAACTGGATTCGAGAATGTCGGGGAACGCCTTCACCAGCATGTCGTTGACGACGCGCCCGAGCGACGTCGGACGCATCCGCTTGCTCTCGTCCTCTTCGACGTACTCGACCCGCAGGATGCTGGTCATGATCGCGGCGTAGGTCGAGGGGCGGCCGATTCCCTGCTCTTCGAGCACCTTGATTAGCGTGGCTTGCGTGTAGCGCGGTGGCGGCTGAGTGAAATGCTGCTCCGGATCGAGCCCGAGCAGCGTCAGCGTCTCGCCTTCGTCTAGCATCGGCAGTGTGCCCTCTTCGTCCTCGGGCTCGTCCTGACCTTCGATATATACGCGCATGAAGCCGTCGAACTTCATCACCTGGCCGGTCGCGCGGAAAATCGCGTCGGCAGATTCGATATCGACGGTCGTGCGGTCGTAAACCGCCGGCATCATCTGGCTCGAGACGAAGCGATTGTAGATGAGCGTGTAGAGCGCGAGCATGTCCTTGTCGAGGTAACGCGCGATCGACTCGGGGTCGCGCTCGACGGCGGTCGGGCGAATCGCTTCGTGCGCGCCCTGCGACTGCTTGCCGGATTTGTAGGAGTTCGGCTGGTCGGGGATGTACTCCTTGCCGTAACGCGCGCCGATATGATTGCGGACGCTCTCGAGCGCCTGGTCCGACACCCGCGGCGAATCGGTGCGCATATAAGTGATAAGGCCGACTGCGCCCTCCTCGCCCAGCTCGACGCCCTCGTACAGCTTCTGCGCTATCTGCATCGTGCGGCGCGGCTGGTAGTACAGCTTGCGCGACGCCTCCTGCTGGAGCCGTGAGGTGATGAACGGGGGCGCGGGACTGCGGCGGACTTCCTTGCGCTCGACGGTTTTGACCTTGAATGGTGCCGCCTCGACCGCGGCGATAATCTCTCGCGCCTGCGCCTCGGGCAGCTTGTAGGCCTTGTTGTCGATGCGATCGTCTTTGTAGCTGTAGAGCCGCGCCTTGAACGGCGGCGGATTTTTTCCACTGAGGCGTGCGTCGAGGGTCCAGTATTCCTCGGCGCGGAATGCCTCGCGCTCGCGTTCGCGATCGACGATTATCCTGAGCGCCACCGATTGCACGCGCCCCGCGCTGATCCCGCGCTTGACCTTGTCCCACAAAAGCGGGCTCAGCTTGTAGCCCACCAGCCGGTCGAGCACCCGGCGCGCCTGGTAGGCGTCGAACAGGTGGCGATCGAGTTTCGAGGGATTGGCGACCGCCTCTTTGACCGCGGCCGACGTGATTTCATGCAGGAGTACGCGGCTGACCTTGGACTTGGTCTTGCCGAGATGGTCGGCGATATGCCACGCGATAGCCTCACCTTCGCGGTCGGGGTCGCTGGCCAGATAAACGTTTTCTTTTCCCTTGGCGGCGCTCTTGATCTCGCCGAGGATCTTTTCTTTGCCCTTGATTGTGACGAAAT
>DATNLS010000043.1:0-6275 GCA_035602775.1 Candidatus Acidiferrales bacterium | reverse complement strand
GCGCGTACCGGGCGACGCGAGCGCGAGGTGGACGCGACGAAGGCGCGCAGCTCGATGCGTTCATGCAGGCCAACGCGTACTGGATTCAGGACTACGCGTTGTTTCGCGCGCTCAAGGATCGTTTCAACTGGACCAGTTGGGAAACGTGGCCGGCTGATATTGCCAAGCGCGATCCCGCCGCGATTGCGCTCGCGCGCCGCGAGCTGGCCGATCCGATCGAGATGTACGGCTACTGGCAATTCCTTGCGCATCAGCAGTGGTCGGAGATGCGCGCATATGCAACCTCGCACGGCGTGTTCATTGGCGGGGATTTGGCGTTCTCGCCATGCCGCGACAGCGCCGAGGTGTGGGCGAACCAGGACGAGTTCGATCTTTCGCGCACTGTCGGCGCGCCGCCGGACGGTTTCAATCCCAAGGGACAGCGATGGGGCCTGCCGCTGCCGAACTGGAACCAGATGCGGGCGCAGGGGTTCAAGGTGCTGCGCGCGCGTGCGCGTCACGCGAGCACGCTCTACGATCTGTTGAGAATCGATCACGTGGTTGGGCTCTATCGGACATTCAATTTCGGTTCCGACCTGGCCGAGCCGGGAAGGTTCACGCCGGCTGACGAGAACGACGAGCTGCGTCAAGGCGAAGAGGTGATTCACGCGATCAGAGAGGAGGCGACTGCCACGGAACTTATCGCCGAAGACCTCGGCACGGTGCCGCCGTGGGTGCGTGCGTCGCTCACGCGTCTCGGCGTGGCGGGCTACAAGGTGATGCAGTGGGAGCGCGATTGGGGCCACGGTGACGAGCCGTTTCTCAGCCCCGCGACGTATCCCGAACTGTCGCTCGCGACCACGGGGACGCATGACACGGAACCGCTGACGGTGTGGTGGCACGCACAGCCGGTGGACGTGCGTGAGAAACTCGTGCGCGGGCTTGGCCTCGAAGGCAACGTGAATCCGCGACGAAATCTCGAGGAGGCGGCGCGTTTTGCGATTCTGTCGGCGCTGTACGCGGCGCCGTCGAAGCTCGTGATCATTCCGATTCAGGATTTGTTCGGATGGAGTGCGCGGATCAATCGGCCTGGCACCATCAGCGCTTGGAACTGGACCTATCGAATCCCGCTGACGCTGGAACGGATGCGCCGAAGTCGCGCGATCCAGGACGACGTCGCGAAGTTGCATGAAATCGCGATCCGTAGCGGACGGTTCACGTGATTGAATGTGAAATCCGCGGTGGGTTTCACGCTTCCTTTGGCAGGGCTGAGCCCTGCACCCAGTGTTAGGAAATCGCGAAATGTCGAGGACGACCTTTCGCTCTCAATCGGGGGAAGGTTTGAGGAGAATGCCGATCCGCTCCTCGCGATTGTTCCCCTTCCCTCGAGGGAAGGGGTTAGGTTCTTTCTGCCTCCGAGTCAGACGTTGTCGCGTGGATGCCGGGTGAACTATAAGCAACACTGACCGCTACATTTGATTGATCGGGGAACCTCCCGGAGGTGTCGATGGGACCACTTGAAGGAATTCGCGTACTCGATTTGAGCATGGTGGTGTCGGGACCGTTCTGCACCATGATGCTCGGTGACCTTGGCGCGGACGTAATTAAAATCGAGCCGCCTGATGGCGACGTGTCGCGGGTCTTGTCTGGCAAGGAGCGCGGCGGCGTCACGATCAGCATCCTCAACTGGAATCGCAACAAGCGCGCGATGATGCTCGATCTCAAGCAGCCTGGGGCGGCGGAAGTTTTTCTCAAGATGGCCGAGCACGCGGACGTCGTCGTGCAGAACGTGCGTCCCGGGGTCGTCGATCGGCTGGGCGTCGGTTACGACGCGGTCGCGGCACGCAATCCGAAAATTGTTTACTGCTCGATCGCCGGTTACGGATTCTCGGGGCCGTCGGTCAACAAGCCCGCCTACGATCCGATCATCCAGGGGATGGCAGGGGTGATGACTTCGCAGCGGACGCAGGGACGGCCGCGCGCGGTCAAGAATATTCTCGCCGACAAGGTCACTGCGATGACCGCGGCGATCTCGATCCTCGCGGCGCTAACGGAGGCGCAGCGCAGCGGTAAGGGACAGCATCTGCAGATTGCGATGATCGACGCGGTCGCCTACTACCTGATGCCCGACACCGCGTCGCGCCACACCTATCTGCCGCACGACGCCGGAATCGCGCCGTCGATGAACACGCTCGAGCCGTTTCAGACCGCCGACGGCTACATCACGATTGCGCCGTTGACCGATAAGCATTGGACCGCGATTCTCAAAGCCGTCGGGCATCCGGAATGGTTCGAGGGCGACGAGCCGCGGCCGGACCGGGTGAGGCGTTCGATCAAGAGCCTGATCACGCTGTTCCCGACACAGCGTTCGGCGTACTGGCTGGAGCGAATCGAGGCCGCCGACGTGCCGTGCGGGCCGGTCAACGACTACGACTCGATCTGGAACGATCCGCAGTTCGTCGCGAACGAAACATTTTTCGAATACGAGCATCCCAAAGCGGGCCGCGTGCGTGCCGTCCGATCGCCCGCGCGATTCTCGCGCACCGAGCCCGAGCTGTGGCGGCACGCGCCCGACCTGGGGCAGCACACTGACGAAATTCTCGGCGAGTTCGGATTCGGGGCCGGTGAGATCGCCGAGCTGAAAGCGAATCGGATCGTCAATTGAGCCAGCTCTCGATTCGCCGCGCGCTGGCCCTCGTATCGCAGAGCATCGTTTTTGCCATCGCAATCGCGATCGTGCAGGGATGCGCGACGCGACAGCCGTCGACACATGGGACAACGGTCGCCGCCGCCGCCCCGAGCGCGAAGCCAACGCCGAGCGGAGAGCCGCTCGGGACGCATGCGCCGTACTCAATCACCGCCGGCCTTGACGGCAACTTGTGGTTCACCGAATACCAGGGCGACGGCGTCGGCCGGATGACTCCTTACGGCGCCACCAAGCGCTTTCCGATCGATCCTGACGGATTCGCCGAACGAATCACCGCCGGTCCCGACGGCGCGGTCTGGTTCACCGACACGGTCGGCAACCGGATCGGCCGCGTCGCACCCGACGGAAAAATCGCGTATATCAAATTGCCTCATTCGGACAGCGGCCCGGCGGGAATCACCGCGGGCGCCGATGGCAATCTCTGGTTTACCGAGCATTCGGGGAATCGCATCGGGCGGCTCAGCACCACCGGCACCCTGACGGAGATCGAGTTGCCCAAGGGCGCGGGTCCCGCTGAAATCGTCGGCGGCAGTGACGGCAACCTGTGGTTCGCGGAGGACAAGGCGAATCGTATCGCCCGTGTCACCGCGTCAGGCAACGTCAAGGAATTTGCAATCCTGACCCCGGACACCCGGCCCGCGATGATGGTGCTCGGGGCGGACGGCAACGTGTGGTTCACCCAACCGCACGCCAACAAAGTCGGCCGGGTCACGCCCGGTGGGTATATCACGGAGTACGCGTTGCCGACGGACGGCGTGCCGCTCGGAATCGCAGCGGGCGCCGACAAAAATCTCTGGATCACGGTGATTCGCGCGCAACTGATCTATCGCATGACGCCCAAGGGCCAAATAACCGCGTTCCCGATGCCCGCAAAGTCGATGGCGACGTTTATAACCGCAGGTCCCGACGGATCGCTGTGGTTCACCGAGCCCAACGGCAAGGTGGGGCGCATCACGACCTCGGGAGTCGTCACGGAATTCGTCTTTTCCAATCCGTACAGCGAGCACGCATACCAATAAGCGCGTCTGGCGAAATCCCACGGGAATGATGCCGCGGCTGTTCCGCACGCGGGGATTTGCGGTATAAGCGCACTATCACACGAACCAAAACGCTGGGCGCGTTTGGATTCCGGCATTACGCCGCAAGGGAGAATTGAGCGATGGGCAAGCTCGACGGAAAAGTAGCCGCCATCACCGGCGGTGGCCGCGGTATCGGCCGCGGCATCGCGAGGGCATTCGCCGCGCAGGGGTGCGCAGTGGTAGTCAACGACCTTGGCGTCACGGTCGCGGGGCAGAAGGAAACGCAATCGCCCGCCGACGACGTGGTCAAGGAAGTCAAAGCCGCGGGCGGCAACGCGGTTTCCAATCACATGGATATCGCCAGCGTCGAAGGCGGCGAAGGCCTCGTCAACCAGGCGATCAAGGAATTCGGCAAGCTCGATATCCTGGTGAACGTCGCCGGGATCCTGCGCGACCGCATGATCTTCAACATGTCCGAACAGGAATGGGACGACGTAATCCGGGTGCACCTGAAGGGGCACTACTGCACGATCAAACCCGCGTCGGCGCATATGCGCGAGCGCAAGTACGGCAGGATTATCAACTTCTCGTCGAACTCGGCACTCGGCAGTCCCGGCCAGCCCAACTATGCGGCGGCCAAGGCGGGAATCCTGGGGCTGACGTACTCGAGCGCGAACTCGCTGCACAAATACGGAATCACGGTGAATGCGATCATGCCGGGCGCGTCGACGCGCATGACCGACACGATCCCCGCGGGCCGGATGCCGGGCGCGACGGGAATCCCGCAGTCCGACAAGGTCGAGGGCACGCCGCGCGATCCCGCCAACGTCGCGCCGATCGTGGTATTCCTCGCCAGCGACGACGCCGCGAACGTGACTGGGCAATGCTTCGGCGCGTCGGGGTTCCGCATCATGCGTTATCGGCACATCGCGCCCGACAAGGTGCTCTACAACAACGGCCCGTGGAACGTCGACGAGCTTTTTGAGCGGCTCAAGAACACGCTGCTGGTCGACCTGAGCCAGCCGCGCATGTAGCTGGTTTTTTCTCTGCGATTGTCCCGCTTCCCTCGAGGGAAGCGGTTGGGGGTTAGGTTCTTCGCCGTCAGTGCCGTGGCGGGTTCGCGGTGGGTGATTGAATCTCGAAACTCTCGTCGAGGAACTTGATCACGCGCGCGGCGTATCCCTTGGGATCCGCGTAAATCGCGTCGCCGTGACCGCCGGACGGCACCGTCCACATCTGCGCGTTGAAGCCGCCGGCGTCGAGGATCGCCTTGCCGTCCGCCAGCGGCGTCATCTGGTCGTCGCGATCCTGAATGATGAGCAACGAGCAATCGCCCAGGTTGCCCGCGTCCGTCGCGGGCGAGATCTTATCCAGCGGGTGTCCGAACCATAGCTGCGCTTCCCACATTACGGTTCTGACGAACGCCGGATTCAGCCGCAACATCGAGGGGCTGCGCAGGAAAAGCTGCTCGAGGTTCGCGTAAGGGCTGTCGGCGACTATCGCGGTGAAGACCGGCTGTTGGGCCTGCGCCATGATCACGCCGGCGGCGCCTTCTCCAACTCCGAGCGCGGCAATTTTAGTGAAGCCGTCGTCCATCAACGTGCGCGCAGTCGCCAGCGCGAATTTCCGCTTGAGCATTCCCCAGTTGATCCCGTAGCTCGGATTGTTGGAGCTGTACGCCGCGACCACCGTGTAGCCGGCGCCAAGCAGAAACTTCACGTAGGGGATCATCGCCGTTTCCGGCGCTCCCGCCGCCGGCACGAACACGACCACCTCGCGCCGCTTGCCCGGAAAATACCAACCGACCACGCTGACCTGGTGATGCCGGAAGCCGTCCTCTTCGACCACGCCGCAATCCAGACGTTCCGGCTCGACGCCGAGTGCGGTGCCGACGTCGGTCACCGAGCCTCGCTGGAACGCCGGCACATGCTGTCCGAAAACGTCCTGCCCGCCGCGCCGCAGGAACTCAGGGTACATCAGAGAGCGCGCGACGAAGAAGGCCGCGCCCATCCAAAGAATGATCGGAACGCTCAGCAGGATTGCGCCGATGCCAAAAATACGCCGTGGCTTGCGCTTTGGCGGCGCCGGCTGAGACTCCGAGGGATCACTCATCTGCTATGCTTGTGCACGATTGCACACGCCACCGCAAGCGTTCAGACTTTGGTTCCTGGTCCGTCTAGCTGCTGCGAAATCTGACAACTTGAGCGATGCTCTACAACATGGCTTTGTTCACCGGTATTGCGAGTCCGTCGATCGACAAAGGTGTGAGCACAGTTGAGCCTTTAAGGGGTAAAAGTCGTGGAAACACGTAACACGGGGTTTAGAAGCGACAGGTCGAAGACGAACGAACGAATTGAGAAGCTCAAAGGATACTTTCGCGCAAGCGTTTTGAGCGGAGATGGCAGGTTCATTTGCCAGAATGGAGCGGCTTGCAAGGAGTCTTTTTTGGTCCCGCACCCTCGCGGAGTCTTCTACGCCGGCCAACTGCACCACGTAGGAGAGGACTATGATCTGTTCGAAAATGATAGGCCATTACGAGTGGTCGTCGTCGGAATGTCATATGGGCATGG
>DATNLS010000244.1:0-2288 GCA_035602775.1 Candidatus Acidiferrales bacterium | reverse complement strand
GGCTCGCTCGCGACGGCAGGCGCCGCGGGCGGCGCTTCCGCCGTTGCCGGCGCTGCTACCATTGCCGGCGCTTCTGCTGCCGCCGGCGCTGGCGCGACCGCGGGCTCAGCTTGCGTCGTGTCCGACGTGGCCGCCGCAGGCGCCGCGCCTGGCACTCCGCCGGTCACGCTGATCGAATCGTCGCTCGATTCATCGCTGTTGGCCGGTTGCGGTGTGGTCGCCGCGGGCGGCGCGGAATTCGAGGGCGAGTTGCGATTCGAATCGGCAGCCGTCGCCGCATCCGACGAACCCATGCGCGCGTTGTTGCCGTCTTGCGCCCACGCCGGTGACGCGAGCGCGATTGCCACCACCGCAGCCGCTATGAACTGCGACGCTCGACTAACTTTGCTTCGGTTTTTCACTCTTGCTCTTAGGCGTGACCTCAGTCTGAACCTGCTCGCGAAGCTCGAACACGCGCGTCTTGGGATGACCGCTCAGTCCGACTCCCGTCACTTTTAATCCGTCGCCCACGATCGTCACGAGACCGGGCGCATCGACTTTGTCGTCATCGGGCAGAAAGGTCGCCTCGTCCGTGCTCAGCACGTAGTCGCCCATGTGTATGATCGTGCCGCCGGTCAAATGCGCGCGCGTCACGTGATTCCCGTCCAGGGTCAAATCCGCGCGCGGCGAGTTGACGACCACCGGCTTGCCATCCGACGAAACCATCGTGACCACCGCGTCGGTCAATTTGAGCGTGGTTTTGTCGGCCGAGTAGTCCGCCTCGCCGGCGGTCAGGACCCACTGCCGCTCGCCGGCTTTCATTTGCGTCCAGTGAAAGTTATGCGCCCGCAGGAGAGTCCCCGGGACCAGCCCGGCCGCGGTCTCCAATACCTGGCCAGCCGAGCGATGGCGCACGATCCATACGGTCGCCAGCAGCAGGACAACCAAGGCGACCGCACCGAAAGCGGCCAGGGCCTTAGCTATTTTCCTGGGACTCAAGTTCAATCTCTCCGAATATCCACGGTATCAAGTGCTTTTTTTAGAGTAAACCGAACGGCGATTCGGCACCATACTTGCTATCCAAAAATTTCCACTCACTTTCTCGCGACTGCCGCCGCCGACCTCTCAGATCAGGCTAGCGCAAATCAGTCGGCCACGTGAGAGACCTGATGGATTCGTTTGAGCGTTTCGAGCAAGGCCGGCAGGTCGTCGAGCCGATATGAATTGGGACCGTCGCTGAGGGCGCGGTCGGGGTCCTCATGCACTTCCATGAAAATTCCGTCGATTCCGGCGGCGACCGCCGCGCGTGCGAGCGGGGCTACGAATTCGCGCTGACCACCGGAATATTTGCCACCCTCGCCTGCTCCCGGCAGCTGCGCCGAATGGGTCGCGTCGAAGACCACCGGGTAGCCGAAGCCGCGCATTATCACGAGCGACCGCATGTCGGAGACGAGATTGTTGTAGCCGAATGAAAATCCGCGCTCGGTCAGAATGATTCGGCGCGCGCCGGCGTTCTCGGCCTTCGCGACCGCCGCCTTCATATCCCACGGCGCCAGGAATTGCCCCTTCTTGATATTAACGGCGCATCCGGTTTTCACAGCCGCGTCGATAAGATCAGTTTGCCGTGAGAGCAACGCGGGAATCTGAATGACGTCGACGACCTTCGCGGCGGCCGCCGCCTGCGACGGCTCGTGGATGTCAGTTAGTATCGCAACGCCAGCCTCGCGCTTCACGCGCGCAAGTATCTCGAGGCCGTCGTTTAGGCCGGGGCCGCGAAACGAGCTATGACTGCTGCGATTGGCCTTGTCGAATGAAGATTTGAAAACGAACGGCAGCTGAGCGCGACGCGCGATATCAGCCAGACGTGTCGCGTGGCGGATGCAAGAATCGTAGCTCTCGATCACGCATGGCCCCGCGATCAGCACGAGTTCCGGCCCGCCAAAGACGGCGTCGCCAGCTGTGACCGAGGCGACGCTCACGAAACCGATCTCAGCTCCCGCACCTTCGACTGCTTAACCCCAAGCTCGGCACGGCGCTGCACGGCGGCGCGAATCAAGCCGCGAAACAGCGGATGACAATCGAGCGGGCGCGACTTCAGCTCGGGATGGAACTGGCCGCCGAGAAACCATGGATGCCCTTTCAGCTCCATTATCTCGACCAGGCTGTTGTCGGGCGAAATGCCGGTCGCGACCAATCCGACTTTTTCAAGCTGCTCGCGATAGGAGTTGTTAACTTCCCAGCGATGGCGGTGACGCTCAGAGATGCGCGCCTTGCGATACAGCGACGCCGCGATCGAGCCCGACGTAAGC
>DATNLS010000308.1:0-16820 GCA_035602775.1 Candidatus Acidiferrales bacterium | reverse complement strand
AGGGTCGATGGGCGCGACCGGATCGCAAGCCGGCGTTGCAGGTGACGTTCTGGGAGAAATGGGGCAACCGGCGCGAGCGCCTGCCCGACTGAATCACATCTCGATCACGGCGAGGACAACGTTGCGCTGAATCTGATCGCCCGGCTTGACCCGAAACTCCACGATGCGCCCATTGGCCGGCGCCTTGACCGGTATCTCGACCTTCATCGACTCGATCACCATCACCTCGTCGCCGCGCGCGACTTTTGCGCCGCTCTCGATTGAGAGCCGCAACACCTTGCCCACAGCCGGGCTCTTTATTTCCATCGCCAAGCGATCCTTGATCGAGCGTGATAGCAGGCACGGCTCGCATCTGCCAGCGCTGAAAAGACGCCTTGTGTTTTCGGGCCGCTTGGTTGTAGAGAAACTAAATCAGCGCGATCGCCCGGCTAATGGAGAGACGGCATGAACAGTTTCGTCGCGGCTCGAACGCTCACTGAATATCCGCGCGGCAGCCATCGATGGTCGCTGCTGATTCTGACCGTGCTCGCCTCGATTCTCGGCGCCTACGACTTCCAGCTCGCGCCGCTGCTTTCGATCATGCTGCCTGCGCTACACATGAGCCACACGCAGTATGGCGCATTCGTCACGTTCGCCGTGCTCATCTCCGGCTTCTCGGCGTTCTACGGCGGACCGCTCGCAGATCGTTACGGGCGCGTCCTGATCATCGACGTATGTCTTGGGTTGGTCACCGTCCTCCTTTTCATGAACGTGCTGATCACCGGCATCGTTTCGTTCGTAATCCTGCGCACGCTGATGGGAGTCGTGGCGGGCCTCACCGCCGGGGCCGGCGCGGCGCTCATCCGCGATATGTCGCCGCGGCTCAGCCGCGCGCTCGCATTCGGCCTGTTGACGATCGGACCGGTCGGCGCGAACTTCCTTTCCAACTTCGTTGCCGGCAAGACGCTGCCGATTTACCATACCTGGCAATCGCAGATCTGGATCATGGGATTCATCGCGGTCGCGATGTATGTGCCGATCGTGATTTGGCTGTGCGATCTCAGTTCTGATCTGCGCATGAAGATCATGAAGACCGAACTCCAGGCGCTCGCCGCGGAAGGACGCCTGCCGGCCGCGTCCGAACTTCCGACAAGCACGCGCGACGCCTTCGGGCGGCTGCTCCACCACGCCGAAGTCTGGCTGCTGGTGCTCGGCATCGCCGCGAATTTGACATTGTATTTCGCGATCCAGGGCTTCGGACCGCTGATGTTCACCGAGGCCTTTCACTACTCGCCCGCCGAAGCGGCGAGAATGAATCAGTACTTCTGGCTGACGAACCTCGGCGTATTGGTGCTGACCGGGCTGCTGTCCGACCGTCTGCAAGTCCGCAAACCGATCGCAATCGTCGGCGGGATCCTTTCCGCAGCGCTGATGGCGTGGTGGATACCAACCTTCGGCCGTCAGCTTCCCGAACTCACACTGGCGATAGTCGCGTCGTTAATGGGATGTTTTCTCGCGATCGCATACGTGCCGTGGGCCGCTCAATTCTCGGAGACGCTCGAGGATATCTCGCCGGCTTTGCAGGCAACCGGATGGGCGTTCTTTGGTTTGGTAGCGCGCGGATGGGTCGCGATCTCGGCGCCGCTGTCGCTCTACGTCGCAGTCCACTATGGATGGGGCAGCTGGGTGAAGGTCGCGATGGTGGGAATGGTGATCTACGTGATCGCGATGGCGTTCTCGCGCGGGCATGCGGTAGTTGAGGAGCATGCTCACACCGCCCCCGCGCCCGATCGCGTCACCGCCGGCTAATCCCCAGCCCTACGGCCGCATCGTCCGCGTACGAATCCCCAACTGCGTAGGGACGATCTCGTACGCCTGATGCACCCAGTCGACGAGGAGCGGCCGCGTGTCGCGCGGATCTATTATTTCCTCGATGCCGAACGCTTCCGCAGTCCGCATCGGTGAGCGGATTGCATTGAATTTATCCTCGAGATCCTTGCGCAACTTCTCCGGATCGCTCGAGGCCGCCAAATCGCGCTTGTACGCCGCCTCGATTCCGCCCTCGATCGGCAGCGATCCCCAATCCGCCGACGGCCACGCGTAGCGCAGATTCAGCCCGGTCGTGATTCCGTGGCCCGCGCCGGCAACACCGAACGCCTTGCGCACCATGATCGCAACCAGCGGCGTCGCCGTCTGAAACATCGCATAGAGCGCGCGCACGCCGCGCCGAATCGTCCCCGCCATCTCGGCCTCGCGCCCAATCAGAAAGCCGGGTTGATCGACAAAGTTCACCACCGGCAGATGGAACGTGTCGCACAGGTCGATGAACTTGACCATCTTGTCCGACGCCGGCCCGTCCAGCGATCCGCCAATCGAAAACGGATCGTTCGCCATCACGCCGACCGGAAATCCGTCGAGCCGCGCGAATCCCGTCACCAGCGACGGCCCGAAGTACATTGTCATCTCGAAAAATGAATCGCGATCCATCACCAGCTCGACGATTCGCCGCACGTCGTAACCGTGGCGCCGATTGCGCGGCACGATACTGATCAACTCCTCTTCGCGGCGCGCGGGATCGTCGTCAGGCGTCGCTCGCGGCGGCGCATTCCACACGCTCTGCGGCAGGTACGACAGGAATCGGCGAATCTGCGCGAACGCGTCGTCCTCGGTCTCGGCTTCATTGTCCACCGCGCCGCTCATGTGCGCATGGATTTCGGCGCCGCCCAATTCTTCCTTGCTGAGATCCTCGCCCACGCCCCATTTGACCACCGGCGGTCCCGCGACGAACAGCTGACTGGTCCCGCGGACCATCACCGAGAAATGCGAGGCCGCCACGCGCGCCGCGCCGATTCCCGCGACCGAGCCCATGCATCCCGCGACCACCGGCACCTCGCCCATCAACTTCACCAGCACGTCGAAATCCGGATTGGCGGGGACGTAGGTCCGCTTGACCGTTTCGAACGACTTCACGCTGCCACCGCCGCCGGTTCCATCGACCAGCCGGATAATCGGGATATGCAGCTCATGCGCGATCAGCTCCGCGTAGCTGCGCTTGTTGCCGATATTCGCGTCCGCCGCGCCGCCGCGCACCGTGAAGTCGTCGCCGCCGACCACGACGCGCCGCCCGTTGATTCGTCCGGTGCCACCGACGAAATTCGCCGGCATGATCGACGCAAGCAGTTCGCCCTCATACTTGGGCGCTCCAGCCAACGCGCCGTATTCGTGGAACGTGCCCGCATCGAGCAGCCGCTCGATCCGCTCGCGCACGGTGAGCTTGCCGCCATCATGCTGCCGCTTGATGTTATCGGCGCCACCCATCTCCTTGGCGAGCTCAACCCGGCGCCGAATTTCTTCGACCTCTTTCTCCCACGACATACGATTCTCCTGCTCGATAGGATTCCTGATCCTATAGACCACGCAGATGCGAATTCACGCAATCGAATTTGAAACCCGCGGTGGGTTCCAAACTTCCTTCGGCAGGGCTGACCCCTGCACCCAGTGTTAAGAAAAAAGATGCAGGGCTTCGCCCTGTTAGAACTGGTAAGGGCGGAGTGGGACGACCACGGGCGTTTCTCGATCGCGGGCTTCCTGTTAGCTTCAATTGGTACTTTTAGTTTTTCACCATGACGACGACCTCAACCTCTGCGCCGCGTCCGCGGCATGCTTTGCTCTCCGGATGGGGGCGGTATCCGCTTTCTGAGAGCGACGTTTATCGGCCTGATCGAATCGCCGAGCTGCAAGCAGTCGTCAGCGGCAACTCATCCTCGCTGATCGCGCGGGGGGCGGGGCGGGCCTATGGCGATGCGGCGCTCAACGATCAGAATCGGGTTGTCGATTTGACGCGGCTCAATCGGATGCTTTCCTTTGATGCATCCAGCGGCCTGCTGCGGTGCGAGGCCGGGGTTACTATCGCGGAGTTGATCGACGTTTTCTTGCCGCGCGGGTTTTTTCCGCCGGTCACGCCTGGCACCCGCTTCGTTACGCTTGGCGGATCAGTTGCGGCCGATGTGCATGGCAAGAATCATCATCGCGATTCTTCGCTGGCTTCGCACGTGACCTGGTTCGATCTGATGATCGCGTCGGGCGAGGTGCTGCGATGCTCGCGCGAGGAAAACTCCGACCTGTTCTGGGCGACGGTCGGGGGGATGGGGCTGACGGGCGTGATTCTCGAACTGGAACTGAGGATGCGGCGCGTCGAGAGTGCGTATCTCGACGGCGAGTTGATTCGCGCCGGCAATGTCGACGCTGCGATCGAGGCCTTCGAGCGCACCGATTCGCAGTACGGTTATTCGGTCGCGTGGATCGACTGCAACAGCGGCAAGAGTGCGCTCGGCCGCTCGGTGCTTAACCTCGGCAACTTTACCACGCTCGACCGGCTGCCGCGAAATCTCGCGCAGAATCCGCTGAGCACGACGCCGAAGCTCAGCCCGCTGGTGCCCTTCGATTTTCCGGGCTTTGCGCTGAACTCGCTCAGCGTCAGGGCTTTCAACGCGGTCATCTGGGCTCTCAATCGCGAGAAAGCGGCGCACACTATCTTCGACTGGGAAAGTTTTTTCTATCCGCTCGATTCGATTCGCAACTGGAATCGAATCTACGGAAGGCGCGGCTTCGTGCAGTATCAATGCGTATGGCCGCCGGCCGGGAGCCGCGCCGGGCTGATCGAAGTGCTCGAGGCTATTGCGCGCAGCGGACGCGGATCGTTTCTCGCCGTGCTCAAGAAGTTCGGCGCGCAGGAGGGCCTGCTCTCTTTCCCGATGCCCGGCTATACGCTGGCGCTCGATTTCCCGGTTGCGGACGGCTTGCTCGAATTTCTCGACACGCTGGACGCGATGGTGCTGAAGCGCGGCGGGCGCGTGTACCTGGCCAAGGACGCGCGCATGTCACCCGAGACGTTTCGCGCGATGTATCCGAACCTCAGCAAGTGGCAAGCGGCGAAGAGTGTCGCCGACCCCGGCAACCGCTTCTCATCGAGCCTGTCGCGCAGGCTGCGAATGACGGAATAAATTCCGTCCTGCTTACAGGAAAGATGAATAGAGTTTTGATTCTTGGCGCCACCAGTCCGATCGCGCGCGCACTCGCGCTTCGATTCGCATCCGACGGCGCGCGGCTGTTCCTCGCCGCCCGCAACGCCGACGAGGCGCGGCGCGTGGCCGAGGACGTCGGCGCGCGCGCGGGCGTGACCGCTGTTTCTGGCACCTTCGACGCGTCGGATTTCGCGTCGCATGACGAGTTCATCCGCCATGCCGCGACCGAGCTCGGCGGCCTCGACGGCGTCGTCGTATGCTTCGGCACGCTCGGCGACGAGGACGCCGCCCAGACCGACCCGAGCGAGGCGCTCGCCACGATTCATCAGAATTTCACCGGCGCCGTATCTTTGATCACGCTCGCCGCGCGACATCTCGAACAACAACGCTCCGGCTTTATCATCGTGATCGGATCGGTCGCCGGCGAGCGCGGCCGCAAGAAGAATTACGTGTACGGCGCAGCCAAGGGCGCGCTCGCTACTTTTGCGCAGGGACTGCGCGGGCGCCTGGCCGGCAGCGGCGTGCATGTTATGACAGTCAAGCTTGGCGCGGTCGATACGCGCATGACCTGGGGCCGCGAGGGCGCGCTGCTGACGATCGCGCCGGCCAAAGCCGCCGACCTGATTTACCGGGCGTATCGCAAACGCGCCGAAGTCGTATATGTGCCGTGGTTCTGGCGCTTTATAATGGGCGCAGTGCGAATGATCCCCGAGAGCCGCTTCAAGCGGCTCAGCTTTTAACGCTGCAAATTTCATCGCCGCGAGGTTTAAGATGAAAATGAAAGTAAGACTTGAAGTTGTCGTGCTGCTGGTTGCTCTCCCCGTTCTGTCGATTGCGGGCTCGGTCCGCGCTGGGGTGAATCCCGGCGACACTATCACGAGCGATCAGGCCGACAAGGTTGCTGACCTCGTGAGTCCGGGGAATCTGATCCTGGTGAAACAGGGCATGACGATGAAGATCGTGCCGTCCGAGCGGCTCGAGTGGCCGCCGCCGTACAAATCGGCGACCGAGAAATATTCGCCGCAGGTGCAGCTCGCGCCCGATGGGACGTTGAAGGGCTACGCGGCCGGGCTGCCGTTCCCGCTGGTCGATGCGAACGATCCGCAAGCCGCGCTGAAGGTGATGTGGAATTTCAGCTACCGGCCGCTCTACACCGACGATGCGATATCGAAGAACGTCGAGATCTCGAGCTACAAGGCGGGCTCGACGCCTGCCGATCCAGTCGAGCATCTGACGATCGGCAACGTGGGATTTTACAACAACACCGGGCGCACAGAGGTCAATCCGATCCCGACCGATCCGGAAGCGGCGCAGTCGGGAATCCGCTATCGTTTCGGCGCCTATCCGTTTTTGGAGCCGGCCGAGATGCGCGGGTTCGGATTTATCCGCTATCGCAGCCTCGATCCGAAGGTCGAGGATAATAGCTGGATGATGAGTCCGCGTACGCGGCGTGCGCGTCGCGCTTCGGCCAGCGAACTCTCGGATGTGGTCGGTCTGCTCGACGCGTCCGCGGGTGCCGGAGGGGCGGGCGCCGGAACCTACGCGAGCAATCTCGATCCGGATTCGTTCTTTGGCTTCGCAGCGAAAATCGAGGACTTCGATTACAAGTTCCTCGGCGAGAAACCGATGCTCGCAGTCGTGAACGCACAGAATTCTCCAGCCAAGGCGTGCCCCACCGACGGCGGGCGGACTATCTGTCCCGAGAACTGGGAGATGCGCCGGCTTTACGTTATCGAAGCGGTCGCGAAGCAAAACTCAGCGATCGGAGCCACTCTTTCGATTCCAAAGCGGATCCTTTATATCGACTCGGAAGGATGGTTCATCACCGCGTCGGATCAATACGACCGCGACGGCAAGCTGTGGAAAACAGTGGCGACCTTCAACGCGTACCGCGACCGGCCTATCCCGGACGCGCGCGTAGCAATCTGGCCGTTCAAGAGGATGTTCCAGACGGCGCTGGTCGATGAGGACGTCACCACCGGTTTCTCGACCGTGGTGCTGTCGCCCGGAGTCGAGACCGACGAGCACGAAAGCTGGTACATCAACATGGGACTGGCGACGGAGAATTTCTTCAATCCGGCGTCGATGGCCAACGCGGCGCATTAGGAATTGGATGTGGAACCCGCGGTGGGTTCCACACCTCCTTCGGCAGGGGTGACCCATGCACCCAGTATTGGGAAAGTCGCGCGACGCTTTCCCACCATCCGGTTCCCCTTCCCGCTCGGGGAGGGGTTAGGTTGTTCGCATCGTTTGTGACGCCCATTCAACTGAGCAGATTCCGTACAATCCGCACCGCTGCAACTTTCGCTTTGCGCTTCGTAGCGCGTGAACTATAAGTGAGAAAACCCTCTCGCGCATCCGGAGTCATCATCAATGTCGAATCCTCTCGATGGAATCCAGAAACTAGATTTCACCGGCGCCGTCGATGCCGACGGGCATATCCTCGAGGACGCCGGCCTCTGGGATCGCTATATCGAAGCGAAGTACAAGGACCGCGCGGTTAGAGTTCGCACCGACGACAAGGGACTCGAATACCTCGAGGTCGCGGGTAAGCCGTCGAAGGTTTTCACTGGCGGCAGGCTGGGCGGACTCTCAGCGATGGGCGCGACGCGCGACGATCAGCGACACATCGCGCCCACATACGGCGGCTTCGCTCCGTTCGGCGCGATGGACGCCAACGAGCGGCTCAGGCGAATCGACGCTGAAGGTCTCGCCGCCGCGTTCCTGTATCCCACCATGAGCCTTCTGTGGGAGACCGAGACTGAAGACCCCGAGCTCGCGCAGGCGTGCACTCGCGCCTACAACCGGTACATCGTGGACTTCTGCTCTGAGAGTGGCGGCAAGCTGATTCCGATTGCGCATCTGTCGCTGGGGGATCCGAGTGCGGCGGCAGCCGAGCTCGAGCGCGCAGTCAAGGCTGGATGCAAAGGCGGGTGGGTCGCGCAATTCGTGATGACGCGCAAGCCGCACGCGCATCCCGATCACGACGTGCTGTTCGCCAAGGCGCAGGAGCTGGACGTGCCGCTCGGGATACATCCGTCGTTGGAACCGGTGTGGGCGGCGCCGGGCCGTTACGATCGCAAATTCATGCGCGGGAACTATTACTTTCTAAATATCGTCGCGGCCGACGCGATTCGGCACGCTTTCACCAGCTTCTTCCAGTACGGCACCTTCGACAAATTTCCGAAGATGCGGCTGGTGCTGCTCGAAGCGGGCGCGGGATGGATCGACTACTGGCTAGGGCGCCTCGACGCGGTCTATGCGAGCGCGATGGGGCGCACGGTGTCGCTCAAGGAGAAGCCGAGTTTCTACTTCAATCGCAACTGCTGGATCTCGGCGGACCCCGACGAGCGCTCGCTGCCGGCGATGGTCGAGCTGTGCGGCGCCGACAAATTTTTCTGGGCGTCCGATTTTCCGCATCCCGATCACGTCGGCAACTATATCGAGGAGGTCGAGGAGCTGGCGCACAAGCTGCCGCCCGCCGCGCGCGCGAAAGTGATGGGCGAGAACGTGATGAAGGTGTACAAGTGCGAGCTGCCCGCAGCGAAAAAGTAAAACGCGCGTCGCGCAAATCGGCGCAGCCGGCGCGCCGGACTTTCTCGACCGACGTCGAAACGCTGCGGCGAATCGCGTTCAGTTTCCCCGGCGTCGAGGAAGGGACCTCATACGGCACGCTGGCCTATCGCGTGAGCAAGAAATTTATCTGCCGAATGAAGGAAGACGGCGAGTCGCTTGCGATACGGATGGAGTTTGGCGAGCGTGAGATATTGGTTGAAGGAGAGCCCGAGACCTTCTATTTCACCGAGCACTATCGAAACTACCCGATGGTGCTGATACGGCTGCCAAAGGTGCATCCCGACGAGCTCAAGCGAATATTCGGCAACGCGTGGCGCCGCTTCGCATCAAAACGGATCATCGAATCTTTACGACGTTAACGCTGCCTCCAAGGAGCTCTTCTTATGGCACGAAAAGTTGCGGACGTAATGTGGGAGATGCTGGCGAAGGCCGGCGTCAAACGGTGCTACGGAATCGTCGGTGACGCGTTGAATCCTGTGATCGACGCGCTCCGGCGCAACGGCGAGATCGAGTTCGTCCATGTTCGAAATGAGGAGTATGGCGTCTTCGCCGCGGTCGCCGAGTCCTACCTGACCGGCAAGCCGGTGGCGGTTTGCGGAACGGCGGGCCCCGGCGTGACGCATCTCTTCAATGGACTCATGGACGCGCGCAAGGAGGGCGCCGCAGTTATCGCGATCGCTGGCGATGTGGAGACCAAGCTCATCGACACCGCCGCGCTCGAAGAGCTGAATCCGTACAAATTTTTCGACACCGCGTGCCTCTACGTCGGGCGAGTGGTCAATCCCGAACAGGTGCGCGCGGTGGTCACGACCGCGATCATGACGGCCGTGGCCGACAAGGGGCCGACCTTGATCTCGATGCCCGGCGATATCGCGGCGGCAAACGCGCCGGACCATAACAATCACGGGTTCACGACTCCCGCCGTCCCCGTGTTGCGTCCGGCCGACGCGGATCTAGACAAGCTGGTCGAGATGGTCGCGGCGGCGAACACGGTAGCGATTTTCGGCGGCGATGGCTGCCGCGACGCGCGCGATGAGGTGCTGGAACTGGCTGCCAGGCTCAAAGCGCCGGTCGGATATGCATTCCGCGGGAAGCAATGGCTGGAGCATGACAACCCCAATGCCGTCGGGATGACTGGGTTGCTCGGCTACGGCGGAGCATACAAGGCCATACACGATGCCGATTTGTTGTTGATGCTCGGCACCGACTTTCCGTTCTCGGAATTTCTTCCCGGCGACAAGGTCAAAAAAGTCCAGATCGACAAGAACGCGAAGCATCTCGGCCGCCGCACCGCAGTTGATTTGGCGCTGGTCGGCGATATAAAGACCACGGTCACCGCGCTGCTCGGCAGAATCGCCGACAAGCCCGATGGCACTTTTCTCCAAAGGCATGTCGCCGAGACCAAGTCGTTCCACGAACTGTTGCAACACTACGTCACGAAAGGACCCGGAATAAAACCGATTCGTCCGGAATTCCTGGCCGCGACCCTGAGCGACCTGGCCGACGACGACGCGATGTTTTTTGCGGACACGGGAACCGCCTGCATCTGGCTGGCGCGGCACGTGAATGGCGGGGCGAACCGGCGGCTTTTCGGATCGTTTTCATGGGCGTCGATGGCCAACGCCGCCCCCAACGCATTCGGCGCGCAGCTCGCATATCCCGGCCGGCAGATGATCGCGCTGTGCGGCGACGGCGGGTTCACGATGCTCGGCCTCGGCGACCTACTGACGCAGGTGCAGCGCAAGTCGCCGGTCATCCAGATCATCCTGAACAATGAATCGCTCGACTTCGTCAACATCGAGCAGCAGGAAGCCGGCGTCATTCCGTTCGGCGTCGATTTCAAAAACCCGAATTTTGCCAAAGTCGCCGAGGCGATGGGCGCCAAGGGCATCCGAATCGAAGAGCCGGGCGACGTAAGGGCAGGACTCACCGAGGCGCTCTCGCACAAGGGCGGCCCGGTCGTGGTGGATGCGGTCGTCGACCCCTACGCGCTTTCGTTGCCGGCGCACGTTCCGTTCCATGTGGCCGAGAGCTTCACCCTGAGCCTCGCAAAACAGGTGTTGAGCGGGAAGATGGATTCAGTGATCAAGACGATCGAACGCAACGTGCGTTTGATCTGATCAACTGGCAGGTTCTCCAAAAATGGGATAGAAAAAGACCCGCGAGATTTTCTCTCGCGGGCCTTTTTCCATTCGCTACAAATTTTCGATGCTTAGCTCACGGTCCAGGTATCGCCTTTGCCTAGGAGCGTCTTCAGATCGCCGGCGCCCTGCTTTGTCTTCGCGTCGTTGAGCTGCTGGTTGACAGCGCCGTCGTAGGTCGGGCGCGCGACCGCGTAAAACACGCCGACGGGTGTCGGCAGCGGCGGCTCAAAGTTGCCGAGCATGAACGCCAGCGACAGATTGGTCTCGTCGTGCACGACCAGGTCCTTCTCGGTCACGCCGTCGCCGAGATGCACCGCCTCGGGACGCATCCCGTTCATCCTGATTCCCATGTCGCGATTCTTGCCGAAGATCAGCGGCTTACCATGCTCGAGAACGAGTTGATGGTCGGCCTTGAGCGCCTTGTCGCTGACGTCGTTGAAGGCGCCGTCGTTGAAAATGTTGCAGTTCTGCAGAATCTCCATGAACGACGCGCCGCGATGCGCATGCGCGCGCTTGAGCATCTCGCCCAGATGCTTCTGCTCGACGTCGATGGTGCGCGCGACGAAGGTCGCGTGCGTGCCGAGCGCCACGGTGATCGGATTGAATGGAAAATCAACCGAACCCGCCGGGGTGGACTTGGTGACCTTGCCCACTTCGGAGGTCGGCGAGTATTGGCCCTTGGTGAGTCCGTAGATCTTGTTGTTGAACAGCAGGATCTTCAAATCGACGTTGCGCCTGAGCACGTGGATGAGATGATTGCCGCCGATGGACAGCCCGTCGCCGTCACCGGTGACCACCCACACGTCGAGGTCGGGCCGCGAAACCTTGAGCCCCGTCGCGAACGCGGGCGCGCGGCCGTGAATCGTGTGGAAGCCGTAGGTGTTCATGTAGTACGGAAACCGGCTCGAGCATCCGATACCCGAGATGAAGACAGTGTTCTCCGGCGCGATGCCGAATTCGGGCATCGTCTTCTGCACCGCGGCCAGGATCGCGTAGTCGCCGCATCCAGGACACCAGCGCACTTCCTGGTCAGAAACGAAATCCTTGCGGTTAAGAACGGTAGCCATTTTCGATCAGCCCTCCAGGGCTCGGTTGATGCGGTTTTCGATCTCGCTGACTTTGAACGGACGACCCTGGATTTTGTTGAATCCAAATGCGTCGATGAGGTAGTCGGCGCGGATCATCTTGAGTAATTGTCCCATGTTCATTTCGGGGATCATGACCTGCTTGAAACGCTTGAGCGTCTCCTCGAGGTCGCGCGGGAGCGGATTCAGATAGCGCAGATGCACATGCGAGACCTTCTTGCCCTTGGCGCGCACATGTTTGACCGCTTCTCGAATCGGGCCGTAGGTCGAGCCCCAGCCGAGCACGACCAGGTCGCCCTCGGCGTCGCCAAAGACCTGGGTCGGTGGAATCTCGCGCGTGATGCCCGCGATTTTGCGCGCGCGCGTCCGCACCATCAGCTCGTTGTTGGCCGGCGAGTAGCTGACGTTGCCGGTCAGGTTCTCGCTCGACAGTCCGCCGACGCGATGCTCGAGGCCTTTGGTCCCCGGGACCGCCCATGGACGGGAAAGCGTCTCCGGTTCGCGATTGTATGGTAAGAAGCCCTCGGGATTGGTCGCGAACTCAACTTTGATTTCGGACAGCTTGTCGGAGTCGGGCAGCAGCCACGGCTCAGCGCCGTTGGCGAGCTGGCCGTCGGTCAGCAGGATTACCGGCGTCATGTACTTAACGGCGATTCTCACCGCCTCATACGCACAATCGAAGCAGTCGGCCGGAGTCGACGCCGCGATAATCGGAATCGGCGACTCGCCATGCCGTCCGTACATCGATTGCAGCAAATCGGCCTGCTCGGGCTTGGTCGGCATCCCGGTCGACGGACCCGCGCGCTGGATGTCGGTGATCACCAGCGGCAGCTCGACCTTGACCGCGAGCCCGACCGCCTCGGCCTTCAGATTCATGCCGGGACCAGACGTGGTGGTGATACCGATCGCGCCGCCGAATGCCGCGCCGATCGCCGCGCACACGCCGGCAATCTCGTCCTCGGCCTGGAAAGTATAAACGGGGAAATTCTTGAAGCCTGAGAGTTCGTGCAGGATATCGCTGGCGGGAGTGATCGGATACGAGCCCAGGAACAGCGGACGTCCCGCTTTCACCGCCGCCGCAACAAATCCCAGCGCGGTCGCGCTATTGCCGGTGATATTGCGATAGAGTCCCGGCGCGATTCGCGCGGCCGGCACTTCGTACGAGCTCGCGAACATCTCGGTCGTCTCGCCGTAGTTGAACCCGGCCTTGAGCACCTTGACGTTCGCTTCGAGAACCTCGGGCGTCTTCTTGAAGCGGCTCTCGAGATAGGTGAGCGTGCTCTCGATCGGCCGCTGATACAGCCACGACAGCATCCCGAGCACGAACATGTTGCGGCATCGGAACACCGCACGATTGTTCAGGCCCATCCCATGAACGGCCAGCGACGTAAGCTTGGTCACATCGACTTCGATCACCTGGAACTTGTCGAGCGAATGGTCGGTGAGCGGATTGCTCTTATAGCCGGCGCGCTTGACGTTGGAATCGGTGAACGCCTCGCGGTCCACGATTATGACGGCGTTGGGCGGCACGTCCTCGATGTTGGCCTGCAGCGCCGCGGGATTCATCGCGACCAGCACGTTGGGCTCGTCGCCGGCGGTGAAAATCTCGCTGCTGGAAAAATTCAGCTGAAAGCCGCTGACCCCGGCCAGGGTGCCTTGCGGCGCGCGGATTTCGGCGGGAAAGTCGGGCAGTGTTGCGATATCGTTACCGGCCAGTGCCGATTCAGCCGTGAATTGCATTCCCGTCAACTGCATCCCGTCGCCAGAGTCGCCCGCAAACCGGATAACGACGTGGTCGCGCTTCAGATGCGGCTTCAGCGCGGACGCGACGGAACCATGCGGCTCGGCAGCTCGTCCAGCCGCCTCAGGTGGTACAGCCATCTCAGTCCAATCTCCTTGTGGTTAGAGCCTGATTGAAAATTAACTCCGATCTTGCGAAGCCCTGCAAATACTCCAACACGCGGATTTGAAGCATACCTAATCCAAGCTAACCATTAAAGGCCCACCTTTTTGCCCTCGAATCAGCGAATCCGGAAGTCGGTGAATTCTCCAGTAAAATCGAGCCACTCTTCGCGTACCGCCGTTACGTGCGCCGACGGTGGGCCCAGATGTGCCCACGCCTCCAGCATCTGCAAGTTCTCACGGCTGCCTTCGGCGACAATTTCGACCTCGCCACCCGGCAGATTGCGCACCCATCCGGCAAGTGCAAGTTGTTTGGCCTCGTCATACGCCGAGAACCTGAACCCAACCCCCTGCACCCGTCCGCTGACGATCAGATGCAACCTCGCGCGCTCAGATTTGTTTTGAGGGGCCATGAATCTTATCTGTCGACGGTTACTTCACGGGAGAAGTTAGCTGAGGGTTCCGGAATCAAGCACCGAACTAGATTCACGACGTTCCTGCCAGCACCGATTCGAGACCTTTCTGATCGAGCACTCGGACGCCCAATTCCTGCGCCTTCTTCAACTTCGAGCCCGGCTCGGCCCCTGCGACGACGAAGTCCGTCTTGCGGCTGACTGACGACGTGACGCGTCCGCCCGCCGCCATGATTCTGCGCTCGGCCTCCTCACGCGTCATTGATTCGAGCGTCCCGGTCAGCACGAACGTCTTGTCGCGCAGCGCGCCGCGCCCCTCGACCTCGGCCGGCGTCTCGACCTCCAGAATTTTGATGAGCCGCTCGACGGCTTTCAGATTTCGAGGCTCGTCGAAGTACTCGCGGATACTGTGCGCAACTTCCTGGCCGATATCGCGGACCCCGAGCAGGTCGTCCTCCGACGCATCCGCCAGCGCGTCCATCGTCTTGAACTTCAGCGCCAACTGCCGCGCCGTATGCTCGCCGACGTGGCGAATCCCGAGTCCGTTGATGAACCGATCGAGCATCGTCTTGCGCGCCTTCTTGATCGCGTCGAGCACATTCTGCGCGCTCTTGTCGGCCATTCGCTCGAGCCCCGAGAGTTGATCCTTCGTGAGGCTGAAAAGATCGTCGAGCTCCTTCACCATCCCCTTCTCGACCAGCTGCCCGACCAGCTTGTCGCCGAGCCCTTCGATATCGAGGCATCCCTTCGACGCGAAATGGCGAATCGATTCACGCATCCGCGCCGGGCAATTCGCGTTGACGCAGAAGTAGCCGACCTCGCCCTCCTCGTGGAGGATCGCCGCGCCGCACTCCGGGCAATGCGTGGGCATCTCAAACGGCTTCGCGCGCGGATGCCCCTCTTTGGTCACGCGAATCACGTACGGGATCACGTCGCCGGCGCGCTCGATCAGCACGGTGTCGCGCTCGCGGATATCCTTGCGGCGAATCTCGTCGAGGTTGTGCAGCGACGTGTTCGAAATCGTCACGCCCGCGAGCTGCACCGCGCGAAGCTTGCCGACCGGCGTCAGCGATCCGATTCTGCCGACTTGCACGTCGATCTTCTCGACCACCGTCTCCGCCTGCTGCGCCTTGAACTTGTACGCAATCGCCCAGCGCGGCGAGCGCGAGACTTCGCCGAGCTGCTCCTGGAGCGCATACGAGTTCACCTTGGCCACCACGCCGTCGGCCTCGTAGTCGAGCTGGTGGCGCTTTTCGGTGATCTCGTTCCAGTAATCGAGGACCGCGTCGATACCGTTGCACACCTTCGACAGCGGATTCACGCGCAGCCCCAGCGCCTTGATCCCTTGCAGAAATTCCCACTGCGATTTGAACGTGACGCCTTCGATCACGCCCGGCGCGTACAGAAAAGCGTCGAGCGGCCGCGACGCCGTGATCTTCGGATCGAGCTGGCGCAATGCGCCCGCCGCCGCGTTGCGCGGATTCGCAAAGGCCGGCTCGCCGGCCTCGTCGCGCTGCTGATTCAACTTCGCAAATCCCGCGCGCGGAAAGATCACCTCGCCGCGCACTTCGAGGATGCGCGGGATCTTCCCGTGCCCGGGACTCTGCAGTCTCAGCGGCACACTCTTGATGGTGCGAATATTCTGCGTGACGTTTTCGCCGTTGATCCCGTCGCCGCGCGTCGATCCCACCGTGAGGCGCCCATCTTCGTAAATCAGCTCGATACCGAGACCGTCGAGTTTGACCTCGGCGACGTACTCGATGTCCGCGTCGGACCTAAGCAGCCGCTTGATGCGCTTGTCGAACTCGCGCATCTCCTCGGCGTCCATCGCGTTGCCGAGCGACATCATCGGCCGGCGATGCACTACGACGCCGAATTTTTCGCTCGGTGCCGCGCCCACACGCTGCGTGGGCGAATCGGGCGTGGCGAGCTCCGGATGCTCCCGCTCGAGCGCCTCGAGCCGGCGCATCAGCTTATCGTACTCAGCGTCGGAAATTTCAGGATCGTCGAGGACGTAGTAGCTATAGTTGGCGCGATCGATCTCGGTGCGCAGCTTTTCAGCTTGCGCGACGGGCTTGTGCGAATCCTCACCCATAGCCGGCGTGCGACTCTCCGCTAGCGCCGTGCGTAGCCCATCGCGTCGAGAAAATCGTCGAGCGTCGGGAACCGCATGTACATGTTGTGACGCTTCTGGTCGCCGATCGTCGTGCTCGATTCCGACGAGTAGGCGTGCCCCGGATAGACCACTGTCGCGTCGTCGAGATTGCGCAGCGTGTCGTTCAGACTGTGATACATCGCCTCTGGATCGGAGCCGGGCAGGTCCACCCGCCCGCACGAGTTCACGAACAGCGTGTCGCCAGAAATCAAATTGGCATCGACCAGGAAGCATTGCGATCCCGGCGTATGGCCGGGCGTGTGCAGGAACTTCAGCTCGAGCTCGCCAACCTTGACGGTGTCGCCCGCATCGACCCTAACCAGATCGGAGTCCGACAATCCCGCGACCTTCTTGACGCCGTCGGCCTCATGCTTGTTGACGTAGACCTTTGCCTTAACATTTTCGAGCATCTTGGCGGCGCCCTCGATATTCTGGCCCATCATGTGGCCGCCCAGGTGATCGGGGTGATAGTGCGTAATCAGAATCTTGTCGATGTCGTAACCCTCTGACTCGGCAAATTTGCGTATCGCCTCGACGTCCCA
>DATNLS010000365.1:0-16500 GCA_035602775.1 Candidatus Acidiferrales bacterium | reverse complement strand
GGTCGGCGGGACCGCCGAGATACCGCTAGACGTGCGGGTGCTGGCGTCGTCCAACCGCGACATCGAGCAGGCGGTGCGCGAGAACAAGCTGCGCTCGGACCTCTTCTACCGGCTGAACGTATTCACGATTACGTTGCCGCCGCTGCGCGAACGTATCGACGACCTGCCGCAGCTCACCCAGATGTTCATCAACCACTACGCGGCGCAGAACAAGAAAGACGTGACCGGGGTCGACGAGGAATGCATGAAGGCGCTGCAGGCGCATCCGTGGCCCGGCAACGTGCGCCAGTTGCGCAACGTCATCGAGCGCGCGCTGATCGTGTGCGAGGGCCGCACCATCCGCAAGCCCGACCTGCCCGACGACTTCCGCGCGGCGGGCAACGGCGGCGACGGCGGCTTCATCAAGATACCGCTGGGCACCTCGCTCGACGATGTCGAGAAGGAGATGATCACACGCACCATCGAGTTCACCGCCGGCAACAAAACCCGCGCCGCCGAAATTCTCGGAGTCAGCGCCAAAACTTTGTACAACAAACTGGAACGCTTCGGCTCCGAACGCACCTAGCTTGAAACTAGCGCAACGCCGTTCGGCCCGAGCTCTGTCCAGCGGCTGATTGCGCGAGGAGACTATGCATCTGCGGGCAAGACTGGCGCTGATCGCTCTCGTGCTGATGCTCGTTCCGACGATCATCCTCAGCGTCATCTCGATCGACTCGCGCATCGGTACGATGATCGAGGACATGTCGCGATCGACCGACTTCATGATCGCGCAAATCTTCGAACAGGTGCGGCTGGCTCTTACGCAAAGCAACAGCGATGTCCCTACCGCGCTGCGCAACAGCCAATCGCTGCGCAAGCTGCTCGACTCGACGGTTGCTTTCGGTCCGGCGGTGGTGGCCGCGTCGATCGTTGGCGATGACGACGTCGTGATCGTGGCGGCCAATGGCGACGGCGAAGGCAAACCCGCGCTGGACTTGCCATCGGTCAGAGAACTTGACGAGCAGGCGTCGCGATGGCTGCTGTTCACCTCGCTGCCCGGCCTGCTGACGGCCAAGGTTTACGAGGCGCGCCGCCGGGTGGATATCAACGGCAAGCCGGCCGCAATAATTTCAGTCGGCGTGACGACCGCGCTGATCGCGGACCAGGCCCGCCATCTGCTGATGGTGATCGTGGCCACCGCGGGGCTGGTGATCGCGGGCGCGATGATTGCGGTGCTGCTGATTGCCAATCGGATTCTCGAACAGCTCGCCGTTCTTACCAGAGGGTTCGAACAGCTTGCGGCCGGCAGGAATCCGTCGGAGGTGAAGGTTTCAGGGGCGGGCGAGCTGAGCAGTCTGGCCGAGAAGTTCAACGAACTGTCGCGGCAGGTGCGGGCTGATCGATCTCGCCTGGACAGCGACCAGTCTCATCTGTTCGACGTGGTCCGTTCGATCCAGGACGCCGTCGTGCTGCTCGACGCCAACGGCGTGGTGCTGTTCGCGAACAAGGAAGCGCAGGAGCGGCTGGCGCCGAAGAGCGGCTCGCTCGAAGGCGCCTCACTCGTCTCGGCGCTCGACCCGTCGCATCCGTTGCTGCCCCTGGTCGAATCCACCGTGGCCGGCATCGAAGCCCACGACGTTCCGCTGGCGCTGCCGGCAGGCGGAACCTACCTGGTTTCATTCTTCCGTCTCGGCCGTGAGCGGGTCCCGGCCGGTCTGTTGATCGTGCTGAGAGATTTGACGCCGGTCATCGAACTGGAAACCGCGCTCGATTCGTCGAACCGGCTGGCACGGCTAGGGACGCTGATTTCCGGCCTGGCCCATCAGCTGCGGAGTCCGCTGAACGGGATGAACATGCGGCTCGAGTTGCTGCGCCACGACGCCGGCGAAGCAGGTGCAAAGCACATCGACAAATTGCGGCACGAGGTGACGCGGCTCGACGAAGCGGTCGAGGCGCTCCTGAGATTCATGCGGCCCGAGCAATTGAAGCTCAGCGGAGTCGACATGAACGAATTGCTGAAGGAGCTTGGCGCGCGCGTCAACGCGGAAAAGATCAAGGTTGAGTATCAGCTCGATCCCGAGCTGCCTGCGGTTCAAGCCGATCGCGGATTGATTTATGAAGCGCTCGCCAATCTGATCACCAACGCCGAACAGGCGATGCCCGATGGCGGAGAATTGATTCTGTCCAGCAAGTCGCAGGGGCAGGCGGTCGAACTGACGATTGCCGACCGCGGTCCCGGGATCGCGAAGGACCGACTGGATCGGATTTTCGACTTGTACTACACAACCAAAGCTGGCGGGAGCGGGCTCGGTCTGCCGTTCGCACTGAGGGCGATCGAGCTCAACGGTGGCAAGATAGCAATAGATTCAGAAGTCGGCCAAGGTACGGTGTGTAAGATTACGATTCCGATTGCGACCAATGCGCCTGCCAAACCAGCGGTCTCTAGCGCGGCTTAAGCGAATCGATTGGCCAGTAATCTGGCTGGCACTGACTTTTCTCGCGGGATGCGCCGGCGGAACGTCAGGCATGAACCGAGTCTCGAATATTTTCAGCGGCTCATCGCCAATGCCGAGTCCAGCCGCTGCGCCGCCCCTGACTGCGACGCCCGCTCCGGCCGCGAGTCCGGTCGCTTCAGAACCGGAAGGACACCCGGGCAAGAAGCCCGTCAAGCAAGCGCGCGCCGCGTCGGACAATGCGGCGGCGGCCGCGAAAGAAGCTGCCAGCGCGTCCGCGGCCGCAGCGATCGCCTCGAAGCAGGCGACGAGCACGTCGAATCAGATGGATGGGCCGTCCAACGCGGACGTCAGCCTCGAGAGCAATCAGGCCCCTGCGGCGGCAGGCACTCCACTCGGCGCGGTTGGAAATCGCGCGACGCCGGCCTCGAGTCCATCGCTGACGTCCTCCGACGCCCGCGACGCAAGAATGACTCGGACGATCAGCTCACCCGCGCTGGAGTCATCCAGTCAGCCGGAAGAATCCAATCCTGCGAAAGCGGCAAAATTGATCCAGAGCGTCGATCGGATCGAGAAGCGCGTCGATCGCAAGAATCTTACGGCCGACGATTCTCAACGCGACATTCTCGCGCAGAGATTATTGCAGGAAGCCAACCGGGCACTCGCGGGCCGCGACAGCGTCGCCGCAATAAGTCTTGCCACCAAGGCTTCCACCTTGCTCGAGCCGCTTCCGAAACTTGCGGAGTCCACAATTCCACCCGCACCTTAAGTTCGATCGCAGCGAACATTTCAAATCGCAATGCTGATCGGCGCTGCGATGACACGAAGTCAGGCGGTGCACTGCGCGTTCCGGAATCGTGAAGAAATTACCCCGGCCACTGCCAAAAAAAGTCTTGCCAGATAACGATTCCTCCAAATGGCCCTATACTTGCTCTCTTTTGTTGATGTCACGGCGTTGGTCGTGAAGCGAAAAGCAGCGCCGGAATATTTTTCGCACCCGCCACGCGGTAGAAAATGCAGTCCGGTAGCTTGGTTGAGAATTCGCCAGTCCCGGCAGGGAGTTCCGACGTGACAAAATCGCGGAAACCAAATCCAATCGTGCTCGCCGTTCAAGATGCCGTCAGCGAGCTGAACGACCTTCTTAACGCGATCGGATTGCGCATCTCGCTCTTGCAGCACCAGATTGAGGCGTCCGCGTTTGAGGCCGAGATTTCGCGTCTGGCCGGGCTGGTCGAGAAGGCGTCTCGGCGCGTGCAGCGGTTGGAAGAATACGCGCGCGCGGAAGAACTGGTCGCCTCGATGAGGTCAGAGCGCACGACGAGGCGGGCAATGAAGCAAGGCGCCACCGGCAATGCGATCCTTGCCGTGCATAGTCCGCGCACCGCACTTCTCATAACGAGCTCGCCTGCTGGAAATGGCACGATCAAAGAGTGCCTCGAGCGGAGCGGATGCAAGGTTGTCCTCGCGGAATCGTCCGCTGACGGTTTGCGGATGCTCCAGTCCAATCAGACTTTCGATCACATCGTATGTGACTCTACGTTCCTCTCTGAGACCGGATGGAAGTTCACCGCCGAGTTGTCGCGCGCCGCTCCCGAGTCGCGAGTGTACGTGCTGGAGCGTTTCGACTCGTCCGATCGCGTTGCGGATTCTGTCGACTGAGTATTTCGCTGAAATTACCAGCGCTGTTCGGAACGCGGAAAATACTACACGTCACAATTACTTGAATAGTGTGCGTTAGCCGCCCTCCACCGGTGGTATGCCAATTGCTGCATGTACATCGTTCCAATTCCTGCGAGCTGGAATGGAGAAAAGCAAATGAAACGCGAAATATTGTGGTCCCTCTTGACGATGGTAGTTGCCACCATAGCGATGATTGGCACAGCATTTTGTCTGAATTATTCACCTAGCATGCAATATCGAGTAGCTGCCCAAGATTCACATCCCGTCATGCGCAGCGTGATCAAAGTGCACACCGATCACGGCGTTGTAACCATACCGGGCAGTGCCAATTCATGGGACGCGGTAGATCGAGCCGTGTTTGTCGCCGACAGTATCGCTGACTTGCAAATAGCCAATAGCGAAGTTCCATGGCAAATCGCGCTCCAATAGCCATCTGTAGCAGATACCTGGTGACTGTATTTTCGATTACTCACTCGACGATTTTAATAGTTACTTCGTTTTCTAGCATGTCCGAAACCTGAGGAGGTTCACGTTATGAAAAATTCTGCAAAAATCGCGATCTCGCTGCTGAGTCTCGCCGCGATCCCTTTCATCAGCGCCTGCGGCTCGTCTACCGAACAGGTCAAAGAGACGACCACGGCCTACGTTCCCACTCCGCCATCGGAGGTCGTCGTTCAGCCGGCTCCTGTTGTGGTAGCGCCGCCGCCGAGCACGGTGACAACGACTGAGGAAAAGAGCAGCTCCGACTCAAACGAGGTGGGCAACAACTCGACCAGCGAAAGCACCAGCGCGTATCACAGCGAGTCTTCGACCGTGACTCCGATGACGCAGGCGCCTCCGCAGGAGGAAACCACGACGACCTACCAGCAGAAGACTTACCAGCAAAGCAACTAACTGCCTGAGCGTGGGCACGGGAAGACGCCGTCGTTTTCCCGTGCCCATGTGAGAGTTCGCATGAAATTCAAATTTGTAAACGTAATCTTCTTGTGCGGTCTTGCGACCGTGTCGCTGCCTGTTTTGAATTCGCACGCACAGCAGGGAATGTCTGCCGATTCACCTGGCGCGGCACCTGAGGTTCCGGCGACAACTACCGACCAGTCGCTGACTGTCGAGCATGACAAGGTGAAAACTTCAGCCGAGCACCTTTACAACTCTCCCGCCGAACGCGCCAACGATGACCTGCTGATAACCGAGGTGAAGAGTTCGCTGGCCGAGCAGGGTATCTCGGATCGATATCCGGTTGAGGTCGATTGCGATCATGGGACGATCCAGTTGAGCGGAGTGGTGGCGTCGGCCGATGACGCGCGGGCGGCGCAATCGATCGCGCTGAATACGCGAGGCGTGGTCGGGGTTAAGAACAAATTGACCTGGCGATAGATCATCGGCGCAGCAGCGGGATCACTTCCCGGGCGAACTGCTCGTGCTGCGCATCGCGCTCCGCCGGTGCGGAGATGATATCCACGTTGACGTCGCGAATCCCGGCCTTGATGAACTCGTCGATTCGAGCGGCTACGTCGGAGGGCTTGCCCATCGCGGCGTAACGTTTCGCCGGTTCGCGAAAATCCATCGCATAGCGCCTGCTCAGATGAGTCGCCGCGACCTCGAGCGCGGCTTCATAGCTCGGCCCGAGCGTTACGAATAAGTGCAGCGCCGTACCGAAGCGCTCGAACTTGCGACCGGCCTTTTCCGCCTCGCGCGCGATGAACTCGAGTCCTTCGCCGACCCGCTTGGGCGTCACCACATACGGCATCCATCCGTCGCCCAGCCGCGCCGCACGCTTGAGTGCGGCTTCCGCGCGTCCGCCGACCCACACCGGAGGTCCGCCGGGCGTGCGCGGTTTTGGCAGCATCGTAATTTTCCCGAAGCTGAAATATTTGCCGCGATACTCGACCGGTTCTCCGGTCCAGAGCCGCTTGATTATTTCGATTGCCTCGTTTGCGCGTCCGCCGCGCTGATTCACCGGGACGCCGCACGCCTCGTACTCGGGTGGAAATTCACCGCCGACCCCGACGCCGAAAATGAAATGTCCCGCGCCCATCAGGCGATCCACGCTCGCGACCATTTTGGCCACAGTGGTGGGGTGACGCAGCGGCAGCAGGTAAATGCTGGTGCCGAAAATCAGTTCCGGATTCAACGCGGAGAGGTAGGTCAACTGGGTCAGCGAATCGTCGATCGGTCCGGTGAACGCGACGTGGTCGCCCGTCCAGATCCCGTCGTAGCCCCACTTTGACAGCGTGCTGACGGTTTTTAGCGCATGGTCGCGATCCGCGGCCGTCGCCATCGCGCCGAATCTGATTTTGGAATTCAGCGGAAGTACGCTGCTCATGTTTCAAACCGAGCGAAGCACGCCGCCATCGACGCGAATCAGGGATCCCGTGACGTAGGCCGCCAGCGGACTCGCCAGGAAGGCCGCGACGGCGCCGAATTCCGCTGTTGTGCCAAGCCGTCCCACCGGAATCGCCTGGGCGCCGCGCTGCATTGCCTCCTCGACCGAAATCTTCTGACGTTCCGCCATCGCGCGGCTGAGCTGCACTGTGCGATCGGTGCTAATCGCGCCCGGCAAAAGAGTGTTGACCGTGATCCCGTCGCGCGCAGTCTCGGTCGCGAGCGTCTTGGCCCATCCTACAATCGCGCTGCGCAGCGTATTCGACACTCCGATCGCGGCGAGCGGCTCGACCACGCTGGTCGATGCGATATTCAGGATGCGCCCCCATTTTCGCGCGCGCATGTCGCCGATCAGCAGATCGGTGATTCGAAACAGCGGCATCACCATCGCCTCAAACTGATCCTCCCAGACTTTGGCCGGCACTCCGACCACACCGGAGGGCGGCGGGCCGCCGGAATTGTTGAGCAGGATATCGATCGGCCCGAGCTGCTTGCGCGCCGCGTTGGCGGCGTCCTCGACGGTGGGCCAGTTCGCGAGGTCCGCCGCGAAACCCACGGCCTTACTGCCGCGCGCCGCGATTTCGGCGACCGCAGTATCGAGCGCATCCTGTCCGCGCGCGACCAGCGCAACTGCAACGCCTTCAGCCGCGAGCGCGTCGGCGACGCCGCGCCCGAGTCCCTTGCTGCCGCCAAGAATCAGCGCCGTTTTTCCTTTGAGTTGAAGATCCATGGTTACTTCACCGGACTTCGATCGTTACGCGTTCTGTTTGCTGGCGCCGGGCAGGTAGTCGTCGAGCGGCACGCCGAAACTGTTGAGCGCCCACGAGACCAGGTTGTACTGCCCGATCGTGAAAACCAGGTCCATCATTTGCTCGATACTGTAACGTCCGAAGAGCTGCTTCCAGGTCTCGTCCGAGACAACGGAATTCTCGTACAAATCATCCGCTGCCTGGATCAGTGCAGCCTCGTGCCTGTCCCATCCCGCCTTGGGACCCTTGCTGATTCGATCGATCTCGTCGTCGGTGAGTCCCGCGGCTTTGCCGATTCGCACATGCTGCTCCCATTCGTAGGGCGCCTGGTTGAGCCAGCCGATGCGCAGAATCAGAATCTCGCGGTCGCGCGCCGGCAGCGATTGACCGCCCAGGATGTAGCCGGCGAAGCGCGACCAGCTTCGCGCCAGCTTCGGATTCTGCATCAGGACTCTGAAGATGTTGACGACCTCGCCGTTGACCCTGTTGCGCTCGCCCATCTCGCGGTCCTCGGCGCTGAGGGTGGAAAAGTCGCGGAACGGGATTCGTTGTTTTCTCGCAGTCACGGGTATTCCTCCATCGTGGTTATGGATGAGGTTTAATCCACAATGGGAATTTTCTCCAGCGAGAAATTTTCATTGCCGCTCGCGGCGCGCGATTCGGCCACCAGCCGAGGTTTTGGATTGCGAGGGGCGGATTGCTGCTGGCATCGCGGACGGGCGCCGCCGCAATTCATACCTTCGGTAGTGGTTTGGGACGGCTCCGGGTAGCTTCGTTCCGTCAAAAATTGCTTTTGAAGAAAGCGGGCTTCGCCGGGGTTGGGGCGCGCTGCAGGCATTGTGACGGTTGTCCACACAGTAGTCGTAGCACGTCGAACCAGCTCGCATCAGGCTGAAAAGTTCATCGCTGAGGTGCGCCGGCGCTGCGTTGCTCGTGATGAGAGAGGAACCTAACCCCTTCCCATAGTGGGAAGGGGAACCGGACTTTGAGGGGCGAGCGTCGCGAACGATGCGCTGAGAAGCTACATGCCGGTGAACTTTGGGGCGCGCTTCTCGACGAATGCTTTTACGCCTTCTTTGAAATCGTTCGAGTGCGTCATCATCTCCATCGACGCGTCGTCGTCGCGCACCGCGGTGGCGAGGTCGGTGAACAGATGCTGGTAGATCATCTTTTTGGCCTGCGCGACGCCGAGCGGCGAGCATTTGTTCGCGATGCCCACTGCTATCTCGTGCGCCGTGGCCATCAGCTTGTCCTGCGGCACGACGCGGTTGACTAGTCCCATCTCAAGCGCCTCGTTCGCATCGACCAGCCGGCCGGTAATCGCCAGTTCCGTCGCGCGCGCCAGTCCGATAATTCGCGGCAGCATCCAACTGCTGCCGTGCTCGATCGCGAGTCCGCGCTGCGTGAAGATCAATCCCATCCGCGCGTTCTCCGACGCGATCCTGATGTCCTGGTACAGACACGTGGTGAAACCAAGCCCGACGCACGCGCCGTTGATCGCGCCAATCACCGGTGTGTTGAGCGCCAGCGGCCACGAGTACGACGTGCGGTAATCGACGCGCTGCGCGGACAACCATTCGTCGGCTGCCTCGGGAGTACGCGCTCCCGCGTGTCCGGCCGCGATATTCGATAGCGCGCTCATGTCCGCGCCCGCGCAGTACGCGCGTCCCGCACCAGTGACGATTATCGCGCCGACCGCCGGATCGCGCTCGGCATCGAGCATCGCCGCGCGCATCTCCGCGCCCATCTTCGGCGTCCACGCGTTCATCTTCTCGGGCCGGTTCATCGTGACGGTGGCCACGCGATCCTGCTTCTCGTAAATGATTTCGGCGAAGTCCATTTTGTCCCTCCGGGTTTCTGGTCTCTTCCCCGTACTTTAAGGTAGATGAGGCCGGGCCGGCTAGCGGAGCGTTTGTTCTACTGAGCCGCTAACCCGCCCCCGAAAAAATTATCGGCGCGACAGTCTGAGACCGCCGCGCCGATATTGTGTCAGGCACCTGTCGTTGAGCTCGGCACTACATGATGAACAGCATCTCCTGGTATGTCGCGAGCGGCCACAAATCATCTGCGACCATGCCCTCCAGCTGGTCCGCCGTCTTCCTTATCGCCAACATCGCCGGCAGTACCGCGTTGCACAGATGCTTGGCGTGGTCGAGCTTGCTGTGCCCTCCGCCCTCGGCCAGCATCCCTTCGAGCTTCACGATCCCGTCCTGCAGGTCCTTCACCAGCACAGTCACCTTATCGAGCGTGTCGGTGTCGAACACGTAGCCGACGGCCTTGAGATGCGCGCAAGTCTGCGCCAGCTCGCCCTGGTAGCGGATCGCCGCCGGGAAAATGATCGTCCTTGCCATTTCGATCACGGTCCGCGCCTCGAGTCCGACCACGAGGCAGTACTGCTCGAGGTCCACATCCATGCGGCCATGCGTCTCGCGCTCGGTCAGCACGCCGTACTTGGCGAAGAGATCCGTCGCCTCCTTGGTTCCGAGCAGCGGCAGCGCTTCCACGCACGAGCGCAGGTTGGGCAGGCCGCGGCTGGCCGCTTCCTTGTGCCATGCCTCCGAGTAGCCGTTGCCATTGAAGACGATGCTGCCGTTCTCGGCCATGATCTCTTCGAGCACCTTCTGGATGGCGCCGTTGAGCTTCGATGGATCGTCGCCGACCGCTTTCTCGAGCTTGCTTGCGATGTCGTCGAGCGACTCCGCCACGATCGTATTCATCGCCGTCATCGCGCCTGCGATCGCCTGGCTGGAGCCGACTGCGCGGAATTCGAAACGGTTGCCGGTGAAGGCGAACGGGCTCGTACGATTGCGGTCGCCGGCGTCTTTCGGAATGACGGGCAGCGAGTCGACGCCGACCTTCAGCGTCTCCCCGCCCTTAGAACTCTTCGCTCCGCCCTTGGTCACCTGCTCGAAAATGTCGTTGAGCTGATCGCCCAGGAAGACCGAGATGATCGCCGGCGGCGCTTCGTTGGCGCCGAGGCGATGGTCGTTCGAGGCGGACGCGACGACCGCTCGCAGCAGCCCGCCCCATCGATGGACCGCGCGGATAACCGCCGCGCAGAACACCAGGAACTGCGCATTGTCGTGCGGATTGTCGCCCGGATCGAGCAGGTTGCCCTGGGTCGCATTACCGAGCGAGAAGTTCACGTGCTTGCCCGATCCGTTGACGCCCGCAAACGGCTTTTCGTGCAGCAGGCAAGCCATGCCGTACCGCTCGGCCACTCGCTTCAGCGTGACCATCGTCAACTGCTGATGGTCGGCCGCGACATTTCCGTTCTCGAACATCGGTGCCAGCTCGAACTGCCCCGGCGCGACCTCGTTGTGCCGCGTCTTGGCCGGAATGCCGAGCTTGAACAGCTCGCGTTCGCTCTCGAGCATGAAGGCGAGCACGCGCTCGGGAATCGCGCCCAGATAGTGATCCTCGAACTCCTGGCCCTTGGGCGGCGGCGATCCGAACAAGGTTCGTCCGGTCGCGAGTAGATCCGGCCGCGAGAAGTAGAAATGCCGGTCGATCAGGAAATATTCCTGCTCGCAGCCGGCGAAGGAGACCACTTGGGCCGGGTTCACGTGTCCGAACAATTTCAGAATTCGCTGCGCCTGGCTGTTCAGCGCCTGCATCGAGCGCAGCAGCGGGGTCTTCTTGTCGAGCGCCTCGCCGGTCCACGAGACGAAGGCGGTTGGAATGCAAAGCGTCGTGCCGTTCGGGTTCTCGAGAATGTAGGCGGGGCTCGTGACGTCCCACATCGTGTAGCCGCGCGCCTCGAACGTGTTGCGGATGCCGCCGTTGGGGAAGCTCGACGCGTCGGGCTCGCCCTGGGTGAGAGTCTTGCCGGAGAATTCGGCGATCGCGCCACCCTCGCCGTCGGGAGACAGGAAGCTGTCGTGTTTCTCGGCGGTGAACCCTGTCAGCGGATAGAACACGTGCGAATAGTGCGTCGCCCCTTTGGACATCGCCCAGTCCCGCATCGCCGACGCGACCGTGTCCGCGATAGCCGGGTCGAGGCGCGATCCCGTCTCTATCGTCTTCATCAGCGACTTGAACACCGGCTTGGGCAGGCGCTCCTTCATCGCCGACTTGCCGAAGACGTTTGAACCGAATAGTTCGCTAGCCGAAACGTTCGCAAATGAGAGGGGTGCCGAGGTGGGACGGTAGGTCGTGACGGCCTCGATAGCCTGCAAGCGTGCCGAGCTTCCGCTCAAATTCGTGTCCTCCGAAATTTTGAATTGCTTTTCTCGTGCGGTCCTGAAGCGACCTTCGCGAGATCAAGCTATTCAACGTAGCAAGGACCGCGCCCCGGACTTAGAGATCGAAAGCTCAAGCAATAGCAGGATGTTATGTTCGGCACCGCGATGCCTGATGCCTCAATTCCCATCATGATGCGCAGCAGACAAGCGACGGTCGTCTGCCGCTACCAACGAGGATCAGCGCGACAGAATAGAATCGTGCATAATGCGCGGCGCCATTTGGGTTCAGCTCACTGGATCCAGCCGCGATCCTGGAATCTGATCTTGAGCTGCGCTGCGATTTCGTCGGCGGTCGCTTTGGCTCTCCCCTGGAGTCCGCTTCTGCCGCTCGTTTCGCCATAGATTTTCGCGCCGCCGACAACGATAAGGCCGATCGGGTTGGCGGTGGCAATCGCGACCGCGGCTGGCACGACCATCCCCGGAGTTTTGTTTCCGGAAGAGGTGAGCGTTCCTGACCCGAGTTTGCGCCAGCCTTGCGGCGTGACCGCGTAACCTTCCACCACCGTATCCATCTCCGACGTTCCTGCCCCGAATCCGATCACGAAGCGCTGGACTGCGCTCCCGCCCTGAACCGATACGAGATAACCGCGAATTACACCGTCACCGACTTGCGGCGTCGATCCCTGTGTTGCTTGCAATGCAGAGAGTCCCATCGCGTTGATGTTCTCAACCAGATCCTGGGCGATGAGCGCGCCGAGCTGGCGGCCCTCCTCGACCTGTTCGGCCGTCGGTGGCGTGCTCGGCGCTCCGACCTGACCGCCGATCGACGAGTTGGTAGGCATGTCGGCGGAGTTGGCGACAAAGTTGTACACCCAGATCTGATTGGGGCGCGGGAGCCCCGGGTTGCTCATCGGCGTCTGCTGGGTGACGTTGGTGGACGCGCATCCTGCTGCAACGAACAGCGCGAGCAGACACAGTACGATACGGCTATTGGGCTTCATCACCAATCCTCTCAAGGCGGTTGGCAGAGCTGAGATGCTGGCTCACAATAATGCTCAAACGAGTCGCAGAAGGGAATCAGGTAAAAGCGATTGCGTATTGGAGATCGATGTGATCGAAGCAGTGATATGGGATTTCGGCGGAGTCTTCACGACCTCGCCATTCGAGGCGTTCGCGCGCTATGAGCGCGAGCGAGGCATCCCGGTCGGCGTCATCCGCAAAATTAACTCCACCAATCACGAAAGCAATGCGTGGGCGATGTTCGAGCGCTCGGCAATTGATTTCGCCGGCTTCGACGCGGCGTTCGCGGCGGAAGCGCGGATGCTCGGCTACGAGATTCCGGGACGCGACGTCGTCGCGCTGCTGGCCGGCGACTTCCGGCCCGAGATGATCGAAGCGCTACGGCGCATCAAGGGCAGGTTCAAGACCGGGTGCATTACCAACAACATGCCGGCCGACGCCAGCGCCGTCGTCGTCACCAGCCGCTCGATCTATTCGCGCGAGATCATGGAACTGTTCGACGAGTTGATCGAATCGTCAAAGATAGGAATCCGCAAACCCGACCCGCGCATCTACCTCATGATGTGCGAGAAGCTCGGTGTGACGCCGGACGCGTGCGTCTACCTCGACGACCTGGGCGGCAATCTCAAACCAGCGCGCGCGATGGGCATGACGACGATCAAAGTGGAGAGTGGGCCGCAAGCGATCGCCGAACTCGAAGCCGCCACCGGAATGAAACTCGTCTAAAAGATATCCGGTCCCGGTGTCGCCCGTTCCGCGACCGGCTCGTGAAAAATTTTCAGAGTTCTCCGCCGTGCGGAAAAAATGCTGTTAAATCTTGGCATTTTCGCTGCGATTCCGTTGGCAGCACTCTTGCTCAAACTGGTGAGGCTCGAAAATAGACGAGCTGAAAAGCGGAGGAGAGAACATCATCATGGAAGCCAGCACATACATTGCCCACGACGATATGCCAAACATATTTGCCGCCGTCGGCATCCTGCCGATTCAGTACGGCGAGTCCCGTCGACGGAAGCTGCCCTCGGAAGGCGAACGCAAGCTGCTGTTCGCCGTGCTCGAAGACGCGATCCGATGCTACCTGCGGCATCGCGATCGGGCGGAAGCGCGCAGTAACGAGGAGTGGCTCGAGGCGGCCGAATGGCTCAGCTGCGACGAGGAGTGCGGACCATTCTCGTACGTCGCCGTCTGCGAAGCACTCGGCATCGACGCGGACTGCCTGCGTGCCGGCATCTCAAACCATACCGGCCGTCTGGAAGAGATCCGCACTTGACGAACTGAGGTATTAACCGAGCGCGCGGGTAAATTCCTCGAGCAGGTCGCGCCAATGCTCGGTGCCGACCGAGATGCGGACCAGCGACTCGTTGATTCCCGCGGCAGACAGCTCTTCAGGCGACAGCTCGCTATGAGTGGTCGTCATCGGATGGCACACGAGGGTTTCGACGCCGCCGAGGCTGACCGCGTTTTTGGCGATCTTCAGCCGCCGCAGAAATTCAAACGCGCCGGTTTTCCCACCATCAACCTCCAACGACAGCAGCGAGCCCGGGTAGTCGGTTTGCGCGTCGCGAATCTCTATCTGCGTGGCGTCGGCGAATAGCGAAGGATAGATGACCCGCTTGACGCGGGCATGCCTGGCCAACTGCTCGGCGATACGCTGAGCGTTCTTACTTTGCCGGTTCATCCGCAGCGCGACGGTCGACAGGCGCGAATCGAGCATCCAGCATTCGTCGGCCTGCAGGATGTTGCCGAGCAGCGCGCGCATCCCGGTCAGCGTCTGGATCAATTCGGGGTCCGTCGCCAGCACCGCACCCGCGAGCAAGTCACTGAACCCGCCGAGGAACTTGGTCGCGGAGTAAATCGCGAGGTCGGCGCCGTGAATCAGCGGATGCTGAAACGTGGGACCGAGCAGAGTGTTGTCGATTGCGAGCAGCGCGCGCTTCTGCCTCTTGCGGATTGCGGCGGCGGCTTGCGCGATATCGGTCATCATCAGCGTCGGATTGGCGGGAGTCTCGATTAGAACGAGGCTCAGATTGTTCGCATTCTCGATCGCGTCGGTCAGCGCCTTGGTATTGCCGGCGGGCACCGCGTGCGCGACGAAGCCGAGCGGCTCGATTACCTGGTGAATCAGATGCTGGCTGCCGCCGTAGAGCGGCTGCGTATATATGAGCGAGCCGCCGCGCTCCATGAACGCGAGCATCACGGTGAAGATCGCGGCCATGCCGGAATTGAAGATGGCAGCAGAGTTGGCGCCGCGCTCGAGCGGCACGAGCTGCTCCTCGAGGATTTCGGCATTGGGATGATTCAGGCGCGCATAGATCAGGTCGGGACGATCGTCACCGAGCGGACGGATTTTCCCGAGCACGATTCCAAACGCGCGCTCAGCCGCCTCCGGACTCGGAAAGACGAAGGTTGAGCTGCGATAGACCGGCGGCCGCGCCGAGCCGACCGACAATTCCGGGTCGAAGCCGCGGGTCAGCACGGCGGTCTCGGGTCTCACGCGGTACGAAATTTTCGGCATCAGCGATTCTCACTGCGGCTGCTTCTTACGGAAACGTCGCAGTACCCGATTCCCATGTGCATCTTGTAGCCGACCAGGTCGCGCACCTCTTTGGTGAGCGTTCGCGCAATGTCGTACGGCACGTCGACGTACTGGTTCTCTTCCTGGCGGATCCAGCCGAGCGAATACGAAAGGAACACGCCGTAGCGCCATTGGTCGGTGCGATTCGCGCCGGCGCCGTGAAGAGTCCCGCCCATCCAGAGCAGGACGGATCCGGCTGGCATCGAGGCGGCAACTATTTCGTCGCGGCGAGCAGCGCGATCGGCGGACCACAGATGGCTGCCGGGAACAATCAGAGTTCCGCCGTTAGCCTCGGTGAAATCGGTCATCGCCCACATGCTGGCAAGGATCATCCGTGGCCGCGGCACTTTGAAGAATTGGTACGGGTCTTCCTCGCGATGGAGCACCTGCTCGCGTGCGCCGGGACCAATCTTTAGTGCGGCGGTCGCATGCACCTGGTAATGCACGCAGTTGGGCTTCAGTATCGCGTCACATGCAGCGAGCATCACTGGATGCGTCACGAACGTGCGGAAGGTTTCCGATCGCGCGACGAGTGCGGTGATGCGCTTGGTCTTGCCCGGATAGAAATTCGAAGCGCCGCCGTCGGCTTCGTACGCTTTGTTGATGCTCGCATCGGGATCGACGACTTCCAGATGCGGCGCGAGCTCGCTGACGATCGCGTCGCGCGTCGCGCGATCGGTGACGCCGGTGACGACGACGGCGCCGTCGCGCTCCAGGCACGCGACAACCTCGGATGGAGCATCGCTGGCGCTGACTACAGGAATTGACGGCATCGACAAGTCCTCCGATGTTGCACGCGCGGACGCCTGCAAACGATCGGCCCGCGTCACATATTTATTATCAACTAGCTGGGGCCGGTGACACCGGTTGCGATAACCGGGGTCGGCGTGCCTTCACGAACGGCTTCTACTACCTGGCCGAGATGGGCGCGGACGGTGTCGGCGGGAATCTCTCCCGCGGCCAGGCGGCGCGCGGGTCCAAGGCGCATCAGGTGGAAGACGAAGATCGCGAAGGCGAGACCGCCTGCCACCACGATCACCGAAGTCATCGCACCGGGATCGGTGCTGAGCGTGTGAACACGATGAAGCACATAGATGATCGAAAGCACCGACACTCCGATCGAGACCGCGGCGACGGTGAGCACGTCGCGTACGGGCTGCGATGCGCCCTTGATGAGATAGCGTTTCAGCTCGCCGCTCGAGAAGTAGTCGAGGAACCAGCCAACATCCTCGTCGTGGCCGGGCGTCGGCGGCGGCACCATCGCGCCGGTCAGCGGATCGAGCGCCGCTTCGCCGCGCCCGTGCCGTTCGATGCCGTCGAGGATCGCGTTATGAATCGTCTGGGTTATCGGGAAGCGCCGCGCAATCAGAAATGAGAGAACCGAGCAGGTCGCAGGCGTAAGTGCGAAAATCGCGCGAATCGCGAACACCACACGCGGCGACTGGATGGCATTGGGGACATAACCGAGCGAGGCGAGG
>DATNLS010000066.1:0-5607 GCA_035602775.1 Candidatus Acidiferrales bacterium | reverse complement strand
GAGCTGCTCGACGCGATCGCGGAGTTGCCGAAGGTCGTCAAGTATATCGACATGCCACTGCAGCACGCCGACGATGCGATGCTGCGCGCGATGCGCCGCGAACGATCGGGCGCCGCCCTCGTCAAACTGCTCGACCGCGTGCGCGATCGAATATCCGACGTCGTGCTGCGCACGTCGTTCATCGTCGGCTTTCCCGGCGAGACCGACGCAGCCTTCGACCGTTTGGCGGATTTTGTTCGCAATGAGCAATTCGATCGCGTGGGAGTCTTCACCTACTCGCGCGAAGAAAATACCGCCGCATTCGACTTGCCGGACCAGGTGCCGGAGCGCGTCAAGCGCGCGCGGCGCTCCAGTCTGATGGCGACGCAGTCGGAAATTTCGCTGGCGAAAAACCGCGGCCTCGTGGGACGCGAAATCGAGGTGCTGGTCGAGGGCGCGATGCCGGGACGCTCGACGCGGCTGCGCGGGCGAACGTCGGGACAAGCGCCGGAAATCGACAGCTCGGTGTTTCTCGCGGGCGACGCGGAGGCGGGCGAGTTCGTCCGCGCGCGAGTCGACAAGGCACTCAGCTACGATTTGCATGCAACGGTCGCAGGCGCGGCCGCTTAATATATTGGGAGTCGTAAATTCGATGGCGAAGAAGCCAGATACCGCCGACCGAAAGAAGTTCCTCGCCAAGGCGCGCGAACAACTGCTCGCGACGAAGAACAAGCTGCTCGGCGAGATCGACTCCGAGTTGCGCGCCGAACGCGAGGGCAACAAGGACGAGGGGATGGACACCTACGACCTTGCGTCCGAGGAGCGCGATCGCGAGATCAACTTCATCCTGTCCGACCGCGAGCGCGTCAAGCTGAAGCAAATCGACGACGCGCTCGAGCGCCTCGACGACGGCACCTACGGCGTGTGCGAATCGTGCGGATTGGAGATCGCCGAAGAACGCCTCGAAGCGATGCCGTTTTCGCGCCTGGACCGGGATTGCCAGCAGGACGAGGAGCGCGAGGCAAAATCGCAACGCCGCTTCGACGACGAGCCTAACGCCTATCGCAAAGTCGGTTCGACCGACGCCGACGACGATAGCGCCTAGCCCCGGCCGGCATTGTTTACCGCGCTCCCCAAAACAGTCATTGTGAACAGACCACTAGCGCCGCTATTCGCGGTCCTTGACGATCGTCAGGATCGGCGCACCAGGATCTTAGAAGCCCTTTAATGAGAATATTTTCCGATATTGAGGGCGGTGATCACGCCGGATCATCCGTCGATTCAGCCGGCGTTCGCGATCGAATTCGCACCAATCTTGTTGGCGTCGGCGCGACTATCGCGATGGCGAGCGCGCGCGGCGGGGTCGGCAAGAGCATGCTCGCCGTCAATATCGCGGCGGCGTGGGCGATGAAGGGGCGCAAGGCCGCGCTGGTCGATGCGGACCTGAATTCGCCCAGCCTTGCGGCAATGCTCGGGATGAAACCGCAGCGGCGCTACCCGATGATCGAGGGAATCGAGCTGGCTGCCGGACCGCATGGCTTGCGCGTCGTTTCGAGCGATCAGCTTGCCGGCGGCGAGCCGCCGCCGATCAGCTTTGCGCAGGATTACGATCTGATCGACGGCAACGGCGCCGAGCCGGTCGCGCCCGCGCCGACGCGTCCCGCGGAACTGAGCTATCGCGAAGCGCTGAGCCGAATCCTGGCGCAGTCGCAATTCGGCAGCGTCGATCTGCTGATAATCGATCTCGCCAGCGGCCTCGATAGATTGTACACGCTCGCGTCGATGATGACGCTCGATGGCGTGTTGCTGCTGACGCATCCGTCGGCACAGGACACCAGCGCCGCGCGCCACGCGATGAAGATTGGCCGCGCGATCGGCGCGCCGATCGTCGGGATCGTCGAGAATATGGCCGGCTTCAACTGCGATGGATGCCGCGCGGTACGGCCGTTGTGGCCGGAGGGCGATCTCAATGGCATCGCGCGCGAGGCTGCAGTGCCGATAGTCGGGCGGCTCGGCTTTGAACCGCGGCTCGCGGACAGCACCGATCGCGGCGTGCTTTTCGTTCGCGAGTACAGCGCCACGCCCACCGGCAAAGTGCTCGCCGATATCGCCAGCCAGCTCGAAGTGATCGTCGCGCCGCGCGCTCGCGCCGTCGCCACGCCGGCCTGATTCAGCGCTTCAATCGGAATCCGAATCGTTTTCGTTGTTGTCGTCGGCCGTGGTCAGCACCGAGTCGGCGACCCGCGAGTATTCAAACATCCCGGCTCCGCGATGAGCGCCGCTGCGGAAGCTTGCGAATCCGAGCGACGTGTAGATGCGCGACTGCTCGGGACCGGGGCGCGACAGCGGAATGAAGCATTCCACGCTGCCTTCGAGTTCGCAGGACGATCCGTCGGAGTGCGCCAACGAGGCGAAAATACGATGCGGTGGTTCCTCGACCGCGGCCGTGTCGATCGTGAGATCGCGCAGTTCGCAATGTGACCATCCGGCGGCTCCGAGAATCCTGGCGGTCTGATTCGGCGGGGCTTCAGCGGTCGCGACCGATCGCGCTTCGAGCGCTCGTGGCGCATCTTCATCTTCGAAGCACGCCCAAACCATCCGACGTGCGGTGAATTTCTGCGGGCCCAGTCCGGTGAACGACATTCCCGCGCGCGCAAATCCGTTGACCGTTCGCGTCGCGCCGTCAATGCAGACCTTTCCCGAAACGCGCCCGAACGCGACGCTCGACGACAGGGCGTCCGCGCCGGCGCCTTGCGATGACAGAATCCGGTCGAAGTCGAACTCACCGCCGGCGCGATCGATTTCGAAGCGCATCTCGACTTCCGTGTCGCCGTCGAGCCGGCCCGAAGCCAGCGCGCGTTCGATACTCAAGTACGCGGCAGCATCAGGCACAATGACTGCGGGTCCGCGAAACGCGAGCACGATCGACGCGCCCTCGCGCCGCATCGAAAGCGGGCCATGTGTGACGGCGCTCGCGGAACGCGCCGGCCGTCCCTCGGCGGTGAAGAGCGCCGCCCGATGGTGATCGAACAGCATCATGATTCGTGCGCCCATGCCCGCGCCGCCGACGTCGAAGCTCGCCATCGCGCCGAAGCGTGCCGCGGGATCGTAAAATTCGATGCCGATGCGTCCGGGCGCTGCAACCGTCGCGGCAGCGCCGATCTCCGGTTTGGTTATCGTCGGACGCGGCGCGCGATTTATCACCTTCGCGGTACGAACGACATCTGAATCACACTTTCCTGAAAAAACCTCGACGATCGCGTCCTCGCATCGCGCGCGCAACTCGCCGGGCATCCTCAGCGCAACCGATAGTTCGAGTTGGACCGCGTCGACGACCCCGTTCATCGCGGTTTCGGAAATCGAGCGCAGCGGCGGGTTATGACTTCCGCAATGGCGCGCGCTGAACGCCTGCAACAGATTCTGCAAGCCGCCGCCCGGATAACGCATGCCATAGGTCGGCTTGATTCCGTGGCTATGCAGGCGCTCGGCGAGGCCCGCGAGTCTGCCGTTGATGAAATCGTCGCAAGCGGAGACGCAAGCGGAACCCGGCGGCCGCAGTTCGCCGTGCAAGGTTCGCAGTCCGAGTCCGAAATCGAGGCGCGGCTCGATGATGTTCCAGCCGTGGATGAGCAGCACCGTGACGCGGCCGTAGCGCGCGACGATTGCGCCGACGCGCTCCGCGATCATTTCGAGCAGCCACGGCGCGCGCTCGATTATTTGCGAGAGGCGGTTGCAGTCGATCCGGTTGCGATCCATCGCGACGTTGATCAGCGCCGACGCGCCGAGACGCGCCGCGAGTCCGCGCGTGATGTCCGCTGTGTGAAGGTCGTTGACCTTGGGATTCAACAGCGAGCGCGTGCGTGGCTCAGCGCGGCCGCCGTGCGGGGCAATCAGGAGCAGGGGAGAATCGGAATCGATCACTTCGAGCCATGACTCGCAGGCGCCAGTCGCGGTATGAAGCCCACCCGCAGGCATCAGGTGGACGCGGCTCGATTGGACTTGAGCACGAAGAGTGCGTGGAGCGCGAACGACGCGATGAAGTAGTAAGCGATGTAGCTCAGCCCGGCCCACAGCATTATCGGATTCACAATCGGCAGCATCAGCAGCGAGGCGACCGTCAAAAATCCCCAGATGATTCCAAGCGTGAGAGTAATTGGACGGAGCGGGACGGTTCGGTTTGGATAAATGTATTTGAGCGGCATGAACACCATCACGGCGAGAATCAGGAGCACCGCAACGTTGAACACGGTGCTGGCGCCGAGACAGTAGAGATAAAACGCGACGAGGTTCCAGTAGTTCGGGAAGCCGAGGAAGTAGTGGTCGGGGGTTTTGGCTTCGGTGTGGCAGAAGCCGTAGACGCTCGCGAGCATGACGAAACACGCGAGCGCGAGGCCCCATCGCGAATCCGGGATGATCCCGGCCTCGAGCATCAGGAACACCGGCGCCACGGTGTAGGTCAGGTAGTCGACGATGTTGTCGAGCAGTGCGCCGTCGAAGGTCGGTACGCGAATCTTCACCATCAGCCAGCGCGCGAGCGGACCGTCGCTGCAATCGATGATCGTCGCCGCGCCCATCGCGAGGAACGACGCGCGGAAATCACCGCGCGAGGCGAAGAAGATCGCGAGCAGGCCGAGCGCCGCCCCGAGCGCTGTATAGAGATGCACGCCCCACGCGCAGGCCGTGAGAAATTTCTGCCTCGGGAACGCCCGCGGCAAACTTCCGGCTGCGCCTGATGAGGTCAAGTCATTTTTCCGGCTTGTAGTCGCGCGGCCCGAAGTATTCCTCGAGCACCGTCATGAACGGTCCGCACGCGCGATTTTTTTTCACGAGCTTCATCGCTTCTTCGAGAGACATTTGCCGATATGCACGCAGAAACGCAATCGCCAGCGTCGGCGCGCGATTCATCCCGGCGTTGCAGTGCAGATAGACACGCGAGCCCGAACCGACCAGGTCGTGAAGATCGTGCAGCGCCACTTCAAGCCGCTCTGCCATCGCGTCCGCGCTGCCGTCCTGAATGGGCGTCCGCACGTAGCCGATTCCGTGGGCGACGTACTCCGCGCTCAGCCCTCTGTTGTCCAATCCGTTCATGCGCAAATCGTCGTCGTCCTGCAGATTGTGGACCGCCGTAATTCCGTAGGTGTCTTTGAGCCAGCCGATATCGGCCCGACCGGGATATTCGCCGACCAACAATTCATCCGAGATAACGGTGACCGACGGGCGGCGTCCGTTGCGAGTCGGGCGCGGCGCATGGTCAGGGCGTTTGCTGAACCAATCAACCATGATTCAAATGTAACCATCCGGCGGGTAACTATTCCAGCGTCATCTCGGTAATCACGCCTTGGCGTGGCCTCGAGGAAGTTCGGGCGAGCGATCTCTTTTGGCGCGCGCTTGCGTGGCCGGCTTGGCGTCGTTCGGCGTCGCCGGATCCGCCTCAGGAGTCAGCGTCAGCTTCGGACGCGAACCGGAAAGCGCGACGACCGCGGTGCGCATCAGGTCCGCGATTTTGCGGTACGCGCCGGCGCCTTCGGAACTCTGCGCGATTTCGCGCAGCTCGGCCGCGGTAATCGCTCGACCGATGCGGACTTCGACCGGATGGCGCCGCGGAACGAGGCTGCCCTTGCCCATCAC
>DATNLS010000072.1:0-2838 GCA_035602775.1 Candidatus Acidiferrales bacterium | reverse complement strand
TGCCATGTACTTGAACGGATGCGACTTCCAATCCTCGCGCGCTACCGGATGACTCTCGAGGTACCCGTGCAGCCCGGGATGATCCTCGACGTAAGTGTGATTGTCGACCAGCGCCGGATCCTTCTCCAGTTGCTGTGCTACCTCGGGATGCGAGTCCATATAATGATCGGTCGTCGCCAGCGGATGCCCGTAATGCCATTCATGGTGGTTGTCGTAGTAGCCCTCGCGCGCCATGAAGCGATCTGGATGATTCTGCAGCTCTTCGCGGATCTCGGGATGATTCCTGAAGTACTCGTCCATGCCCGGATGAGTCGCCAGGAACTGCGGGTTGTCGACCAGGCGCGGATCGCGGGCTAGTTGTTCTGCCACTTCGGGATGCTCGTCGAGATAGCCGTTGTCGAAGCGGGCGACTTCGCCATGCGTGATTCCGTAGCCGGGGTTGCCGCCGTGATTAAGGCGCCATTCGTCGGTCATGAAGTGGTACGGATGCTGCTGCAGGTCCTGCCTGACTTCGGGATGGTTCGACAGGTACTGGTCGAGGCCCGGATGAGTTGCCAGGAACTGCGGGTTATCAGCTAGCGAAGGATTGGCGCCCAACTGATGAGCGACTTCGGGATGCTCGTCGAGGTAGCCGTTGTCGAAGCGTCCGACGGGACCCGCGAATGCGGTCGTACTGATCGCGCCGACAAAGGCTATCGCGGCGAGAGTTGTTAGTGACTTCTTCATGATGATCTCCTGTTCTGTCAGCGGCCATGGGCGCCGGGTTTGCTTCTCAATGAGGGTTGGACGAGGTCGGTGGAGGTTCCGTTTACATCCCGATGCCGCTGCGGGCGCGCCAAAAAACCTGCGAGGAAACGTGTAAACGAACTGTAAGGTTGTTTCGTCAAATGGTTCGGAAACTTGTAACATCGGTCTCCGAGGCAAGCGGGAACGACTGGCCCTCGAACTGATGACCAAGGTGGAGCCTTCGGATGAGGATCTGTGCAAAAGAATCGCAGAGCGCGATGCGGACGCATTCGAGCTCATGGTGGACCGCCATCAGGGGCGCGCGTATCGGCTGGCGTCGTCGATCCTCGGCAACGAAGCCGACGCGCGCGACGTCTCGCAGGACGCCTTCATCCGGCTCTACGAATCTGCGGGACGGTTCGACGGGCGCTCACGCTTTTCGACCTGGTTCTACCGGATACTGGTCAACCTCTGCATCGATCATCAGCGGAAGAATCGATGGTGGCGGCGGCTCGCGCCGATGGCGACTCCCGGCGGCGACGATCCCGACGAACGCGCTTTCGATCCGCCGTCGAGCGACGCGGGCCCCGAGGACGACGTCATGCTGAAGGAATCAATCGGCCGGCTTCGTCCCGCGCTGGCGAAGCTCTCACCGCAGCAGCGCGCCGCCGTGTTATTGCAGACGCAGGAGGGCTTCACCAGCCGCGAAATCGGCGAGGTGCTCAAGTGCTCGGAGGCAACCGCGCGCGTCCATGTGCATCGCGGGATCGCGCAGCTGCGGAAGTTGATTGCGGACGACTGACTAATCGACTGACTAATTGAAGATAGACTGATTACTGTGGCGACCATTCATCCAGAGAGCGAACTGATACCGTATCTGCGCGGAGAGTTGAGCGCCGGAGAGCGGGAGCGCGTCGGCGCGCATCTGGCGGGATGCGCGCAATGCCGCGAGTCGGCTGAGGCGTCGTCGGCGATGCTGTCGAAGCTGGCGCGGGTCGTCGACAGCGTGCGCGATCCGGATTGGGCGGAATACCGCGGCGAGCTCAAGCGCAAGCTGCGCGCGCGTCAGGCCGGGAGCGCGAGCGTTCGCGGGCGATGGCAACGGTTGCGGGAGGACGTGCGATTGCCGGTCTTCGGCTGGCCGTCGATGGCGATGGGCGCGGCAGCGGTCGCGGTGCTCGCCCTCGCGATCGTGACGCATCGCGGGGCGCGCAGCGTACCAGCGCCGGGCGTCGATCAGCTCGAGCTGCAGCAGGAGCTCAGCAGCACGGACGTCGGCTTGCTGGCCAACTATCACGTCGTCGAGCATCTCGATCTGTTCGAGAACTACGACGTGATCGAGCATCTGGACGAGCTGGGGCCCGGGGACCGCCAGAACCATGAAACTTCGTCGTAAAGTGGCCGCGATTGTGCTGATAGGGACGATGGTTGTGTGCGGCGACAAGCGGCGGGCGTGGGCGCAGGACGCGCCGCCGGATTTGAGAATGCTGATGAACCTCGACTTGTTCGAGCCGCGTCATAATAACGCGAATTCCGTGGCGGGACCGGCTGCGTCGCCAACTGATGACTCGATGCTCGACCAGATCCGCACACTCAATCAGATGGGTTATCTGGGAAATCGCGGACAATCGGATGGAAACGGTGCACCTGCTCCCAGAGCGGCAGCCGGAGCGCCCGATGGCTCATCGCCGCCGCCCGAATCGGCCGGCGCTCCGCCGCAAGCGGACGTCGGCGAGCCGCCTGAGGCGCCGATGCCGGCGAGCCATCCAAGTTCTGACGTCGAGGGGCCGGAACAATGACCGGCAACAGACGTATCGCGAGTGCGTTCATCTTCGCTGCGTTGATCCTGTGCGGATTTGCGTCGGTGGTTCCCGCCCATGCGCAATCGCCGGCCGCATCAGTAGAGCCGTCGAACGACGCCGAACGCGCGCTCGTCGCGCAGCATCCGAAAGAATGGGCGCAACTTAATCCTGAGCAGCGCGAGCGTGTGCTCGAGAACTACCGGCGATGGCAGTCGATGGGGCCCGATGACCGTCAACGGGTGCAGCAGAACTTTCAGACCTTCCGGAATTTGCCGCCTGAAGAACGCCAGCGCGTGCTGGAAGGATTGCG
>DATNLS010000376.1:0-6118 GCA_035602775.1 Candidatus Acidiferrales bacterium | reverse complement strand
TTCGCGAGCCGCGACGTTCCCCAACGCCACCGACGAAACTCATCGTTGCACTTTGAAACTTAAGTTGCTAGCGGGCGCTGTCCTAAATGCAACTGAACTGTCCTAGGTGCGAGGGGCGAGTTTCCTAAATACCGCTCTGATATTTCCGAAGCCACGCCAGAACGTCAGGCTCCGCTTTCCTCAGAGTGTTGTTGCAGTCGTTGCCTAAAGAGACGGGACTGGTCCACACTCCGAACTGCCGCCGCACAATTTTTAACGTCTTGCTCAGTTAGACCGCCAAAATTCGCATGACCTGTGCAGGCTTGCTGCACATCCGCCATGTCCACACACGCAGAAGCTTTCCCGGAATCGCATTCGCGGCGAAGGCCTGCAACGACATCGGGCGCGCGCTTTGTGTCGTTGATATTGGTGCAGCCTGTCACTGTAAGGGCGAACAGCGCGAGCGCGGCAGCGTGGCGGAGCTTCATGCGCGTCGGTCTAGCAGAGTTGGCGAATTGATTACAGCGGCCCTTGCGCCGACAGACGCGCCGCCGTTGGAACCGGAGCAGATCATCTGCAAGAAAATTAAGCCAGCGAAAGGGGCCTAGACTCCGTCTGATATCCGGTGGAAAAGAGCAAGTCGGATTAGTTCAACGAGTTCGCGTGCTTAAATGGCTCGAAACCGATTTGCTGAGCGCGGACAGCGGCCCGATCTTGAAACTCCGCACGATCCGAGATGAACCCTACAACTGTGGCAACCAGCGCGGTACCTCCGATTGCCCATTTTTTGACGCTGCTAAGGTCTTTCAAATCGATCAAAGCCATCTGCAACAGCTCAGATAGAATCCAAATCGGAGTGATGAACATACGAACCCCCTGACGGCGAGATTTGCTCTCCGCCATCGCGGAGAGTATTGCCAGCAGGGGCCATCCGTCACTACGCGAGAACGCGCAGGGTCCCAAGTGTAAGCAGCGAGTGTCCTAGTTAGTTGCAAATTAGGAGAGTGCCTGCTAGCAGTTTAAGTTGCAAATTGAAACTGAATCTCGCCACCAATCGCATCGCGCGGGGAGAGCAACCGATGGGCAAACAAATCGAGTTCTTTTACGACTACATGAGTCCCTTCAGTTATCTTGCGGATACGCAGTTGCCGGCGATCGCGCGGCGCACCGGGGCGGAGATCATCTATCGGCCGCTTTTGCTCGGCGCGATTATGAAGGCCACCGGCAATTCGGGTCCGCTGCCGATTCAGGGCAAGGCGGGTTATAACGTCGCGGATTTTCAACGCTGGGCGAGGCGCTACGGCGTTCCCGCGCAGTTCAATCCGCATTTTCCGTTCAATACGATTCGCGTGCTGCGCGCCGCGATCGCCGCGCAACAGCACGACCGTTTCCTGGCGTTTCACTCGGCGGCGTTTCGCGCGATCTGGGAACAGGGGCGGGACCTCAGCAAGGAGGAAGCGCTGCGCGGACTGCTGGACGAGGCGGGCATCGATCCGGCGCTGCTCAACGGCGACCACATCAAAAACCAACTTCGCGCGAATATGGACGAAGCCGTCAGCCGCGGCGCGTTCGGGGCGCCGACGTTTTTTGTCAACGGCGAAATGTTCTGGGGAAACGATCGGCTGGACTTTGTGGAAGAAGCTCTCACACGAATTTAAGTGACGCCGGTTCCCTCGTCAGAAAATCCGTGACATAGATCTGGAATTGCTGCTCGCGCTTCCGGAAGCAGAATCTTGAATCGCGCGGGAAGATCTACCCTCACCCGCTCCTTCGGCGCGGCTTCTCCCGCAACCAAGCGGGCGAGGCGAATAATCAGTGGCGCGGAACGCGACACCCTAACTTGAGGTGATTCATATGAAAGCGGTGATATTCGACAAGCTTGGCGGACCCGAGGTGATGAAGGTTGCCGAGGTTCCAAAGCCCGAAGTGAAGCCTGGAACCGTGCTGATCAAAGTGCGCGCGGCCGGAATCAATTTCGCAGATACGCTATTTCGGCAGGGAAAGTACCTGATGCAGCCCAAGCTGCCCGATACGCCGGGGGTCGAGGCTGCCGGCGAAATCGAGGCGGTTGGCGCGGGCGTCACGAATCTCAGGCCCGGTCAGCGCGTCGCCGCGCTTGGGAGCAAGATGTACGCAGAGTATGCGATCGCGCCGGCGGCGCAGGTGATTCCGATTCCCGACGCGATCAGCTTCGAGCATGCGGCGGCGTTTCCGGTGCAGGTGCTGACTGCATGGCATATGCTGCACACGGCGCATCAAACCGGACCCGGACAGACTTTACTGATACATTCAGCGGCAGGTGGCGTCGGAATTGTCGCGGTGCAAATCGCGAAAGCAGCGGGCGCTCGCGTGATTGGCACCGTATCGAGCGACAGCAAGGCCGCGCTTGCGAAAGAATACGGCGCGGACGACGTGATCAACTATGCGACCACGGATTTCGCGGTCGAGGCGAACCGCATCACGGGCGGCCGCGGTGTCGATCTGATCCTGGACGCGGTCGGCGCAACTACGCTGGACAAAGGGATCGGCTGTCTCGCTCCGTTCGGACATCTAATTCTTTACGGACGTAGTAGCGGCGCGCCCGAGCCGCTGAACCTGTTCAGGCTGTTCGAGAAATCAACCAAGGTGAGCGGTTTCACGTTATATACGGTAGCCGCGGTGCCCGACGTGATGCGCCGTGGAATCGAGGAATCGTTCAAGCTGATCGCAGAGCGCAAGCTCAAGCTGCTGGTCGGCAAATCATTCCCGCTCGCGCAGGCGGTAGAGGCGCACAAGTTTATCGAATCGCGCCAATCAACGGGCAAGCTGGTCCTGATTCCGTAACGCCGCAGCAGAACCTCTGCCCTAGTTCCTTTCACTTCGGGAGAGGGGAACCAGGGAGGCGTGCGCGTTGGTCTTCCAGTGGCAATTTGCAACTCCGTGGCAATTTGCAACTAGTTTTATCTTGGGGCTGCCGAGACGCCGGTTCGATTCCGCTTCAGCATAAATTCACAAGGTTCATTGCGCTTTTGCGCGAATCGATTTTGATGGAATGGCCCGAGCGTTCGCGCTTATCGCGAGTGCATCCGCTTACTGCGAATTATTGTTTTGCGCTAGCTGCGAGTTTTCCTCGCGCGGCACACGACATTTTCCGCGCGATGCGATGGCACCTGAGTTGCTTGCTCTTTTCTATTTCCGCCGAGGAGGAACTCATGGAACATTTCAGTAAGAATGTTCGAAGGGAACGGGAGTGGCCCGCGTCGGCTCGTATGGCGGTCGCCGTGCTCGCGGCATTGACGTTCATCGCGATCGCAGCGGCGGCGCGCGCCGAGGTCAAGCCGGGTGACTTCATCACTCCGTCCAACGCGGCGAAGGTCAAGGATCTCGTCTCGCCGGGCGTCTACTACAAAGTAGAAAACGGGATGTCGATGAAGATCGTGCCGACCGGTCAAATCGACTGGCCGCCTCCGTACAAGGACGCGACCGAGAAGTATTCGGCGCAAGTGCGTCTTAGCCGCGACAATCGCAGTCTGGTCGGTTACGTCGCCGGACAGCCCTTTCCGCTGATCGACACCAACGATCCGCAGGTCGCCACCAAGATCATGTGGAACAACGTGTTCCGCCCCCTCCTCACTGACGATTACGACCTGCGCTTTTACGATTGCGAGAGCGTGTACGGCGGACGGAACAAGCCCAACAACGTGATCCAGTATTATCAAATCGGGCACTACGCCGGTTATGATTTGGTCGGTCGCGTCGAGGTCGAGCCGATGCCGGTCGATCCCGACTTCAAGAAGACCAACCGCCTGTGGCTGTTCGGCCTTTATCCGGTGCTTTCGCCCGAGGCGGAGCGCGGCGAGGGATTCATTCGCTTTCGTTATGAGCAGCCCGATCGCGGCGACGACGACTGGAGCTGGAATCCAGGCGACCGCAGGATTCGCCGCCTCAACGAGGCGCTGCAAAGCACGGCGACCGGCGCGCAGACCTGGAATCCCGATCACTACTCGGGCTTCAACGCCAAGACTGAGGAATACAACTACAAATTTCTCGGCGATCGCGCGATGCTCGGGGTCGCACATGCCGAGCATTCACCGGAGCTGAAGTGCTCGACCGACGGCGGCGCCAGCGCGTGTCCTGAAGCGTGGGAGATGCGCAATATGTACGTGGTCGAGGCGTCGCCGCGCCGCGAAGTGATTTCGCAGGCGCTGCAGGGCAAGACCATCATCTATATGGACTCCGAGATGTGGTACCAACCTTATATCGACGAATATGATCAGCGCGGCCAGCTCTGGTTGAATCACATCTGGTGGACCACCTATCGCGATCGCCCGGTGCCCGACGCGCGGGTGGCGATATATCCGTTCAAGCGCGAGTTCGAAGTCGGTGCGGTTTCGACTGACGTTGAGAGCGGCTTCGCCACGATGTGCTATTTGCCCGGCTTGCAGACTCCCGAGCGCGAATGTTGGTACATCAACATGGGCGCGGTGGACAAGAACTTCTTCACGACCGACGCGATGGTCAAGGCCGCACCGTAAGGTTAGCCTTGCAGACGGGGCGGGCCTCGTGTCCGCCGCGTTTCTCTCGCCGCGGTACGCGCGGGCGCTGGAGGCATACGTGGCAAACTCGAATCGTCCAGTTTGTGCAGTCGTCGGCGTCGGACCAGGCCTGGGCGCGGCGCTCGCGCGCAGATTTGGTAAGGAGTACGCGGTCGCGCTGATCGCTCGCGGTGAGGACAAACTGGTCGCGCTCGCAACGGAAATCGAAAGCGCGACCGGCAAGGCACTCGCGGTCCCGGCTGACGTGTCCAAGGCTGCAGATATAACCGCGGCGTTCGACAAGGTTCGCCACGAACTCGGCGACGTCGACGCGCTGCTCTACAATGCCGCGATGCGTCCTTTCGGCAAATTGATGGACACCAAGCCGAGCACCTTCGAGAATACCTGGCGGGTGAGCACGTTCGGCGCGTTCCTGGCGGCGCAGGAAGTCGTCCCAGCGATGCTCAAACGAGGCAGCGGCACGATCATCTTTACGGGCGCGACCGCTGGCATCAAACCTTTTCCGACTTCGGCGGCGTTTGGACCGGCGAAGTTCGCGATGCGCGGGCTGGCGCAGGTGATGGCGCGCGACCTACAGCCGCAGGGGATTCACGTCGCATACGTCAACGTGGACGGCGCAATCGACATGCCGGCAATCCGCGAGCGCTTCCCGCAGCTCACCGAGGACGACATGCTCAAGCCCTCGGCGATCGCGGAGACCTACTGGTTTCTGGCGCATCAGGACCGCAGCGCGTGGTCGCATGACGTGGACGTGCGTCCGTTCAAGGAGAAGTGGTAGCGAACGCACGCCAGCCGGACTCTGCTCGAGCTGCTGTCCCGCATCGCCCTTGACTCATCTAATTAACTGATCAGTTAATAGTACTCTTAACTGTTTGGTTAATTGAAATCATGGCTGGCCGGCGCACAAGCGTCCGTAATCTCAACCGCACGCGCGAGAAGATCCTCGCAGCCGCGCTCGCCGAATTCTCGGCCCGCGGTTTTGCCGGCGCGAGGGTCGACGCGATCGCCAAGCGCGCACGCGTCAACAAGCGCATGCTGTACTATTGCTTCGGCGCCAAGCAGGACCTCTATCGCGAGATTCTGCGCCGCAAAATCGCCGAGCGCGCCGAATGGCTCGAATCCACGCCCGACGACTTCCCCGGGGTGCTCGCACATATCTACCTGTCCGGCGGCACCGATCTCGATTTCGTGCGCCTGATGGAGTGGGAGGCGATCGACAGCGGTGGCAGAAAATGCATTGCCGAGACCGAGCGCCGCGCGCTGTTCGAGAAGGCGGTTGCTCGTCTTGCAGTGCTGCAGCGCAAAGGATCGATTCCCCGCGGCGTCGATCTGACTCAACTTTTCATTTCGATGTTGTCCCTCGCCCTGTTCCCGCTGGTGATGCCTCAGGTCATTCGCCTCATCCACGGCATGGAACCGACCGATCGACGCTTCATGCGTCAGCGCGCGAATTTTCTGCGCTGGCTCGGAGATCGTTTGGCCAAGCCTGCGAGGGCTTCGCGGGTTCGCCGTGGCCGCGGCCAATCATCCACGAGGATCAGTCAACTCGCATGAACAAGCGAATCCTCATGCTGGTTGTGGTGCTGATACTTGGCGCGGGAGCA
>DATNLS010000223.1:0-16144 GCA_035602775.1 Candidatus Acidiferrales bacterium | reverse complement strand
ATGCGGCGCGCCGCCCGATTGACCAGCACCACGTCGCCACGCCGACCCGTCACCACCACCGCCTCGGTCATACTGCGCAGGATGGCTTCGAACTCGTCGCGCTGCTCGGCCAGCGAATCCACGTCGGCGACGATCGAGTCGGCGGCGTCGAGCAGATGATGCTCCGCGCGGCCCATCGGATCGCTGCCGTTGGGCAGCAGATGCGGCGGCGGACGGCGTTCCTGCAGCGCACTGGCGACGGCGTCGAGTCTTTCGGCGCGGCGCAACAGCGTGCGCCCGAGTACGGTGGCGGGAATCGCGCCGAGCACCGCCCCGAGCACGATTACGACGACGACCCAGACTGGCGAGGCCGCGCCGGTGGCGGCAAGTACGACCAGGAATATGGCGGCGGGTGCGAGACCGATTCCGATCGCTGCGATCAGTCCGGCGGTCGGCGATCTATCCAAGCGCTTCGGGGTTGAAGCGATATCCCACGCTTCGCACCGTGAGAATCAATTCCGGATTGGCGTCATCGCGCTCGATATGCTGACGCAGGCGGCGCACGTGCACGTCGACGGTCCGCGGTTCGACGAACGTGTCGCGCCCCCACACCATATCGAGCAGTTGTTCCCGCGTGTACACCCGCATCGGATGCTGTACGAAAAATTTCAGCAGTTCGAACTCACGCAGCGCCAGCTCACGCCGCTTGTCTTCGACGAACACCTGGTAGGTGCCGAAATCCATGCGCAGCCGCCCCTTTTCGAACGCGCCGCCGCCGGAGTCCGGCTCTGAGAGCGGATTCGCGCGGCGCAGCAGCGCTTTGACGCGCGCGACTAGCTCGCGCGGGCTGAACGGCTTGACCACGTAATCGTCGGCACCCATCTCGAGCCCGAGCACTTTGTCCACTTCAGTGCCCTTGGCGGTCACGATCAATATCGGCAGATGCGCCGTCTCGCGCTCGGCGCGCATCTGGCGGCAGACCTGCAAGCCCGGCATCCCCGGCAGCATCAGGTCGAGCACCATCAGGTCGGGCACGCGCCGCTTGACCTTGTCGAGCGCCTGCGCGCCGTCGGGCGCCTCCTCGACGATGAAGCCCTCCTGCGCGAGGTTGTAGCGGATCAGCTCGCGGATGTCGGCGTCGTCCTCGACGATCAGAACGCGATAGCGAATTCCGCGTTGCGCCTCTGCAGTCGTACTCGTGGCCTGGCTGGTCTGATTCATCGCACCCCCTCCACCTTGTAAATCAAGTTCCCCGCTTCTTGGTTTCCACGTGACGGATCATTTTGCCCTTGACCATGAACGTCACCATCTCCGCGATATTGGTCGCGTGATCGGCGATCCGTTCGAGATACTTGGATACGAACAGGAGCCGCGTCGCCGACGCGATCGTATGCGGATCCTCGGCCATGTAACTCAACAGCTCGCGATAAACCTGGTAGTTGAGCAGGTCGACTTCGTCGTCGCGCGCGATCACCTGGTCGGCGAGGTCGGTGTCGTCGCGCATGAACGCGTCGATACTGTCCTTGACCATCGACTGCGCAATTTCCGCCATTCGCGGCAAGTCGATATAGGGCTTGAGTTGCGGGACTTCGTTGAGCTCGAGGGTCCGCTCGCAGATGTTGACGGCGTTGTCGCCGATTCGTTCGAGGTCGGTGGTGATCTTCAGTCCGGTCGTGATGAAGCGGAGGTCGCTGGCGGTTGGCTGATGCAGCGCGAGCAGCCGGATGCATTGCTCGTCGTTATCGTTGTCCATCCGATTCACTTCTTCGTCGCGCGCGATTACTTCACGCGCGTGCTCGCTGTCGCGATTGACGAGCGCGTCGACCGCCTCGGCGATTTGACGCTCGACCAGTCCGCCCATCTTGAGCAGGCCCGCGCGCAAGCCGCGCAAATCCTCTTCGTACTGCCTGTTGGTATGCTGCGGCTGCGTACTATCCATTTTTCCTTTCCCCGAGATCAGCCGAATCGCCCGGTGATATAGTCCTCAGTCTCGCGCTTGGTCGGGTTCGTGAAGATCTGCTTGGTCTCGCCGTACTCGATCAGGTCGCCGGTGTACATGAAGGCGGTCATGTCGGAGCAGCGCGCGGCTTGCTGCATGTTGTGAGTCACAATGACGATAGTGTACGCCGACTTCAGTTCCAGCAATAGTTCTTCGATGCGCGCGGTCGAGATCGGATCGAGCGCCGAGCACGGCTCGTCCATCAGCAGCACCTCTGGCTGCACCGCCAGCGCGCGCGCGACGCACAGGCGCTGCTGCTGTCCGCCCGACAGGCTGCCGCCGGGACGCCGCAGGCGATCCTTCACCTCTTCCCAAAGCGCCGCCTGGCGCAGGCTTCGCTCGATTATCGAATCGCGCTCGGCGCGGCTCACCTGCACGCCGTTGAGGGTCAGGCCGGCGGCGACGTTGTCCTCGATCGACATGGTCGGGAACGGCGTCGGCTTCTGGAACACCATCCCGATTCGCCGCCGAACCTGCACCGGATCGACCTCGTCGCCGTAGATGTTGTTGCCGTCGAGCAGCACCTCGCCGGTTGCGGTCGCGCCGGGCACGACCTCGTGCATCCGGTTGAGGCATCGGACCAGCGTCGACTTGCCGCATCCGGACGGCCCGATAATCGCCGCGATGCGATCTTCCTCGAACGACAGACTCACTTCTTTTAGCGCGCGGTTCTTATGGAAGAACGCGCTGAGATTTTTGACGACCAGCTTCTCAGCCATGGCTACCTTGGCGCTTTCGCCGCACCGCCCGTTACCCACCGCACGCCCAACTCGAGCGCAAGGATTATCGCCGTCAGCACCAGCGCGCCCGCCCATGCTTGCCGCTGCCAGTCGGCAAACGGCGAGATTGCGTAAGTGTAAACCTGAACCGTGAGAGTGTTGATCGGATGAAACAACGAGGTCGACCAGAAGCGGTTGCCGAAGGCCGTGAACAGCAGCGGCGCCGTCTCACCTGACACTCGCGCGACCGCCAGAATCACGCCTGTGGTGATTCCCGACAGCGCCGTGCGCGCCACCACCGACAGCATCGTGCGCCAATTCGGCACGCCCAGCGCCAGCGATGCCTCGCGCAGTTCCGGCGGCACCAGCAGCACCATCTCTTCGGTGGTGCGGGTGACCAGCGGAATCATGATCGCCGCGAGCGCGACCGATCCAGCCAGCGTCGAGAACCCGCCGAAAGGCCGCACGATCACCGCGTAGGCAAAAATTCCGACGACGATCGACGGCACACCCATCAGCACGTCGGCCGAGAAGCGCACCCAGTTGGTAAACCGGCTCGCGCGGTTCGCCGCGAGGTAAAGACCCGCGCCGACTCCGATCGGCACTCCAATCAGGCACGCGATACCCACCACTTCGAGCGTGCCGACGATCGCATTGGCCATCCCGCCGCCCTTTTCGCCGACCGGCGCCGGCATATGCGTGAAGAACGCCCAGTTGAGGCTCGCGACCCCCTTCGTCAGCAGATAGCCCAATACCAGGAACAGAGGGATCAACGTCACGATCGTGGCGCCGACCGTCACCGCCATCATCGCGTCGCTCTTGAACTTGCGGTAGCGATAGTTGCTCTCGCCGTGAAGCGTGGTGACGCCAGCCGCCATTACTTGCCCGCCTCCTGGTACCGCCGCCGCTGCACGCCGAGCACCAGCGCCCGCGCCACGACGTTGAGCACGATTCCGAGAATCAGCAGGACGAGTCCCAGCTCGATTAGCGCGGCGACATACAGGTCGGAGGTGGCCTCCGCGAATTCATTGGCGATCACGCTCGCCAGCGTCGCCGCCGGCTTGAACAGGGACACGGAAATATCCGCCGAATTGCCGATTACCATCGCGACCGCGATGGTCTCGCCGAGCGCGCGGCCCAAGCCTAAGATGATCGCGCCGATCACGCCGGTCATGCCGTATGGAATCACCGCAGTCTTGACCATCTCCCATTTCGTAGCGCCGAGCGCGAGCGCGGCTTCGCGTTGCGTATGAGGCACGACGCGAAAGACGTCGGTGCAGACCGACGAAATATAAGGAATGATCATGATGGCGAGAATGACTCCCGCCGACAGCATCCCGACCGCGACCTTCGGCCCCTGGAAGAACGGCAGCCAGCCGAAATAGTGCGCCAGCGGCGGCTCGACGTAGTCGCGAATCCACGGACCCATCACGAACACGGCCCACAGGCCGTACACGACGCTCGGAATCGCGGCGAGCAAATCAACCAGGAAGCCGAGCCGATGGCTCAGCCAGTCGGGCGCCATTTCGCTTAGGCATAGCGCGACGCCGAGGCTCAGCGGCACCGCGACCGCCAGCGCGATAAACGATGAAACGAAGGTCCCGTAGATAAACGGCAGCGCGCCGTATTGGTCATTGACAGGATCCCAGTCGGTGCTGATGAAGAAATGCAGCCCGAACGCGCGAATCGCGGGAAAGCTGTCGGCAATCAACGCAACCGCAAGTCCGAACAGCAACGCGAGAATCGACAGCGCGAGTATAAATGTAGCGGTGTTGAAAATTCGATCGCCGAACAGACGCACATGCACGGGCGCGGTCGTGCGCTCGCGCCGGACCGCCGGGATACTATCGGCCATCGAACCGTCTAATTCGGACAAGCGATCTCTTCCTGCAGAATTCTTAATCGCATTCACGCCGAGCGGTCCGCGGCCCTCGGAGCCGGACCATCCGTCGCAGTAATCATACGCATCAATTGTTTCGACAATGTTACGTGGCCTGAAAATCGGAGTGAACCGCGAATTTAAGGCGAAATCAGCAACCTGCTACTATCCACCCTTGCGGGCGCGGGCCGTGCAGCGTATCTCGCATGACTATCGAATATTCAAAGCGAAAACGCCGAGCAAAAGGGGGACTATTGCTAGAGACCCACAAATTTTTCATCGGGATGTTCGGGTTCGAGGGTCGCGGACTGGAAACTCTCGTTCGCCTAACGCCCGAGGCTGTCTACACGGTGCCGACGGACAAGCGCGCGCAATTCATCTACGGACGGATCGGCAACCCGACCACCGAATTTCTCTACGTAGCGCTCCAGCGCGACGGCAAATCGCTCCGTTTGTTCCCGTGCGGTCCAAAAAGCGGAATGCACGTACAGCTTGCGATCATCGATGATTGCCTGCCGGGCAGCGTCGTCGAACTGAGGATCGCGGCGCCCGAGGGGCTCGCGGCCAAGGTGATGATCGATGTCGGCTTCCTGGAGTTCGAATGATGAGCGCCAAGCTCAATCTCGTCGTCATCGGCAATGGCATGGCGGGCGCGCGCACTATCGAGGAGATTCTCGCGCGCGGTGGCGCCGAGATGTTCAACATCGCCGTGTTCGGCGGCGAACCGTTCGGCAACTACAACCGCATCCTGCTCTCCGCAGTGCTCGACGGATCGCGTCAGCCGAGCGAAATTCTGCTCAACCCGCTGAAGTGGTACGAGGAAAATGGTATCCGCTTGCACGCGGGGGTGTATGCCTCGCGTATCTTGCGCTTCGCCCAGGGCGTGATCGGCGCCGATGAGTCCGAGGAGCCGTATGACCTGCTGATTATCGCAACCGGCAGCCGGCCCTATATTCCGCCGCTTGCGGGATTGAACGCGGCGGACGGCGCGGTGAAGCCGGGCGTGTTCGGCTTTCGCACACTCGACGACTGCGCGCGCATGGCCGAGTACGCCCACGGGAAAAAGCGCGCCGCTGTGATCGGCGGTGGTCTGCTCGGTCTCGAGTGCGCGAACGGACTGAGCAGTCTTGGCCTCGAGGTCGACGTTGTCCATCGCTCGACCCATCTGATGAATCAACAGCTCGACCCCGCTGCCGGCGCGATCCTGCGGTCGATCGTCGAGAAAAAGGGTATCCGCGTGCATCTCGGGGCGGACACGATCGAGATCCTTGGCGGCGATCGGGTCAGCGGACTCAAATTCAAGAACGGCGAGACGCTTGAATGCGAGTTGGTAGTCTTTGCGACCGGAATCAAGCCCAACTCCGAAATCGCCACTCAATGCGGGCTCACCGTCCAGCGCGCGATCGTGGTCAACGACCACATGCGCAGCGAGGACGATTCGCGCATCTACGCGGTCGGCGAATGCATCCAGCATCGCGGACAGACCTATGGTCTCGTCGCGCCGGTGTGGGAGCAGGCGAAGGTGCTCGCCGACCATATTACCGGAGCGGATCGCGACGCCGCTTACCACGGATCCAGGACGGCCACGCGGCTCAAGGTGATAGGCGTCGAGCTGACCTCGATGGGACTGATCGAGCCCGGTCTGGATCGCGACGAGGTGGTGCAGTTCACGGAACCGCGGCGCGGGACCTACAAGAAGCTGATCATTCGCGACGATCGTCTGGTCGGTAGCATCCTGCTCGGCGACATGAGCAAAGCCGCCTACCTGCTGCACGCCTTCGACAGCAACAGTGCGCTGCCCGCGGAGCGAACCAGTCTGCTGTTCGATATCGGCGGCGCTCCACCCAAGCGGGTTACGCTGGAGCAGATCCCGCTCGATGCGCAAATCTGCAACTGCCAGAGCGTAAACAAGGGCACGATCATCGATTGCGTCAACCGCGGCTTGCGCACATATGAGGCCGTCAGTCAGGCAACCCGGGCCGGCCTGGCCTGCGGTTCATGCGAGTCGATGGTGCGCGAAGTCGTCGAGTGGGCCTGCGGAGGCCAAGCTGCGGATGCGAGCGGCAGAACGGAAGACGTTCCGCTTCCCGGATCGGACGCCGAGCATGAGTTGCAGGCCAAGTATGGAAAGAGCCTGCAGGCGCTTGCCTTCTACAAGCGCCAGGTGATCGATCATCTCAATTCCACAATGCAGGCTTTCATCGCGCGCCAGGAAATGATGTTTGTGGGGACCGCTGATGCGGGAGGACACGCGGACGCCTCTTTTCGCGCCGGTCATCCGGGCTTCGTCAAGGTGATCGACGAGCGAACGCTCGCGTATCCGGAGTTTCACGGCAATGGGGTGATGTCGAGCATGGGGAATATTTCCGACAACCCGCATGTCGGCCTGATGTTCATCGATTTCACACAAGACCGGATCGGGCTCCATGTGAACGGCAGCGCGCGGATCGTCGAGCACGAAGAGTTCGCGCGGCTGATGAAAGATCATCGGGCGGACGGAGGAGACTTGTGGCAGGATCCGATCCTCGAGCGCATCCTCAATAGCGACCCGCCAATTCTCGAACGCTGGGTGATGGTTACCGTCGACGAGGCATTCATCCACTGTTCGAAGCACATTCCTATGATGCGCAAGGTTGAGCTCGAACGAGAGTGGGGGACCGACGATGTTAAGGCCAAGGGCGGAGACTACTTCGGCGCCGCCAGCGGGCGAAAGTAAAGTTTCATTTTAAGATTTGCGGATTCGTTCCACTTCACCCATATAAGGGCGCAAGACCTCGGGAATCGTAACGCTGCCATCTTCGTTCTGATAATTCTCGAGCACCGCGATCATCGTGCGCGGCAGCGCCAGCCCGGATCCATTCAGCGTATGCACCAGTTCGGGCTTGCCGCCCTTGGTCTTGAAACGAATCTTCGCGCGCCGCGCCTGGAAGTCGGTGCAGTTGGAAACCGAGCTGACCTCGAGCCACTCGCCGCATCCGGGCGCCCACATTTCAAGATCGTAAGTCACCGCGCTCGCGAAACTTAGATCCGCGGTGCACAGCTCGACGACCCGAAAAGGAATCTGCAGCCGCCGGCAAATCTCGGCAGCGTCGTTGACCATCTTGTGAAATTCGTCGTCCGACGTTTCCGGACGCACCAGCTTGACCATCTCGACCTTGTCGAACTGATGCCCGCGCTTGATACCGCGCACGTCGCGCCCCGCTGACATCTTCTCGCGCCGAAAGCACGGCGTGTACGCGGTCAGGTAGATAGGCAGGCTGCTCTCGTCGAGCGTCTCGTCGCGATGCAGGCTCGTGAGCGGAACCTCGGCCGTCGGGATAAACCAGAAATCATCCTCGGCGTCGTGGTACATCGTGTCCGCATTCTTGGGCAGATGGCCGGTGCTGGTCGCAGTCTCGCGACTCACCATCAGCGGCGGAATTATTTCGAGATAGCCCTGCTCCCGCTTGACGTCGAGCATCCAGGTAATCAGCGCGCGCTGCAGTCGAGCACCGGCGCCGCTCAATACGTAGAAGCGCGTCCCCGAGAGTTTCACGCCGCGATCGAAATCGATGATCCCGAGATGCTCGCCAAGCTCCCAATGCGCGAGCGGCTTGAACGCGGTGAACTCGAGCGGCGTGCCCTCGGTCTTGATAACGCGATTGTCAGCCTCGCTCGCACCGACGACGACGTACGGCCGTGGGATATTGGGAAGAGTGAGCGCCAGCTCCTCGACGTTCTTCTCCGCCAGGCCAAGCTGTGCTCCCAGCACGAGCCGGGGATTGCTGGCATCGATTGCCTCACCCTTGGCGAGTCGCTCTTCGTCGGCTTCCTCGGCGCGAATCTTCGCGATCTCGGCAGCGCGCTCCTCAGGCGGGAGCTGGCCGACTTCTCGCGAACGACGCTTGCGATCGGCGCGCAGGTGATCGACCTCGGCTTGCAGCTTGCGCCGCTTCTGGTCAGCCTCGAGCAGCCGATCGACTTCCGCCGGATCGACGCCCCGCTTGGCGAGCTCGCCCTTCACGAAATCGGGCCGTTCACGAATCAGCTTGATATCCAGCATTCAGAATGCGTTCCTCAACAATTCAATCTCCAGCCGCTTGCCCGACGCGTCAACCGCGATAATGTCGAAGCGCATCGTGACCTCGTCCGCGCGATAACGGGTCGCGAAAAGTTCCGCCGCGCGCCGTATCTGCTTCTGCTTGCGTTCATCGACAGCTTCTTCCGGCGCACCCGCGTCACGGCTCCGCCGCGTCTTCACCTCGACGAACACGAGTGTCTCGCGGTCCATCGCGACGAGATCGATCTCCGCTCCCGCCGCGCGAAAATTCCTCGCGACGATCCGATAGCCATTGCGTCGCAGATACTTCTCCGCCGCCCGTTCTCCGCGCCGTCCCAGTGGAAGTCGTACTCGCAACGAATCCAGCCAAGCCACGGCTCTTGCCAGCGCCTCGCGCGCACTCATCTTATCCAACGCGCCCCCATTCTCGCGACACGCAGACGAGGCTAAAAGCCCGGGTCCATCACCGCAAGCGCAAATGTTATTTCGGGGACAACAAAGTGTGAAAGATGCCAGAATGTATTGCGAAGCGCCCGCCGTATCGAGGGCTGGTTTGTTAATGGGGTGGGGGGTTGATACGGTCAAACGATTCTCGCACGCGGCTTGGGGGCTTCGTGCTTAGGGGACGATTCGATGCGAAAAATCATCATATCGGGGTTGTTTGCGATCGCGATTGCGGGGCTGGCCCTGGCTGCCGGGTCTGACCGTGATCGTCACGCGGACTTCAGCAATCCGAAGACGCCGGCCGCGCCGGGGTGCAAGGGCTTCTACAACACGGACGACAACCTGACCCCCTGCAATGATTTCTGCGGTCAGTGGCGTACCGATAATGTAGGCGCGACTTGCGAGTGCACCGACGGCAAGTGCCCGGCCGACGATCACCCGTAGGCGGGTTCGCTGGGTTCACGCGGCGTCGTGAAAAATGACGCCCATCGCGTAGCGCACACCTGATTTAACCGTGCTGACGCCGTGACGCAGGTTCACGCGATGGTACCCCTTTGTGCCTGGCGCGGGACGGTAGCGATTCGCGAAAATTATTCCCTCGCCACAGTCGAGCGCGATCGCCTCGCCGCGCGATTGTGCCCGCGGCCGTTGCTCGACCAGCAATAATTCCCCGCCCTCGAAGTCGCGACCGCGCCGGCTGAGCGCACAGGTGAACTGAAGCGGAAACGCGACCTCGCCGTACAAATCCTGATGGAGGCAGTTGTAGCCGCCCTTCTCGTAGCGAAGGATCAGCGGCGTCGGCCTGGTCTGACCATGAGCGGCGCAGACTTTCAGAAATTCCGCCACCGAAGGTGGATACGAATCGCGCGAGCGCATCCGCACGCCCCATCGATTGGCCGTCGCCGCCAGCTCGCGGTACATCGCGACCCGCAACTCCTCGACCATCGAAGGCATCGGCCGCGCGAAATACTTGTACTCGCCGACACCGTAGTGGTGACGCTCCATCACGACGCGGCTGCGAAAGCGGTCGCGGTCGCCGTACATCGCGATCAATTCGGCGCACTCGGCGGCGCGCAACAAGGTCCCCGTCGTCGCGTACCCTTGTGCGTCGAGGTCGCGCTCGATGCGCGCCCAGTCGAGCGCCGCTACACGATCGCCGATGGACGCGCCAGTCTTACGCGGCGTTGGCGCGGACGAACTCCCCGATTTTTTCGATCGCCTGCTGACCCTCGTCGAGCATCGGCGCGAAAACCTGGAAAACGTGAATCATGTGTTCCCAGGGCTCGAGTGTGACTCTCACTCCGGCTTTGCGCGCGCGCTCGGCCAGGCGGGTCGAGTCGTCGAGTAGCGTCTCTGACGTGCCAACCTGGATCAGCAGCGGCGGCAAGCCCGCGAGGTCAGCATAGAGCGGCGCGGCAAGCGGGCTGCGCGGATTCTGTCCCTTCAAATAATGGGCCGCCATCTCGAGCAGCGCTTCCCTGTGCACCATCGGATCGGCGGCCGCCTTGGTCTTCATCGAATCGCCAAGACCTTCAAGATCGATCCACGGTGACAGGCAAACTCCGGCACCGGGGAGCGCCAGCTTGGCCTCGCGAATCGCAACGAGGGTGGCAACCGTGAGGCCGCCGCCGGCCGAGTCACCTGCGACCGAAATGCGCGATGGCTTCAGCCCTTGCGCGAGCATCCAGCGGTACGCGGCAACACTATCTTCAACGGCCGCCGGAAACGGATGCTCCGGCGCGAGACGATAGTCGATCACCAACACACGCGCTTTTGCAGCCGTCGAGAGTCGCGCCGCCAAAGCGCGATGCGTATTGATCGAACCGATCACATAGCCGCCACCGTGCAGATAAAGAATGGCGCGGCTGGCGTCGGCACCGGGCGCTGTCACCCATTCGGACTTGACGCCGCCGGTATTCACCGGTTCGCAGTTGACGTCGGCAGCGACGGGAAACAGCCCCGCCATCTGCTCGAAATTCGCACGCATTTCCTGCATCGTTGGCTGGGCTATCGGCTGCGCTTTGAGCATCTGAATGATCTGCTGGAGTTGTTGTTGCGACATTCGATTTAACCTCTCCAAAAAAGTTTTGCCGATTGGCGGCATCATGCGCGTTCAGACTATAGCGCCGCCCCAATCAAATCGGCAAAGGCGGGAGGAATACACTTTATTTAATGTGAAACCCGCGGTGGGTTTCACGCTTCCTTCGGCAGGGGTGACCCCTGCACCCGGCATTCAGAAGATAAAGATGCGGGACTTCGACCCTGTTAGGAAGTTGATTTTGGGGGGAAGATCTCTTCGCGTCCGGTTCCCCTTCCCTCGAGGGATGGGGTTAGGGGTTAGGTTCCTCGGGCGTTTGCCGTTTTTGTTCGAGGAGTTCTACAGTCGGTGATTATGAAAGTGTCGCTCTTCTATTTGCCGTCGGTCGGCAGTAAAGCCGATATCGAAAAAGGGCGGGTCGGATTGCAGGGGCATCTCTACGATCAGATGCTACACGACATCACGGGCCAGGCCCGGCTCGCCGACGACCTCGGTTACGACTCGATCAGTTTCACCGAGCATCATTTTCACGTCGAAGGCTTCGAACTGTCGAATAATCCCGTGCTGCTCGATTTGTACATCGCGATGCAGACCAAGCGGCTGCGCGTGGGCCAACTCGGCATCGTGTTGCCGTCGCAAAATCCGCTGCGCGTCGCCGAGGACATCGCGATGCTCGATCACATGAGCGGCGGACGCGCTAACGCCGGCTTCGCGCGCGGCTATCAGCGGCGATGGGTCGATATCATGGCGCAGCAGACGCACGGAATTCACGGCGCCCTGCCGCATCAGCACGACGAAATCGATAACGCCAACCGCGCTGCCTTCGAGGAAAACTTTCGCATCATCAAGCAGGCGTGGACCCAGGATTTTATTTCGTATGAGGGCAAGTACTGGCGCGTCCCGCCCGGCGAAACGCCGTGGACGCTCGACGCGACGGCGAAATGGGGAGGCGGCGTCGAAAACGGAATCGTGCGCGCGGTTTCGGTCGTGCCCAAACCGGTGCAGAAACCCCATCCGCCGATATTTCAGCCGTTCGCGTCGTCGGAGCGCAGTATCAGATGGTGCGCGCAGGAGGGCGTCACCGCGATTCTGCCGCCGCTTCATCCGACGCTCGAACATCAACTGTGCGAAGTGTATGCGGAGGTTTCGCACAAGCCGCTCGGCGAAGGGATGGGCGTGCTGCGCGACATCGTGATCGCCGACAGCGACGACGAAGCGCGCGCAATCTGGCGCGAGAGCGGCTACTTCTGCGGCCACGAATGGTTCGAGCCGTTCGGATTTTCCAAAGGCCTCGACGATCCCAAAACCGGCGAGCCCGCCGATCTATGGTCTAACGGCCTCGCGTTCGTCGGCACCGTCGACACTGTGACGCGGCAGGTCGAGCATCTGCTACGCCGCCTGCCGATACGATGGGTCTTCGCGTGGATGTACAATGGCCTGATGCCGCACGACCGTCTGATGAAAACGATCGAGCTGTTCTGGACCAAGGTCCTCCCCCGCGTCACGGACGCTCGCTGATGGCAGTGAAGTGCGAAAGACTCACCCTGGCCGGAATGCGATTCGTCGCCGTCTGCCTACTAGCGTCCGCTTTGATCCCGTCATTGGGCCGGGCGCAGGAAGTTCCTGTCTTCGCGATCGCGCCAGTCGAGAGCTCGATTAAGTTTGATGTGGAAGCGTCGGTGGCGATACGCGGCACCTTCGACAAGTGGAACGCGACTCTAACTTTTACATCTCCAGACGTGAGGACGGGGGTCTTATACGTCGAGATTCAGGCTGCCACGGTTGATACCGGAAGCGGCCTGAAGAACGGCAAGCTGAAGGGCAAAGACTTCTTCGACGTCGAACGGAATCCGTTGATCACGTTCAAGTCGACGAAACTCGTACAGACCGGTCCCAACACTTTCGAGGTGGACGGCAACTTTACGATCCGCGGAGTTACCAGAACCGAGAAGCTCACACTCGCCGTGACCGGCAAGGGCACCGGCTCAGGCCAGATTAATGGGACGCTGTACTTCGATCGCAAGGACTACGGGATGAACAGCGGCATCCCCTTCATCAGAATCGCCAACCGCGTCGAGGTTAACGTCGCCCTGATGGCGAAGCGAGTGAGCGGGCCTCCGTTGGTCTTCAAGCAGTAGCGACGTCCATCTCCCGCGAGATCGCTCGCACTCTCGCGCCCGATCCATGCCGCAAGCTAAGATTCCTCGACACGGCCGTGCACATATTCGCCTCACACACGTTTCTCGAAGATCTCGCGATGGTGCTTTGCGTCGCCGCCGTCACCACCGTCATCTTTCAGAAGATCCGCCAGCCGGTCGTGGTCGGCTATGTGATCGCCGGGCTGATCGTTGGTCCTTATATCCCGCCGCTGCTCGCCGACCCCGAGCGCGTCCACACGCTCTCCGAGTTCGGCGTGATCCTCCTGATGTTCGCGCTCGGGCTCGAGTTCAGCGTGCGCAAGCTGATTCGTCTCGGTCCGACGTCTGGGTTCATCACGGCGCTCCAGGTCGGCTTCATGATCTGGCTTGGCTACGTATGCGGGCGCGCGCTCGGATGGACGCCGCTCGAGAGCATCTTCACCGGCGCGATTCTATCCATCTCGAGCACCACCATCGTGGCCAAGGCCTACCAGGAGACTCCTGTCTCCGAGCGCCTGCGCGAACTGGTGTTCGGGGTGCTCCTCGCGGAAGATCTGACCGCCGTGGTCGAGCTGGCAATTCTGACCACGTTGGCCTCGGGTGCGAGCGTCTCCGCGTCGCTGATGACGGTGACGGTCGCGCGGCTGATTCTGTTCCTGGTTGCGTTCGTCGGCATCGGTATCATCGTCGTGCCACCGGTGGTGCGATTCGTCGTGCGGATGGGCCGGCCTGAGACGACCCTGGTCACGGTCGTGGGTCTTTGTTTTGCGTTTGCGATCCTGGCGGAGCACGCAGGCTATTCGGTCGCGCTCGGCGCCTTCTTGGCGGGTTCGCTGGTCGCGGAGTCCGGTGAGGCTGGGCAAATCGAGCATCTGGTGGCGCCGTTGCGCGACATTTTCGGCGCGGTGTTCTTCGTTTCTGTCGGCATGATGATCGATCCGACGCTAATCGTGGAGCACTGGCAGGCGCTGATCGTGCTCACGGCCGCCGTGGTCGGCGGAAAGATTATCGGTGTGACGTTCGCATCGATCCTGAGCGGCGTCGGCACCAAAACCTCGATTGAAGCGGGCATGAGCCTGGCGCAAATCGGCGAGTTTTCGTTCATCATCGCCGGCGCCGGGCTGAAGACCGGTGCGACGCGCGAATTTCTTTACTCAATCGCCGTCGCCGTGTCGGCCATCACCACGTTCCTGACGCCCTACATGATTCGCGGATCGATCCCGGTCGCCGAATACATTTCGGCGCACATGCCGCGTCCGCTCAAGGTGCTCGAGGCGCTCTACGACTCGTGGCTCGAACAGATTCGTGGCGCCGGACAGCCCGCGCGCGACGCAGTTTCTATCGCGTGGCCTACGGCCGCAATCGTGTCGAGTGCGGTCCTGATTGGTGCAATTCTTATCCTGAATGAACGCGATCCGTTCGATGTGACCACGACCGTCGCAGAGCTCGAGCACCTTCCGTATTTCTCCGCCGGTCTCTACGTGGACGCGTTCGCGCTGTTGCTATGCGTAGTGCCCGCGGCCGCCATGTACTTCGCGTCGCGACGGCTGGCGACTGCGCTCGCGGCGCGCGCATTCGCCGAACTTCCAGCAAGTGGCGCACCCGCGATGAGCGCGTTGATCGAAGTCCTCCAGATCACGATTCTGCTCGTCGCCGCGGTCCCGCTGCTCGCGATCGTTCAGCCATTCATGGAGCCGGTTGAAGGAATCGGAATCATAGTAGTCACGCTCGTCTTGATGATCTTCGTGGTGACTCGGAGCGCGCGTCAGATGCAGGGCCAGCTCCGCGATGCCACGCGCCTGATCGCCTCCGCGCTACGCGGCGCCCCTGCAGATGCGGGAGGCAAATCATACGAAGTCCCCGGCATCGGCATGATCACGCCTGTCCCGCTGCGCGCAGACAGCGATGGCGTTGGGAAAAAGCTGTCCGAGCTGGACCTGCGCACGAACAGCGGCGCGGTGGTGGTCGCGATCGGCCGTGCGGATTCCCAAGTGGTCGTCCCGACCGGCGACGAAATCCTGCGCCCCGGCGACATCCTCGAACTGGCCGGCTCGAGCGCGGCGGTCGCCGCCGCCAGGCGAATGCTCGAAATGCCACGGCCGCCGCACCAACAGGAAGCTTCGATCTGATTGTCCATCGACCTGCCTCGTGCACGGAGAGAGTTTTGCGAGAGACTCCCCTCGCCGTCGGAGTTGCATCGTGACTTTCGCAATCCTAATCTCGTCGCGTTCACACCACTCAGCTCCGCGAGGTTGATATGAATCTCAAAAATGCGGTCGCGCTTGTGACCGGTGGCGGCTCAGGACTCGGCGAAGCAACTGTGCGCGAATTCGCGTCAGCCGGCGCCAGGGTCGCAATTCTCGACTTGCCATCGTCGCCCGGCCCGAAGGTCGCCGAGTCGATCGGCGCAAACGCGCTGTTCGTCGAAGCCGATGTCGCCTCCACCGACCAGGTGACGGACGCGATTGCGAAAACGGTCGCGAAATTTTCCTCGATTCAAATCGCTGTGAACTGCGCCGGCATCGGGCGCGCGATGCGCACCGTGACCAAGGAGGGCCCGCACTCGCTCGACCTGTTCACTAAGGTGATCATGGTGAACCTCGTCGGTACCTTCAACGTCACGCGGCTGGCGGCGGCACAGATGGCGAAGAATCAGCCCGGCGCCGACGGCGAGCGCGGCGTGATCATCAACACCGCATCGGTCGCGGCGTTCGACGGACAGATAGGGCAGGTTGCTTACTCGGCGTCGAAGGGCGGGGTGGTTTCGATGACGCTGCCCATAGCGCGCGACCTCGCGTCGCTCGGTATCCGCATCTGCACGATCGCGCCGGGAACTTTCGAGACGCCGATGCTGGCGGGATTGCCCGAGCCGAATCGCAAGGCGCTCGCCGCCCAGATCCCGTTTCCAC
>DATNLS010000271.1:0-10102 GCA_035602775.1 Candidatus Acidiferrales bacterium | reverse complement strand
ACGCGAGTGACTATCGGCCTGACCCTGGCGGGCCTGATCGTTTTGTTTATCGCTTACGCGAAGGGCGTCGGCGTGATTCACGGCGGCGACGTGCTCGGCCATATGTACTGGGCAACGGCGGCGCTGACGCTCGTGGCGCTCGCCAATTTTATCGCGGTGGCGCATCTGGCGCGCGCGGAGCGGATGATCCAGCAACTGCGCGCGCTGTGCGAGAAGAACGGCATCGAGTACGGCGACGATTGAGCTATACTTTGAGATCCATGGCCGGACCCCGAGCCGGCCGCGGAGGTAACGCGATGACCCAGATTGAAGCCGCCCGCAAAAATATTATTACCCGTCAGATGACTGAAGTTGCCGAGGACGAAGGCTTCGCGCCCGAAGAAATTCGCGCGCTGGTCGCCACCGGCGAAGTAGTGATCCCGCACAACCTCCATCACGATTTCCGCGCGATCGGAATCGGCAAAGGCCTTCGCACCAAGGTCAACGCAAACATCGGCGCGTCCAACTTCCATCAGTTGCTCGATGAGGAAGTCGAGAAACTTTACACCGCGGTCCGCTACGGCGCCGACTCGGTGATGGACCTTTCGACCGGCACCGACCTCGACAAAATCCGCGCGGAGATCCTGTCGCGATGCACCGTGATCCTCGGCACCGTGCCGATTTACCAGCTCGGCTCCGAGCGCTCGATCATGGAGATGGAGGCCGAGTACTTTCTCGACGTGATCGAGCGGCAGGCGCGCCAGGGCGTCGATTACATGACGCTGCACTGTGGCGTCACGCGCGAGAGCGTCAAGCGGCTGCGCGCGCATCAGCGAATCGAGGGCATCGTGTCGCGCGGCGGTGCGATGCTGGCGGCGTGGATCGAGCGCACCGGCAACGAGAATCCGCTCTACGAGCATTTCGACGAGGTCTGCGCGGTGCTGCGCGAGCATGACGTGACGATTTCTATCGGCGACGGACTGCGTCCTGGCGCCACCGGCGACGCTACTGATCGCGGACAGATCGGAGAGCTGCTGCTAATGGGCGAACTGGCCGATCGCGCGCGCGCGATGGGCGTGCAGGTGATGATCGAGGGTCCCGGCCATGTGCCGCTCGATCAAATCGAGGCCAACGTGAAGCTCGAGAAGCGGGTTTGCGGCGGCGCGCCATTCTACGTGCTGGGCCCGCTCACCTGCGACGTCGCGCCGGGCTACGATCACATCACGGGCGCGATTGGCGGCGCGATCGCGTCGGCAGCGGGCACCGATTTTCTCTGCTACGTGACGCCGGCCGAGCATCTGCGGCTGCCCGATATCGACGACGTGCGCGAAGGCGTGATTGCGACGCGAATCGCGGCTCACTCGGGCGACCTGGTCAAGGGCGTGCGCGCGGCGAAAGTCTGGAACGATCAGATGTCGCGATACCGCAAACTGCTCAACTGGGAAGGCATGTACGCGATGGCGATGGACCCGGACAAGGCCCGCCGTTACAAGGAAGAGAGCGAGGCGGCGGGCTCGAACGTGTGCACGATGTGCGGGTCGCTGTGCTCGATCAATATCGATAACGCGGCAATCAAGTTCACCAAGCGGCGATCGATTGCCGAGGCCGAAGCGCATGCCGCAGGCTGACCCGAACAGCATTCCGGATCTTTCGACGGCGCTCGAGCTCGCGATGCCCGACGCTCGCAGCGAGTTGCGCCGGCTCAAGGATTTTCACGGCCACAACCTCGTCGTTTATTTCTACCCGAAGGACGACACGCCCGGCTGCACCGTCGAGGGCAAGGAGTTTCGCGACAGTTTCGAGCAGTTCAAGGCACTGGATTGCGTAGTCGTCGGCGTGAGCACGGACTCGGCCGAGCGTCATCGCGCGTTCGCCGAAAAGCACGCGTTCCCGTTCATCCTGCTGGCGGATGTGGATGGAAAGCTCGCGACCGCGTTCGGCGTGCTCAACGGCAAGTATGCGACGCGATCGACTTTCGTGTTCGACAGCGATCTCCGCATCCGTCGCATCTTTCAAGAGGTGACGCCGCGCGGGCATGCGGCGCAAGTGCTCAGCTTTCTGCGCACGCTGGTCGAATCGCACCGAATGATTGGCGGATGACGCGCCGCCGCGCGGCGTGACTCACGCTCGTGGTTATAGTTGTATATTGAAACTGAATCCGCCGACGGATCGGGACGGGAAAATTTATGGCGAAAACTTCCAAGAATATTCTCGACGAAGCACGCTCGACGATTAAGCAAATCGGAATCGACGAAGCGCGCGGGATGATCGATAAGCCCGGTACCGTGTTGATCGACGTGCGCGAGAGCGACGAATGGCGGCAAGGGCATATTCCGCAAGCGGTCGCGATTCCGCGCGGATTCCTCGAGCTTCGAATCGAAGAGAAGGTTCCTGACCACAAGACGCCGGTGATTCTGCAATGCGCGTCGGGCACGCGATCACTGCTGGCGGCGCGCACGCTGCGCGAGCTCGGCTACGAGAACGTGTACAACATGACGGGCGGCTTCAGCGCGTGGAAGGATCGCGGGCTGCCGTGGATCGCGGATCGCGCGTTCACCGCCGACGAGCTGACCCGCTACTCGCGCCATTTCGTTATCCCCGAAGTCGGCGAGAAGGGACAGGCGAAGCTGCTCGACGCCAAGGTGCTTTTGCTCGGCGCCGGCGCGCTTGGATCGCCGTCGGCGCTGTACCTGGCGGCGGCGGGGGTCGGCACGCTCGGGCTGGTGGATTTCGACGTGGTCGATATGTCGAATCTTCAGCGGCAGATAATTCACACGACCGATCGCGTCGGCACGCCGAAGACCGAATCCGCGCAGAAGGCGATCAACGCGCTGAATCCCGGCGTCAAGGTGATTCGTCATGACGTACGGCTCACGTCCGACAACGTTATGGACATCGTCAAGGATTACGACGTCGTCGTGAACTGCGGCGACAATTTCCCGACGCGATATCTGATCAACGACGCGTGCGTGTTCTCGAAGAAGCCGTTGGTGGACGGCGCGATCTACCGCTTCGAAGGCAACACGACGGTTTTCTACCCGGCCAAGGGCGGACCGTGCTACCGATGCCTGTATCCGGAGCCGGCGCCGCCGGACATGGCGCCGTCGTGCGCGGAAGCCGGAGTGCTCGGCGCCATTCCAGGACTGATCGGATCGATCGAGGCGCTCGAGGCAATCAAGTTGATCATCGGCGCGGGCTCTCCGTTGATCGGCAAAATGGTTTACTTCGACACGCTGTCGGACAAGGACTTCGTGCGAGTTTTGAAAATTCGCAAAGATCCGAAGTGCCCCGTCTGCAGCGAGCATCCTACGCAAACGACCCTGATCGACTACGAAGCGTTCTGCGGTGTGGGCGCGCCTGCCAACGGCACCGCGCATGCGGACGAAACCACGCATGCGAACGTGGCAGCGTCGGCGCGGTAACACAATCGCGACTGTCAGCACGGTCGAAAATCTGGTTTGATTGCGGCGGGCGCGATGAGCGATGGCCCGCCGCTTTTCTTTGGGCGGCATTTCATCACCCGAGGAACCCTAGATGGCGCTGGGACCGTTTTACGTCGCGGAAAAATTGAGAGGTGGCAACGGGATGAGAGGAGTCGCGCTGTTTATGCGCCATGGCGAGACCGCGTGGAACCGCGAGGGGCGCGTGATGGGCCGCAATCCGATCGAGCTCGATGCTGAGGGACGGGCGCAGGTAACAGCGTCGATTCCCTTCGCACGCTTGCTCAAGCCGGAGCTGATAGTCACGAGTCCGCTGGCGCGTGCCCGGCAGTCAGCCGAGATAATCGCGGCCGGCGTCGGCAGCGTTCCGATGGCCGAAGATCCGCAACTGTCGGAAGTTCTATACGGACGCTGGGAAGGGATGGTGTACGACGACCTGATCCACGACGCCGACTACCTGAACTATCGCGACCATCCGCTCGACACGCCGACGCCCGGCGGCGAGACGATCGCGCAGGTTCAATCGCGAGGCGTCGAGGCGGTCCGGCGCGCAGTCGGTGACAACAACGACAAGCGCATCCTGTTCGTCTCGCACGGCGACATAATCCGCACCATCTTGTGCTATTTCATGCGGCTCGAACTCGCGCACTTCCGGCGAATCCGCGTTGACAATGCGGCCTTCTCCGGCTTCCAGCTGGTCGGCGATTTCGCTGAGATGAAATTCCTGAACCTGATGCCTGATCCAGATCGCGCGCTGGTCGTGCCGTTCCTATCGAAAAAGTCTGAGTAACCTTGAGCGGCGGGCTGGATCGATCAGGGTACGCCGGCCAACGACGGGTCCACGCCAGTGGACGGCGAGGTTGATCCGACTTCGATTCCCTTGCGGACGCGGACATCGGCGCCCGATTTGCCGGGGACGTCGACTCTCAGGCTGCGATATCCGCCCGCGCTGGGATCGGGCGCGAGGAATCCGATGGTGTACTGCTCGCGCAGCTCGAGACTGATGTTCTCGCATGCGCGGCGCAGCGCCTCGCCGTCGCCGGCCTGACGGATGATGTAGGTCTTGGCGCCGGTCTCGGTCGAGAGCGTGTGCAGCGTCTCGGCATCGACGTGTTCGCTGTCATCGCCGCCGATTATGAACGGGCCGACCTGCAGTCCACCGGTGCTCTCGTTGGGATCGCCGATTCCGATCGAGTACACGAGCACGCCCATGCGCCGCGCCTGCGCGACGACGTCATTCACCGTCGAGGCGCTGGTGTTGTCCATTCCGTCGGTGACCACGAGCAGCGCTTTTTTGTCATAGCGCCCGCGCTGCACCATCTGCAGTCCCTCCATAATCACGTCGAACAACGCGGTCTGTCCGTATGCGTGCAGCAACGCGAGCCGGCGCATCACGAGGTCGTGATTGATCGTGAAGGGCTGGAGCAGGAACGGATGGCTGGAGAACGCAAACAGGAAGACGTCGTCTTTGTCGTTCAAATCGTGCAGGAACTCCGCGATTGCGGCGCGCGCCTGTGGAATTTTGGGCGTCATACTGCCCGAGGTGTCCACCAGGATACCGACCGACACCGGCGTGTTCAGATCCTGCCGAAAAAATTCGATCGGGCGCTGCTGGCCATCCATGTAGAGTTTGAAATCGCTCTTTTCCAGCCCGGTAATATACGTGCCGCTCGGCTCGGTCACCGTCACCGTAACTTGTTCGTAACCGGGTTGCTGGCGCAGCTCGCGGGTCGGCATCTCGAGCGTCTGGCCACCCTGCGGAATCTGCGGCGGGAGGTTGAGCGCGTCAGTGCCCTGCTTCGCCGGCATCGACGGCAACTCGAGCGTCGAGGTTTCCTTGCCCTGGCTATGGGGGATCACTTCGAGCGCTGGCGGATTCGATGGCGGTGGCGGATTTCCCAGCCCCTGCTGCATCTGCTGCGCTGCGACGGGAGCGACTGCGCCAATCGTGATCGCCAGCGCGAACAAAATGACGGTGATTGCGGAAATCGATTTGCGGGTAATTTCTGGAATCCTGGTCATCGCGATGTATGCGCTCCGCTTAGGCAGCAAACGCTCAGGAAATTATGATCCTATTTGCTGCTGCATTGGGCAAGCGGGTCATTTTTTCTACGCAGTTGAGGAAGGATCCTCTCTCATTTCTGACGAATTCGCGATGGCAAAGTTTCAAGCGCAAACCTGTGCGAAGCATCTTCATCGCTCGCCGGCCGCGAATCATTCCTGAACGATCGTTTAGGTTGGGCGCCGCGGGATCGGTTTCTTGTCTCGCGTTCTGCTTTCGTCGTAACCTGATCCACCGTTCGCGGCCCGAGGCGGCCGCTCGAGCCCTGCCCGACAAGGAGAAATGATGAAGTTCGGAATTTTTATCGCGCCCTTTCACCGCGTCGGCGAAAACCCCACGCTCTGCTTCGAGCGCGACATGCAATTGATCGAATGGCTCGACCAGCTCGGCTACGAAGAGGCGTTCATCGGCGAGCATCATTCATCGGGATGGGAAATAATTCCGTCGCCGGAAATTTTCATGGCGGTCGCCGCGACCCGCACCCGGCACATCATGCTCGGCTCCGGGGTGGTCAGCATTCCGTATCATCACCCCTTCCACGTCGCCAACCGCTTCGCGTTGCTCGACCATCTGACCCGCGGACGCGTGATGCTCGGATGCGGTCCGGGCGCGCTGGCGGCCGACGCGCACATGCAGGGAATCGACTCGACCACGCAGCGCAAGCGGATGATCGAGGGCGTCACCGCGATCCTGCGGCTGTTCACCGAGCAGGGCAAAATTTCGATCGACGGATCGTACTTCAAGCTGGTTGACGCGCACCTGCAGGTGAAACCGTTCCAGCAGCCGCACATGCCGGTCTTCGTCGCGAGCACAATCTCGCCGTCGGGGATGGTCGCGGCAGGACAGCTCGGATGCGGCGTGCTGTCGGTCTCATCCTACGCCCCGGGCGGCCTGGACGATCTGATGAAGCGCTGGGCGATGGCGGAAGAGTCGGCGGCCGAACATGGCAAGACGGTTGACCGTAAAAACTGGCGGATGGTTTTCCCGATTCATCTCGCGGAGACGCGCGAAGAGGCGATGAACGATATTCGCGACGGCGCCAACCGTTGGATTCGCGAATATTTTATCGACACGCTCGGCACGCGCGTTCAGTTCGAGGAATACCCGAATCAGCCGGTCGAGGAGATGAACATCGATCGGATGAACGGGCGCGGCGGCATTTTCGTCGGAACGCCGGACGACGCTATCGCGAGAATCAAGGAACTACAGCAGGCGACCGGCGGCTTCGGCGGCATCCTCGGACTCGCGCACGAATGGACCACGCGCGAAAAGACGCTGCGCTCCTACGAGCTGTTCGCACGCTACGTCGCGCCTCAATTCCAGGGCCAGGTGGCCGAAGGGGTCAAGTACTCCAATGACTGGGCGCGAGAGAATCGCGACCTGATGTTCGGAAAGGCGGTCGCGGGAATTTTGACCGCAGTGCAGGACTACGCGCAGCACCAAGCCGAAAAGGGCGAGCCAGTGCCCGACATGATGACGCAGCCAGCACCCCGCATCCGACCGTAGAGTATGCCTGAAACTTGGGAGGACAGATTCGAGTCGCTGCGCGCGAGCCGGGTGCTCACACATAATCCCGACTACCTCGAATTCCTGGTCAGCAAAGTTTGGCGAATCGACCGCCAACCGCAGAAGATCGCCGAGTTCGGATGCGGCTATGGCCGTTTCGCCTCGATGCTTCTGCCGCTGCTGTCGAGTGGAACCGTTTACACTGGATTTGATTCCGCCGCCGCGCTCGTTTCCAAGGGCAAAGAGATTTTCACCGGGTCTCCCTACCCGATCTCGTTTGTACGAGGCGAGGTGCTTCACGCTCCATTGCGCAACGCCCATTTCGACGTGACGATCGCTCATCTCGTTCTCATGCACGTGCCCGATCCTGGGCAAGCAATCCGCGAGATGATACGCGCGACTCGGCCCGGCGGACTGGTGATCACCTGCGACGCAAATCGCAACGGACACAATGCGCTGCTGCATATCGAAGAAACTAACGAGCAGGAAAATAGTCGCCTGGACGTTTTCCGGGCCGTCAACCGCAGCATCCGGCGCGAAAGCGGCATCGACTACAACATCGGGATGAAGATGCCGGTCCTGATGCATCGCCTGGGACTGGAGAATGTGCAGGCCCGGGTCAGCGACTCGGTCGTACTCCTCTTTCCGCCAGTGGATACGCCGGAGAAGGAGCAGATCTTTCGGGCGATGTGCAGCGAGGGACTTGGCTATCAGCCTACTGACGAGGCGGAGATCGACCGCTGGCGTCAGACGTGGATCGCGCGCGGCGTCTTGCCAGAGGAGGCTGACAAGGAGATCAAGCGCGAACTGGAGCGCGATTTCCTGCATAAGGGGAGGAACTGCCACACGGTCGCCGCAAGCGCGTTTACCTTCAGTTTCGGGACGGTGCCCAATGAGCGTTGATGTTCCATTTGCGACTCGGCGCGGCGAGTTGCTCGAGCGCGCGATAGCGATTTTCTCGGCCGATGTGCGCTTCCCTGCTGGATGGCTCGAAGGGAGTCTCGCCGATGGTTCCGCGGACGCGTACTCCGATATCGACTTGCATCTTTGCGTTGTCGAGAGTGCCTGGGACGAGGTATGGAACGGCCGGCGTCGCGAGATTGAGCGAGTCGCGCCGATCCTCGCGTCACTCGAGATCATGGGCGTCTTCGGCGTCGGCTGCTTGATCGAAGGACCGGTGAAGCTCGATGTGTTCTTCGAGAAAGAGAGCGGCCTTGGCGCGAGGCCGCGCGTCGCGGTGAAGCAGCTTTGGGGCGCGCTGGAAATCTACGAGTGCTTGAAAATCGGCGACGACCTCGGAGACGCCGCGATCAAGCAAGCGCTCCAGTTCAATGTGATGGGGTTGCTGCAAGGGGCGACGTGGCCGGTAAGAATCCTCGCGCGTGGGCAAATCAACACGTTCCTGTTCAACGAAATCCTGCTGGTCGAGACGGCGATCGTCCCGCTGATGCTGCTGGAAACGGATCGCCGCGCGTTCCATCGCAACATGTTCACGCGCGCAAAGCTGCTGCCGCCGGCGCAGCGCGACGAGTGTGCGCGGCTGGTCGATCGAATCGAAACGTCAGTGCGGGCTAACGATCGCGTCGCGATGCGCGATTTGCACGTCGAGATTTTCCGGAAGATTTGCAACCTCGCCGGCGCCGCGTTTGAAAAGTACGGTTTGAAGTTCCCGCCTCGGGTCGAAGCCGAGATGGTCGAGTTCTACCAACGTGAATGGCCGACTTAGCCAGTCCGCCGGCACCCGGCTTGGATAATTCGCGCGGTCGGTGCTACTCACAATGCTAGCCGCATCGAGAGGAGCACACGTATGGACGCTCACGCCGAGATCGCGCGCGCGATCGATAATTACCGCGACAAAGTGGTCGCGCTCAGCCACGAGATTCACGAGCATCCTGAGCTCAAGTTCCAGGAGGTTTTCGCCGCCGGGATACTGACCAAGGCCGCGACCGAACTGGGACTCGAGGTCGAGCGCGAAGTTGGCGGCCTCAAGACTGCGTTTCGCGCCGAGTTCGGCGGCAAAGGGCCCGCGGTTGCAATTCTCGCCGAGTACGACGCTCTCCCCAACGGGCATTCGTGCGGGCACAACCTGATCGCCGGCGCCGCGCTCAGCGCGGTCGCGGGATTGAAGAGTATCGCGAGCCTTCCGGGGCGGATCGTTTTTCTCGGCACGCCAGCCGAAGAAGGCGGCGGCGGGAAGATCATTCTGATCGACAAGGGCGCGCTCCGAGGCGTCGATGCGGCCATGATGGCGCATCCGACCGACGCGGAATTCTGCACGATGCCCGCGCTCGCCACCCAGCATCTCAAGCTCACGTTTCACGGTCATGGCGCGCACGCGGCGCTGGCGCCGTGGGATGGATCGAGCGCGCTGGCCGCGGTGATCCAGACTTTCCAGAGCGTCGATGCGATGCGGCTGCATCTGCGCGACGGCTCGCGCATTCACGGCATCATCACCAACGGTGGGCAGGCGGTGAATATTATCCCGGAGCTGACCGAGTGCCTGTTCCTGGCGCGCGCGAAGAGCAGCAAGTACGCGAAGGAGATCGGCGAGCGGGTGATCAGATGCGCCGAGGCTGCCGCGATGGCGACCGGGACGCGAGTCGAGCACGTGGTCGAAGGCGGCTATAAGAATCTGATCAACAATCTCAGCATGGCGCACCGATACGCGGCGCATAGCGAACTGCTCGGCACGAAATCCGCCGAGGCGCCGGAGAACATCCCGACCGGCAGCACCGACATGGGCGACGTCAGTCACGTGATGCCCGCGATACATCCGTCGTTCGCGATCGCGCGCCATGGCGACGGCAATTGCCACGAAGACGCGTTCGTCGCGCACGCCGACTCGAAGCGCGGCTACGACGCGATGATTCGTGTGGCGAAGGCGATGGCGATGACGGCGTACGATCTGCTCGCAGAGCCGGAGCTGTTGGCATCGGCGAAGAAGGAGTTCGAGTCGCGCCGGGAGAGCTGAGGCGCACCGGTTCGGTGGCGGGAAACGGCGCCGTCAAGGAACCTAACCCCTAACCCCTTCCCTCGAGGGAAGGGGAACCGCATTGTTGGAGGTAACCTCTTACCTCGAGGGAAGGGGAACAATCGCGGGAAAAAAGAGAAAAAG
>DATNLS010000106.1:0-18563 GCA_035602775.1 Candidatus Acidiferrales bacterium | reverse complement strand
GGGTCGAGGCCGATGGTCGGCTCGTCGAGCACCAATACGGGCGGATCGTGAATCAACGCTTGCGCCAGGCCAACGCGCTGGCGATAGCCCTTGGATAGCTGGCCGCAAATCCGATGCGACATGTCAGTCAGGCCACAAACGTCGAGCACGTGCTCGAGCGCCGACTCGATCTTCGCCCGCGGGACATCGCGGAGTTTGGCGACGAACCGCAGATAGGCCTCAACGCGCATGTCGGGATAGAGCGGCGGATTTTCAGGCAGGTAGCCGATTTTGCGGCGCGCCTCGAGCGACTGCGAAAATATGTCGAGCCCGTCAATCAGCACGGTGCCGGCGGTCGCGGGCATGTAGCCGGTGATGATCCGCATCGTGGTGGTCTTGCCGGCGCCGTTGGGGCCGAGAAAACCGAGGATAGAACCGCTCTCTGCCTTGAACGATACGTCTTTTATCGCGACAAAGTTGCCGTAGGCTTTAGTTAGGTTTTTAACCTCAATCATTCAGGTCGTCCCATTTCGTAAACAATTGACGAAGCGGCCCGCACGGCAATTCGATCAACCACAAGGCAACCGTCTAATTAAACACGCCACGCCAAACTGTCAATACAACGATCTGACATCGGACATATTTAACGTCTTGCAAATGTCGTGTATGCGGGAAAAGCCGCAAGCCCTTTTCCCCTCGCTGCGGCCCTCACACCCAGCGCGGGATCGTGTCAGGCGCGATACCGAACGCCATCTTCCCAATCAGGCCGAGCGAGTCGTACCCCGCGAGCGGGTGGATAATGCCTGCGCGGACGTCCCGGTAGAGCTGCTCGAGTGGACTCGAACGCGCGATAGCCGCGCCGCCTGCGATGCGCACCGCCTTGTCCACCACGCCGACCGCGGTTTCTGTCACAAAGTGTTCGCAGGCGAGCAAGTCCGGCAATGGAGGATTGGCTCGATGTGAAGCTTCACACAACGGACTCGCAGTCTGGAGCAGCATGGCCCGAGCCGCTTTCAGTCCTACGTCCATTTCAGCGGCCATGAACTGGTTCCCGGGATAGTGGCTCACTGGGCGGTCGATAGGAAACTGGGTCCGTTCGCGCGCCCAATTGATCGCATGATCCCGGGCAGCTTGTGCGATCCCCAGATAGCAGGCCGAAATTGAGGTCATGAACCACGAGACAAAAACATTGTTGTAGCTATCCCAGCCGCGCGCGGGGCGCTCCGTCACGTGCTCCTCCGGTACGAAGACATTTTCCCACACGGTGTCATGACTCAATGAAGATCGAATACTCATTGTGTCCCAGTTGTTCTGGATCTTGATACCTGCGGTTTTTGCGGGCATGGCAAAGTACAAACACTGCGGTCCTCTCGCCGGATCGTCGTAGTGCGCCGTCTCTTCAAAAAAATCCGCGCACACGCACAGGGTGCTGAATCCGGGCCGGCCGTTGACCCGGTAGCCTCCCTCTACCTTCTCGGCCGAACGCTTGGTGTCGTTGAGCCCGGCGAAGCCAACCACTGTGTTCATCCTAGGGTCGCTGGTGCCCGAGCATATGATAGAGCCGCGAGCGCTGGCTTCCAGAATCGGCCGCTGTTTCTCATCACCGAGCCGCCATAGGTCAGAGCGCAGCCCTACATTGAACAAATGCATGTTGACCATGACCGCGGTAGGTCCATCTCCCTGGGCAAGCCGTTCCTGCGCCAGGACGAAGTCCAGCAAATTGGCGCCACCGCCGCCGAATTCCTCCGGGATGGTCATGTTGAGGTAACCGGAGGTCTTCATCGCCTCGATATTCTCGAAGGGGAAGCTGTTCTCACGGTCATGCCGAGCAGTGCGGGTCTTGAAATCCTCGGCGTGGAGTGCTGCCAGCTTGACAAACCGCTGCTGCCGTTCGATCGGTGTCATCGCCATGGAATCCCCCCTGTCATCGCCGTGGTTGTACTTTCGACCAGTTGATGAGTTCCTAAATTTCAGAAAGGGCTAAAACGACACACGGCCTGTGTACGCCGATGACTCGCTTGCAGCAAGCAGCACGCACGAGCGATGGAACAACCATCCCTCGCGACGCTTTTGTTTTGCGAACTGTATCGGATAGTTTCGATTGATGGCCGCTGAACGCAAGCAACTGATTCTGGTCGATGGCTCCGGGTACATCTTCCGCGCGTTTCATGCGCTGCCGCCGATGAATACCTCGCGCGGGCTGCCGACCCAGGCGGTGTACGGCTTCATCCGGATGCTGCTGAAGCTGCTCAAGGACGTGCGCCCATCGCATATCGCGATCGTCTTCGATTCGCCGAAAAGAACTTTTCGCGACGACCTGTTCGCCGACTACAAGGCGAACCGCAGCGAGGCGCCCAACGATCTGATCGTGCAGATTCCGTATATCCATCGCGCGGTCGCGGCATTCAGGATCAAGTCGCTGATGATCGAGGGCTTTGAGGCTGACGACGTGATCGGCACGCTGGCCAAGCGCGCGGCGAAGGAGGATTTCGTCGTCACGCTCATCACGGCCGACAAGGATTTCATGCAGCTGGTCGGGCCGCACGTAACGCTGTGGGACACGATGCGCGATCGGCGGATCGGGGCGCGCGAGGTGCGCGAGCGCTTCGGCGTTGAGCCATCGGCGTTGGTCGATATCCAGGCGCTGACGGGCGACACGATCGACAACATCAAGGGCGTGCCGGGGGTCGGCGAGAAAACCGCGGCGGCGCTGATTCAGAAATTCGGCGGAATCAAGCAACTGTACGAGAACCTCGATCGGATTGAAGAATCTGGAATTCGCGGCGCGAAGAAAGTCGCAGGCCTGCTCGGGGAGCATCGCGCGGCCGTGGACCTCTCGCGAAAACTGGTGCGCATCGAGACCGACATGCAGCTCAAGGTCGAGCCCGATGAGTTCGCGTGGCAGGGTGTGGACGAGAGCACGGCGGCGGAACTGCTGCGCGAGTTGGAGTTCAATTCGATCATTCGCGAGATCTCGCCGTCGCAGGTGGAACTACCGGGCCTCGAATCGACTGCGAAACCGGCGGCCGCCGTCAGCGGAAAGGATCTCGCCGACGCGCTCAACACTCTCGCGAGCGCGCCACGCATTGCGGTTGATCTCTCAGCCGCCGAAGTCGGCGAGGAAACGCTGCAGATCGCGAGCGCGGACACGACGATTGTTGTCGAACATGATGGGATTGCGAGCGCGTCGGCGATTCTCAGCTCCGCGAGTCCGCCCAAATCCTGCCACGACCTCAAGCATCAGATCGAAGCGTTCGCGCGGCATGGAATCGCGCTGAAGGGCGTCGATTTCGACACGATGCTCGCGGGCTTTCTGATCAATTCGGGACAGGGCGAGCCGTCGCTCACGCATTTGTATCACGAGTACCTCGCGCCGCTCGGCGCCAGCAGTCCTCCGGGCAGCAATGCGGCGCTGGTGAGGAATCTTCGCGAAGCACTGGCGGCGCGTCTGGAAGCCGACGCGCTCACGGCGATGTACAACGAGATCGAGATGCCGATCGCGCCGATCCTGGCGGAAATGGAAACCGCCGGAATCGGAATCGACGGCGACGCGCTCAAAGTCATCTCGAAGGAATTTGCCGAGGAGATAAATCGGCTCGAGCGCGAGTGCTACGAGCTGGCGGGCCGCGAGTTCAATCTCAACTCGCCCACGCAGTTGCGCGACGTGCTGTTTACTCATCTGAAGCTGTCGGCCAAGGGCCTGAAAAAGACGAAGAGCGGATTCTCCACCGATGCCGATACGCTCGAGAAGCTTGCCGCAGTGCATCCCATGCCGCGCAAGCTGATCGAATACCGCACCATATCGAAATTGAAATCCACTTACGCCGACGCCCTGTCCGAGGTGATCCGATCGGGCACCGGCCGAATCCACACCACCTGGCATCAGGCGCTGGTGCCGACCGGACGCGTCAGCTCGAGCGATCCGAATCTGCAGAACATCCCCACTCGCAGCATCGAGGGCCGCCGGATTCGCCGGGCGTTCGTGCCGAAGCCGGGCAGCGTCTTCGTGTCCGCGGATTATTCGCAAATCGATCTGCGCGTGATGGCTCATCTGTCGGGCGACAAGACGTTGGTCGATGCGTTCAATACCGGCGAGGACATCCACATCCGCACCGCGACTGAGCTGTTGGGAGTCACATCGGACAAGGTCAACGCCGAGGCGCGGCGGCAGGCGAAGGTGATAAACTTCGGAATCATTTACGGGATGGGGTCGCAACGGCTGGCGGGCGAACTGGGGATTCCGCTGGCGGAGGCCTCGGACTACATCAAGCGCTACTTCGAGCGGCTGCCGGGAGTGCGCGCATGGCTGGACGACACGGTACGTATCGCGCGCACGACTGGATACGTAACGACGATGTACGGGAGGCGGCGGTATCTGCCCGAGCTCAACGCGCAGCCCGGCGGCGCCAGGGCGCAGGCCGAGCGAATCGCCATCAACACGCCTATCCAGGGTACGGCGGCAGACCTGATAAAACTCGCTATGATACGGCTGGACAGGGTGCTTAAGGAGCGCAGCCTCGGCGCTCGGATGATTCTGCAAGTGCATGACGAATTACTGCTGGAAGCGCCAGAGGGCGAGTGGCAAGAGGCGGCGGCGCTGGCAAAACGCGAAATGGAGGGAGTGGCTGAGCTCAAAATTCCGCTCAAGGTCGAGCTGAAATCCGGTCCAAACTGGGCCGAGATGAGCGACGCGGCATGAACAATTCCCTGAATTTAGTCGCCCACCCCACCGTCTACTCAAGTTGAGAACACCAGGCCGCCAGGACGGCGACGAAGCCGAGCTGATCGAGCGCTCCCGCAAGGGCGATTCGGCGGCGTTTGGCGTTTTGGTGGAACGATACCAGCGCCGAGTCGTAGGAGTGGCGCTGGCGGTGGTGCACAACCAGGATGACGCGATTGAACTGGCGCAAGAGACTTTTGTTCGCGCCTATGAAAACCTCTCGAAGTTTGAATCCCGATCGAGCTTTTCAACCTGGCTCTATCGCATCGCGGCTAATCTCGCGATCGATTTCTGGCGCCGCGAGGGACGCCATGTCGTCCTTCATGGAGAAGATGCCGAGAACGAAATCGGCAAGTTGCCGACCAGCTCGGGCGACTCGTTCAAGGAAGTCAGCCGCAGTGAACTCTCGGCGCGCTTGAAGCAAGCCCTGGAGGAGTTGACGCCGGAACATCGTGCAGTGATACTTCTACGCGAAGTTGAAGGAATGTCTTACGACGAAATTAGCGACGTTTTGCAGTGCCCAAGAGGAACTGTCATGAGCAGGTTGCACTATGCACGAACGCACCTGCGCACCATCCTGAAGGACGTGGGTGGGAACTGAGCGACTTATATGGCGGAATGCTCTGAAATAAGCATGATGCTCGGCGCGTTCGAGGACTCCGAACTCGAACCCAACGAGATGCAGGAAGTCGCGTTCCACTTGGCGCGATGCGAGTCCTGCACCGGTATCCTGGCCGACTACTCGACGCTGGGCCGAAACCTCAGATCGTTCGCGCCCGAGCCGTCGCTCGCCGGTTTCTCGAGCGCCGTAGTCGCCCGCGTCGATCGCCTGCCGCAGCCGGTGCTGACGCGAATCGAGCGTTTCCTCCGGCGCCAGTTGGACTCCGTCGGCTCCGGAATTGCCTGGGGCGGCGCGGCGGCAGTGGCCGCGATCGTGACGATAATTCTGATGACGCCATTGGCCCGACAATTCGCCACTCGGGGAACTCAGCCGGCGGCAATCGCCAGCTCGGTTAGCAACGCCGCAGTGGCGCCCGCTCAAGTGGCGAGTGCGACCGCCGGCGAGCCTACGATGGCGGACAACGACTCTCACGCCGATATCTCGCGGCTCGAGTCGGAGAATCATTCGGTTGCAGTCTGGAGCGAGCCTCGCAGGGACACCACTGTTATTTGGTTACCGGATCAGCCCTAGGTCGCCATGACGCTGCGTCCCGGTAGCCTCACCTTTCTAATCATCGTGATCTCGGCCTTCGGACAGGCAGGCGCCTCCTACGCCCAGTCGGCGCCAACGCCTAAGCAGGTGTACGTTTACGTCGACTCGGTGATGGCGGCCGATACGAATGAGGGAACTGACCCGCGGCTCGGCGGCATGGATAAGCGGCTGCGCGGCCTGTTCGGCTTTTCGACTTACAGCCTGGTCGGTCACAACGAGGGGCAGACCGATTGCGGCAAGATGATCGCGTTCACGCTGCCCGGCGGCAAGATTCTCCATGTCCAGCCGCGCGCAATCGACGCCGACATGATCGCGATGGAGATCGTGCTGTTCGACGGCACGCGCCCGATGATGACGACCGACCTCAAGCTCAAGAACAACGGGACCTTGATCGTCGGCGGTCCGCGCTACGAGCAGGGGATGATGATCATTTCAATTGGCGCGAGCACCGGCGGACCGGCGCCGATGCAGGCTCAGTCCACCCCGGACGAAGCGACTACTCGCTAGAACTTCACAGCGGATCGAAATAAGGCACGACGCGGCCGTCGAAATGAAACTCGCGGGCCAACGCGATCCACTTGCGATCGACCCCATGCATCGGCTCCGGGATCCGGTCGAGCGGGAAGAAACCGGCGGCCAGCGCTTCGAGCGGATTCGGTTTCAGATCGCCACCGACGATTCGACAGTAGAAGAGCATCGAATAGATATGACGCGCGGCTGATCCAAACTTCTTGTTGTCGATTACCGCGAGCAGACGCTCGGGCTCGACGATAAGGCCGGTTTCCTCGCGTGCTTCCTTCGCCACGTTCTCAGCCGGCGATACGCCGACATCGCAGAACCCGGTCGGATACCACCACTTGCCCGTCGGCCGCTGAATCATCAGGATTTCGTCGCGATCATTGAATGCGATCACGCCGCATCCCACCGCCGCCGTGACGTATCCTTCGTAGCCGGCGACTACCTGATCGCGCCATTGGCGGCGCAACGCTTCCGCATCACCGTCGCTGGCGCCGGCGATGACCGAATGCATGTGGGCGGCCTCCTTTAGTAATTCCTCGTAGCGTTCGGAGTCGAAGCCGTCGGGTTTGAAAGCGAGTCCGGTCCGCGCGATCGCCGTGATGCGTTCGATAAAGCGCGCCAGTTCGGTGAGCAGATCAGAATCGGGCATCGGAGTTTTCCTTGTCGTGAGTCCGCCGGGAAATATAGCATGACGGCGCGATGGGACTCAGATGAAACTCATACTCAGCCGCAAGGGATTCGACTCGGCGCACGGCGGATGCGCGAGCCCAATCCTGGACGGTCAACTGTGCTCGCTTCCGATTCCCGATGCGGGAGCGTCGACGACATACGCGAAAATTTCATCGTTCAACGGATTGGCAATCGCACAAATCGTCGAAGACCTGACGCGAGGCCGAGTCAGGCGAGGCGACGGCGCGCATCTCGATCCCGATTTGCGCCGCGACTCGGTCGCTCGTGCCCCAGGATGGCGTCCGATCTTCGGGCAGGCTGCCGCCGCGCAGAGTCATCTCGCGAAGCAGAAGATTGGCCCCGGCGACCTCTTTCTCTTTTTCGGAGGTTTCCGCTGCGCGGACCAGGCTGGAAGCACGTTCCGCTTCGTCCGTAGCGCGCCGAAACTTCACGTGATCTTTGGATGGCTGCAAGTCGGCAGAATCGCTCGCGCCACCAATGGGCTGGTCGCGGAAATTCCATGGGCCAACGGCCATCCGCATCTCGCCGCACCTGATCGCTACAAAAACAACACGCTCTATTTTGCGAGCGACCGCCTGACGTCACTCGGCATCAACGCAAGCGGCGCCGGAACTTTCGACCGGATCAGACCTGAGCTGACACTGACGGAGACCGGCTCGAATTGTTCCGCGTGGCAATTGCCGCGATGGTTCGAGCCGCGCGAGCGCCCTCCCCTCACCTATCATGGCGCGCCGGCGCGCTGGACGGACTGCGGAACCTCGACGCGCTTGCGGTCGGTCGGGCGTGGGCAGGAATTTGTGCTGGACCTCGACGAATATCCCGAAGCGCGCGGCTGGTTGCGATCGATCTTTCACGCCGCCGCGCGCTAGCGACTCGACGCCGAGTTGCACACCGACCACGCCGCATCTGCCAGCGCGGGCACCCGCTCCTTGCTGCCCGCGAACAGCGGATCGTCTGTCTGTCCGAGCACGAAGCGGGCGTAGCTGCCTTCCATGATGATCGCGAGCTTGAACAGCGCGAACGCCTGGTAGAACGGGAAGTCGCGCATCGCGCGCCCGGTGCGCCGCTCGTATCGGTCCAGCATCTCGCGCCTCGTCAGCCATCCTTCGGCGGCCTGCATGCTCGCCACCGCGCCCGACGCGCGGTCGGTCGGATCGGGCCAGTAGGTCAGCATCCAGCCGAAATCGGCCAGCGGATCGCCAATCGTGGACATTTCCCAATCGAGCACGGCAATCGCGCTTACGCTTTTCGGATCGAACATCACGTTGTCGAGCTTGTAATCGCCGTGAACAATCGTTGGCGCCGGCGACTCGGGGATTCGCGCGCGCAGCCATTCCTTCACCTTTTCCATCACTGGCAGCGGGCGCGTGTGCGGAATCGTGCGCTCGAGCTGGTCCGTCCAGCGCTTGAGCTGGCGCACGAGGTAGCCGTCGGGCCGTCCGAAACCTTCGAGGCCGGCCGCGCGCCAGTCGACCTCCTGCAGCGCGACCAGCACATCGACCATTTGCTCGCTGACGCGCCGGCGCAGCTCCGGTGTTTGCGCGAAATGCTTGTTGTCGGCGCGCACTACGTCCCCGCGCACGTACTCCATCAGGTAAAACGGCGCGCCGATGTACGAGGGATCGTCGCACACGGCGTACACGCGCGGCACCGGCACCGCTGTGTCCTGGAGAGCCTTGATCACGCGATATTCGCGCATCATGTCGTGTGCGGTCGGCAGCAACGGCCCTCGCGGCGGACGGCGAAGCGCCCACGAATTGCCGTCGAAATGAATCAGGTGAACCTCGTTGGAATGACCAAACGAGATGTTTTCAGATCGAAGTGCGCGGGTATCGCCGAGCTTGCGCTCTTCGAGGAACCGCTTCAGGCCGGCGAGATTCACTGTGGCCGACGGCCCGGTTTTTTCCTGTGTCGAAGTACTCATCGACGGTACTGTTTTCGCAAACGCGGCTCGCGGTCAAGGGTCGGCGCTATCTTGCGACGGCAAAGCGCGGAGCTATACAACGAAGTGCAGTGAACGCGGCGACCAGGTTGGATGACAGCGCTAGCGGCGGCCAGATGGCCGCGATATTTCGCCTCGCGCGGCCCCATCAATGGATCAAGAACGCGCTGGTGCTGGCGGCATTGATATTCGGCCAGCGGCTATTCGTTGCGCACGACGTGGTGCGGGCGGTAGTCGCGTTCGTCGCGTTCTGCGCGCTTTCGAGCGCGGGCTACGTTCTAAATGATATCGCCGACCGGGACGCCGATCGGCTGAATCCCGAAAAATGCGACCGCCCGCTGGCGCGCGGAGATCTCACGGTTGCGGCGGCGAGCAGGGCCGCGTTCGCGTTCGCCGCGATAGCCGTGCTCTTGAGCATCGTGCTGGGCCGCGACTTCGTGGGTATCGCGTTGCTGTATGCGGCGCTGCAACTGTTCTACTCGCTATGGGCCAAGCACCAGGTGATCATCGACGTGATCGCCGTTGCGATCGGATTCGTATTGCGCGCATTCGCCGGCGGCGTCGCGATCCGGGTCGAGGTCTCGCCCTGGCTGGTCTTCATCACCTTCGTGTTGGCGCTGTTCCTGGTGCTCGCGCGCCGACGCCATGAGCTGATCGCGCTGGGCGACGACGCTATCGCTCATCGCAGCGCGCTGTCTGAATACAGCGTGCGCTTGGTCGATCAGATGATCTCAATCGTGGCCGGCGCGACGCTGGTTGGCTACATGATTTACACCGCGTCGGCCGAGGTCGAAGCGAAGCTCGGAACCCGCCATCTCTATCTGACGGTGCCGTTCGTCGTCTTCGGAATCCTCCGCTATCTCTACCTGATCGACGAGCGCAACGAAGGCGGCGACCCCGCCCGCGCGTTGATCCACGATCGGCCGCTAATGCTGGCGGTCGCGCTGTGGATCCTCACCGATATCGCGTTGCTGTATTTCTAGAACCGCGGCCGGCGGGCGACCGTCTTAGTAGGTAGGCAGAACTCCGGTCGGCGAGCCAACCAGGCCCGAGCGCTGGAAGGGATTGCGCCCGAATGGCCGCTGCCCGACCGAGCCCAAACCGCCGAGCGTTATCTGGACCTGAATTTGCGTTTCGTTGGGATTGTACGAATCGGTGACTCCAAAGTCCGCCGCCCAGCAATCGCAGGGAGATTTGAGCCGCAGGCCATATTCCGTAGAGAGGAATTGATTCGACGCGACGTCGTATTCGGGCGCGAAGTACAACCCCATCCGGTTGAACAGTTCGGTGTACGCGATGGCCGAAACGAACTCGGCGGCGTTCTTGTTCGTGCCCTGAATCACCGTGTCGCTCCGATTGGCATAGTCATATACCAACTCTATGAACGAGCCTTGCAGCGCCTTGCCCATATAAAGCTTCGACCCGGCGGTGGACCAGGGCGGCTGATAAGCGACCGAGGTGTTCGCCAGCGTGACTCCGGCATGATCTCGAGGGCTGTAGTCGACCTCCGAGCTGAAGGTTGCAGTGTTGGTCAGGTAGAGGTGCATCAGCGCCTGAATGTCCGACATGTCCGAGTTATTGGCGACCGTGTGCCCGATGTCGTAGGACTGCTGTACCGTCAACGAGCCGAGCTCCATGGAATGATCCTCCCCGCGAACAATACTTCCGGGGTGGGGCACCACCGTGTCCGACGGCGGCTCTTCGGAGATAGGCCCAGTCGCCGAATCCTCCTGGGACAATTGCTCGGTCGGAGTCGCGTCTGTGGTCGTCTCCTCAGGCATCATCTCTCTGCTCTTGGCGAACAGCCGGGTGGTGAAGCCATAGGTGACCAGGCTGCGCGAGTTCAGACGATCGGTCGCATCGAACAAGGGCATGTTGCCCTGGTAGATATTCGGCACGTAGTAGTAGTTCGCAAACGGTTGAATCGTATTTTTGAGCTTGTCGACCGTCTTCCAGTTGACGTCATAAACGCGATCGAGAAGCGTCGAAATTCCGGCCTTGGCGTACGGAATTAGGCGCGCACTGGTTCCTTCGGCGGTGTCGCCGCTGAGCACCGCGCAATTGTTCCAAATGAGTTCCTGGCCGCCGCGGTCAGCGCAGGTAATGTTCCTGGGTTTGACGGATGCGAGCGCAGGTATGGTTCCGACCGGAATGATGTCGATGTTGTGACCGGAGGTGTCATAGAACGTCCCCTGCGAACCGATTTGTCCGTACCCCCATAGGTAGTCACCCCAACGCCACGGCAGCGTCACGCGCGGATTGGCATCCAGCCGCCCGCCATCGATCCCTTCGGACCGGTAGAAGTCGACCGCCTCGGCGTCGTAGTCCGCGTACATCAGGTTGTTGAACAATTCCTGGCGTCCGGTCACCGTCGCATCGGGCAGGCGCTGCAACGCGAACTGTTGCGGTTGAATTAGATCCTGGTTCCAGATTCCTTTCACATTGACGTACGCGTTTTCGAACTGATCGAGCAGCCCGAAGTCCGCCTGCGCATTCCGCATCGATCCAAAATTGTTGGTAAAGAAACCGCGCGACAAGGTCCACACGTCCATCTCGCGCAGATAGAAGCTGTCGCTGACGGAGACCGCGTCGCCGTATGCGATCAGATTGTCCGTGATATGCTCCCGCGTCATCCCGATTATCCCGAAGCGGTCGATCGGAATGTGCGGATCGGCGACCTGAGTGTCGACTATGTCGTTTATGCGATTGCTCTCAGACCGGAGCGACTCGTTGTAGTAGGCGCCGTCCGCCCACAAATAATCGTCGTTGCCGTTGACCAACCGGTATTCGCCCAGGCCCCCGACTCGCTGCGAGGTCTCGAGATCGAGCGCGACCGTCGCGTCAGAACTTTTGTTAATCGCCAAGTAGTACGGCTGCAGCCATTGGAAGCCCCGCAGTCCCGATTCGCCGTAGCGCCCGGCCAGCAGTCCGCTGTGCCGGTCGGTATCAGCCGGGAAGACCAGGTACGGGAACGGAATCACCGGGTAGCCGTCAACGTTGAAGGTGCCGCTGGTGGCGTGGCCCGTATGCCCCATGTTGACCGTCATCTGGTCCGCGTTTATCGACCAGGAGGGCGTGCCCTTCTCGCATCCGCAGGTTGTGAAGAAGCCCTTCTTCACAACGTAGTTGGGCCCCTCCTGCTTGATGATCTCCTGGCCCTCGAGATGGTAAATATCCTGCTTGGCCAACACCTTGGAGTTGTACAGCACCATCGTCTCGTTGGTGATGTCTATCGTTGCCTTGGTCGCCCACATTTCGACTTCCGGATCGATCAGATGCACATGACCGATCGCGGTGGCCTTGCGGTCGCGGCGCATGATGTCGATTTCGTCGGCCTTGAGCACGCTGCCGCCCTGGGTCATCACTGCGTCGCCCTTGACGACGAAGGTGTCGGTCTTGGAATCGTAGATCGTTTCCTGGCCGGTGACGTTTACCGGAGCTTCATGCTCAGCGCGGACCGGGGCAGGAACTTGAAATCCTTTTCCTTTTGGGGGCGGGGCTGGCTGGGTGGGCGGCGTGGCCGCGGCGGCGACTACTGGCAAGAGCATCGCGGCCAATATTACCGCGATCGCGATTGTTCTAATCGCCGGCTTCAGGAAACAAACCACTCCGCCCCTCGCGCGTCAGAAAGTACGGGTAAACTTCGCCGATAAGATACACGGATCCCGTAACCAGCGCCACGTCGCTGGGGGCCAATTCGGACATCACCCGCTCAATCGCGCGCATCGGATCGCGTTCGACCCGCGCCGGGCAATACGCCGTGAATTGCGGGACGAGTTCCTCGGGCTCCAGAGGAGCCTTAGGTTTGGCGCGGGTCAACGTAACGTCGCGCACGCGCGGCCCGAGCATCGCGACCATCCTCGCCCACTCCTTCGCGGACTGGCAGCCGAATATCAGGCGCGGCTTCACGTCGGCGCCCAGCTCGACGGTCATCGTCTCGAGCAATGCGGCGATACTCATCTCGTTATGCGCGCAATCAAGGACTACCAGCGGCTGCTTCGACACCACGTCGAAACGCCCCGGCCAATACATCGTACGCAGCCCCGTCCGGATCGCGACCTCGTCAATCCGCCAACCCTGCGCGCGCAGCGCCTCGATAGTAGCAACCGCAATCGCCGCGTTCTCTTGCTGAAATGGGCCCGCCACTCCAAGCTCCAGATCGCGCAGCTCTAGTCCGAGGCCGTGGTAGTCCAGGCGATGGGCCGGCGCGTGCGATATGTAGGAAAAATCGCGATCCATCAATCGCATCGCACTTCGGCGCTGCGCGGCGATCGAGGTCAGCGTCAGCCGCGCTTCGCGGTCGCGCGTGCCAATCACGACGGGAATATCATTCTTGATGATCCCGCCCTTCTCACCGGCAATCGACGCGATCGTATAGCCGAGATATTCCATGTGATCGAAACCGATTGGCGTAATCACGCTCAGAATCGGCGTGACGACGTTGGTCGAATCGAGACGCCCGCCGAGTCCCGTCTCGATAATCGCGATATCGACCTTCTCCTCGGCGAAGTACAGGAACATCATAGCAACCGTGAACTCGAAGAACGTGAGTGCGAGCCCGGCGCGGTCGTAAATCGCGCGCAGCCGCTCGATATAATCGAGCATCAGCCCCGCCGGAATCTCTGCGCCGGAAATCCGTGTCCGCTCCGCCAGGTTCACCAGGTGGGGCTTGGTGTAGAGTCCAGTCCGGTAGCCCGCCTGCCGCAGGCAACTATCCAGCATCGCGGCAACCGAACCCTTACCTTTGGTGCCCGCGATATGCACCGCGCGAATCCGGCGATGCGGATTGCCGATAACTTCGAGCGCAGCCTCCATCCGCTCGAGCTTGTAAATCTCCCCGCGCGATTCGAGCGAATAGAGCCAGTCGATAGTCTTTGCGAGTTGGTCCATTTCCAGCCCGGAGTTTACCGGCTATCGACGACATGCGGAAGATTTCGCAGAACTGCCTGCGCGGCGCTTATATGCAGAAGAGGCTGGAGGCTGTAAACGTATGCGTCGCAGGAGGATTCGATGAGCGAAGGCAAACGTTTCGATGACGAGCAGTTGCGCGGCGCCAGGTTCCACAAATGCGGTCTGGCGCAGGCCGAGTTTGAAGACGTCGACCTGGCCGACTCCAGATTCACTAACGTGAATTTGCGGGGGGCGTCTTTCACCAACGCAAACCTGCAAGGCGGTAAGCTCACCAACGTGAATCTCGCGAACGTCAGCATCGACGATGCGAACATCAGCGGCCTCAAGATTCACGGCTGGAACATCGCGGATCTGATCAAAGAGGCGCAGCAGCGGAAAGGTTCATCGTAGGACGCGCCCCTGCGTTTGCCTTTCGAGGCGGCCATTAAGAACGATCCGTACAACCTAACCCCTAACCTCTTCCCATAATGGGAAGGGGAACCGGACGCGGGGAGAGGATCGGCTCTTTCCCTTTGACCAGTTCTGACAGGGACGAAGTCCCGCATCTTCTCTTATCACTGGGTGCAGGGGTCACCCCTGCCGCAGGAAGCGTGAAACCCACCGCGGGTTTCACATGAGATGACGTTCCCCTTCCACCAATCTAGGACGCTCCCCTGCGCTTGCCCTTCGACGCACGCTGCCCCGCGCTGCGGTTGCCGCGCTGCTTCGTCAGCATCGCGAGGATTCGCGCCAGCGTGAAACGCATCTGGTGGCGCGGGACGATCGCGTCGAGCATCCCGTGCGCCAGCATGAATTCCGCTCGCTGAAAATCTTCGGGCAGCTCCTGGTTGCTCGTCTGTGCCGTCACGCGACGTCCCGCGAACCCAATCAGCGCGCCGGGCTCCGAGATATTCAAATCGCCGAGCATCGCGAACGATGCGGCGACCCCCCCGATCGTCGGATCGCACAGCACGGAAATATACGGCAGGCGGGCGTCGCGAAAGCGCGCAATCGCCGACGAGACTTTCGCCATCTGCATCAGCGACAGTGCGCCTTCCTGCATTCGCGCGCCGCCCGACGCGATAAACAAAATCACCGGCAGCTTTCGCTCGCCCGCGACGTCGAACAGGCGCGCGAGCTTCTCGCCCACCACCACGCCCATGCTGCCGCCCATGAACTCGAAATCCATCACGCCGATCGCGACCTGCCGATTTTCGATTTTGCCGATTCCGACCACCACCGCGTCGTTGCGTCCGCTGCTCGCGCGCGCCTGCTCCATTCGTTTTGGATACGGCCGCGTATCGACGAAGCCGAGCGGATCGCCAATCGCCATCTCGGCCATCAGCTCGCGCCAGGTCCCGCGATCGACGCTGATCGAAAGCCGCTGCGCCACCGTGACTCGAAAATGGTACCCGCACTTGGGGCACACGTTCAGATTGCGCTCCACCTCTTTGCGGAACGCCATCTCCTTGCACGACGGGCACTTCGACCAGATATCGTCGGAAGGTGCCTGCGTCACACTCGGCGTCGGTTCGCGCTCAGCCATCGGAATTCTCCGGTGCCGGCGCGCGATCGATTCGCCGCGCCGACTTCATCGCATCTTTCATCGCACCGACCAGCCCGCCCACCGCCGTCGGCACGTCGCCCAATTTCGCATGCGCCTCGATCAGCAACGAAATCGCACTGCCGACTACGACCGCATCCGCCATCGTCGCAACCTCGGCGGCTTGCTCGGGCGTCGAGATACCGAAGCCGACGCCGATAGGCAGGTCGGTCACGCTGCGAATCTCGCGCATATGCTCGGCGATGCCGGTGTCGAGATGCGCCCGCGCGCCGGTCACGCCAGTCAGCGACACATAGTAGAGAAAGCCGCTGGCCGATCGCGCGATCGCGCGGCTGCGATCGAGCGGCGTCGTCGGCGCAAGCAGGTAGATAAGGTCGAGGCCGTTGGCGCGCGCCGGCTTCTTCATCTCGCCGGATTCCTCAGGTGGCAAATCGAGCACCAGTAAACCGTCGATACCGGCGCGCGCGGCGTCGGCGCACAAGCGCTCGCATCCGTAATGAAAGATCGGGTTGTAGTAGCCGAACAGTACCAGCGGAATTTGCGTCTGCGCGCGCAGATCGCTCACCATCGAGAGAATCGCCGCCAACGACGCACCAGCGCCGAGTCCGCGCGCCGAAGCGCGCTGGTTGGCAGGTCCGTCGGCCATCGGATCGGAGAACGGCACGCCCAGCTCGATCAGGTCGGCGCCGCGAGCTTCGAGCTCGAGCACCAGTTTGCGCGTCGTGTCCATGTCGGGATCGCCGGCCACGATGAACGGGATCAGCGCCGCCTCTCCGCGCGCGCGCAGCTCGCGAAATTTGCGTTTTATTCTGTGTTCCGCTGCCATAACGCTACACCGTCACCCCGAGCGCCTTCGCGACCGTCTGCATATCCTTGTCGCCGCGCCCGGACAGATTCACGATCATGATTTGTTCCTTCGCCATTTGCGGAGCCAGCTTGATCGCGTGCGCCACTGCATGCGAGCTCTCGAGCGCCGGGATAATTCCCTCGGTCTCCGACAGCAGTTTCAACGCATCGAGCGCCTCGGCATCGGTCACCGACGTGTATTCGGCGCGGCCCACGTCGTTCAGCCACGACAGCTCGGGGCCGACTCCCGGGTAGTCCAGGCCCGCGGCGATCGAATGCGTCTCGCGAATCTGCCCAAGCTCGTCCTGCAGCAGGTAGGTCTTGTTGCCGTGCAGAACCCCGACGCTGCCAGTGGAGATCGAGGCCGCATGATGCGGGCCGCTGATGCCGAGACCCGCGGCCTCGACGCCGATCATCTTCACGCTGGTATCTTTGATAAACGGATAGAAAAGTCCAATCGCGTTCGATCCACCGTTGACGCACGCGACCAGCACGTCAGGCAGACGTCCCTCGTGCTTGAGAATCTGGCGGCGCGCCTCGCGCCCGATGACCGCCTGGAAGTCGCGCACGATCATCGGATACGGATGCGGCCCCGCCGTCGTGCCAATCAGGTAGTAAGTGTTGCGCACGGTCGCGATCCAGTCGCGCAGCGCCTCGTTCATCGCGTCCTTCAGACTCTTGCTGCCGCCCTCGACGGGCGTGACTTTCGCGCCGAGCAGCTTCATCCGAAAAACGTTCAGCGACTGACGCTCGACGTCCACCGAGCCCATGAAGACTTCGCATTCGCGGCGGAACAGCGCCGCCATCGTCGCCGTTGCGACGCCATGCTGTCCCGCGCCGGTCTCAGCCGTGATGCGCGACTTGTTCATGCGCACCGCGAGCAGCGCCTGGCCGAGCGTGTTGTTCACCTTATGCGCGCCGGTGTGGCAGAGGTCCTCGCGCTTCAGATAAATTTTCGCACCGCCGAGGCGCGCCGTGAGATTCTCGCACAGGTAAAGCGGCGTCGGGCGTCCAACGAACTCGCGCGAGCGTTGCTCGAGCTCGTCGCGAAACTTTGGATCGCGGCGCGCCAGTTTGTAGGCGCTCTCGAGCTCGAACAGCGCGGGCATCAGGGTTTCGGCGACGTACTTACCACCGAACTGGCCGAAATGGCCGCGGCTATCGGGAACGTTTTGCATTGTTGACGAAGCTCCCAAGTTTGTTGTGGTCCTTCACGCCCGGCGACGATTCAACGCCGCTGGCGCAATCAACCGCATAAGGTTCCAGCGCGGCTACCTCGGCGACGTTTTCGGGATTCAAACCGCCGGCGACGAACGCGCGGCTCAAATCAACGGCGCGAAGTAGATCGAGTGAGATACGGACACCCGTGCCGCCGTGGAGTTTTGCGTCGAAGGCGTCGAACAGCACGTAGTCCGCGCGATGCGGCGTCACGCTCTCGCCCGGCTTCAGCCGGCGCGTGACAATCGACGGCACCGGCCAGCCCGCAACCAGCGTGTCATCCTCGTCGCCGGAGAACTGGATCATGTCGAGCGCCGCGGCGCGCACGCGCTCATCTATATACGCACGGCTCGCGTTCACGAACACTCCAACAAGCGTGGCGCGCGCGCCAACCGCCTCGCGAATCTCGGATGCACGACCGACTTCGACGAAGCGCGGAGTCTTCGGATAGAAATTCAATCCAATCATATCGGCACCGGCCTCGATTGCCGCGCGCGCGTCTTCAACGCGAGTGATGCCGCAGATTTTCACGCGTACCGTCATAACGCGCGCATCAACTCCCCGAGCTTCGCGCCTGGCGTACCGCCGCGCAGCAGGCTCTCGCCGATTAGAAACGCGCGCGCACCGGCCGCATCGAGCCCCCGAACATCATCGGGCGTATCGATTCCGCTTTCCGTAACGATCAACGCGTCACCCTTGTAACCCGCTATGAGACGCTCGGTCACCGCGATGTCGGTGACAAAAGTATGCAGGTCGCGGTTGTTGATACCGATCAGACCAGCGCCGATTTTCTCAGCGAGCGCCAACTCGGCCGCATCGTGCGCTTCTACCAGCGTCGCCATGCCGAGCTCGCGCGCGAGCGCCGCCAACGAGCGCAACTCGCCCTCCTTCAGCATCGCGGCGATCAGCAGGATACAATCCGCTCCGGCCGCGCGCGCTTCATAAACCTGGTACGGCTCGAAAATGAAGTCCTTGCGCAACA
>DATNLS010000239.1:0-4188 GCA_035602775.1 Candidatus Acidiferrales bacterium | reverse complement strand
TCGCGTCGCTCGTCGGCGCATCGGCGCGGCAGCTCCTATTTACCAGCGGCGGTACCGAGTCGAACAATCTTGCAATCTTCGGCGCGCTTACGGCGGCGTCGCGCTGCCGCAAAATTATTTCTTCCGCGATCGAGCATTCATCGATCCTTGCTCCACTCGCGGAACTCGAGCGCCGCGGCTTTAACCTGGTGCGGGTAGCACCCGACTCCGACGGACGAATCGATCCGGCGCGCGTGCAGGCCGCGCTTGATAGCGAGACCGCGCTCGTCACGCTCGGACTTGCGAACTCCGAAGTCGGAACGATTCAGGATGTCGCGCCGCTCGGATTCAAATGCCGCAAGGCCGGCGCGCTGCTTCACGTCGACGCGGCGCAGGCGGTTGGCCGTATTCCAGTCGATGTCGCGGCGCTGCGATGCGATCTGATGACGCTTAGCGGCCACAAGCTTGGCGCGCCTGCGGGCATCGGCGCATTGTACGTCCGCGATTTTACGAATTTTGCGCCGACCGTTTTCGGCGGTCCGCATGAAAGCGGGATGCGCGCGGGCACGCCGAATCTGCTTGGTGCCGTGGCGTTTGGCGCGGCGGCCGAAGCGGCGATGAATGCAATGGAGGCGGAGTCGGCGCGGATCAGTTCACTTGCCGATTCGCTTCTGGCGCGGCTGCGCGAGGCGATTCCCGGCCTTCGCTTGAACGGCCCGACTGTCGGCCGGCTGCCGAACACGCTCAACCTTACGTTTCCGGGTGTCCTCGGCGAGAGCATGCTGATTGCGCTCGATCTCGAAGGCGTCGAAGTTTCGATGGGCTCGGCGTGTGCGGCCGGCGCGGTTGAGCCGTCGCACGTGTTGCGCGCGATGGGTCGCAGTGTGGCCGACGCAAGCAGCTCACTCCGAATCAGCCTCGGCTGGAGCAACTCGGCGGAAGATATCGACGCGGTCGCGGCAATCATCCCTGCGGTATGGCGGCGTGTCGCGGACGCTGAGCCTCTCGCGGAGGTGAGCGCGCGATGAAGCCGCGAGTGCTGGTGGCGATGTCGGGCGGAGTGGACAGCAGTGTCGCCGCGGCCCTTCTGCGCGAGCAGGATTACGACGTCGTCGGGGTCGCGATGCGCCTTGCACCGGAGCCGACCACGCCGATCGTCAAGCGGCGCGGCACTTGCTGCTCGCATGACGACTTCGAGGACGCGCGCCGAGTCGCGGAGCAGATGGATTTTCCATTTTACGTAATTGATTTGCGCGCCGACTTCGCCGCGCGCGTGGTCGACAACTTTGTCTCCGAATATCTCGGCGGTCGCACGCCGAATCCATGCGTGATGTGCAATCGCGAGATCAAGTTCGATCGCCTGCGGAGCCGCGCCCGCGCCCTCAAGGCCGACTACATTGCGACTGGTCACTACGCCCGAATAGAGCAAGGCGCCGACGGCAGGTTTCACCTGCTGCGCGCGGCCGACGACACCAAGGATCAGTCATACTTTCTGTTCACCCTCGGGCAGGACGAATTGTCGCGTACGATTTTCCCGCTCGGCGCGATGACCAAGACTGAGGTTCGCGCGCGCGCGCGCGCGTTGGGACTCGCGACCGCCGACAAGCCCGAGAGCCAGGAAATCTGTTTCGTTCCCGATCGCGACTACGCGAGCTTTGTCGAGCGGCGAAGCGATCCCGCACAACTCCGCCCCGGCTCGATCGTCGACACCGACGGCAAGCGGCTGGCCGATCACGCCGGCGTGCATCGATTCACCGTAGGCCAGCGTCGAGGGCTCGGTATCCCAGGCGGTGAGCGGCTTTACGTTCGCGAGATTCGGCCCGAGTCTGGCGAGATCGTGGCTGGACGCCGCGAGGATCTCGAGTCCGCCGGCCTGGTCGCGAACCAGGTCAGCCTGGTCGATGACTCAATCGCGTCAGGCGGCGATCTGAGCGTCGAGGTAAAGATTCGCTATCGCCATCGCGCGCTCCCGGCGACCATGCGCGTCGATTCCGCACGCCGCGCCGAGATTCGCTTCGCCTCGAGCGGCCCCGCGGTGACGCCGGGACAGGCGTGCGTCTTTTACCGCGGCGACGAAGTGCTCGGCGGCGGATTTATCGAACGCGCGATCTCGCGAGAGCAAGCGATCTGACGATGGCAACTCGCTTCGCAATCGCCACCCTCGGCTGCAAGGTCAATCAGTACGATTCGGCGATTATCGAGTCGCGCCTCAGCGCGCGCGGGATGGAACGCCGCGAGTTCACCGATCAGGCCGACGTTTATATCGTCAACACCTGCACCATCACCGATCGCGCCGACGCCGAGAGCCTGCGAATCGCGCGGCGCGCGCGGCGGCTCAATCCGAACGCGCGCATCGTGATGACCGGATGCCTGGCGCAGGCGAGCCCCGACGTTCTGGCCAAAGCGCGCGAGGTCGACGCGGTCGTCGGACTCGGCAGGCTCGACGACCTCGAACGCGCAGTGGCTTCGGGAGCCGGTGAGCGCGTGATGGTCACGAACCTGCGCAAAGAGAAGGCGGCGATCGAGCTGGCCGCGGTTACGCTGGACGGTCGTACGCGCGCGTTTCTGAAATTGCAGGAGGGATGCGATCAGTTCTGCACCTTCTGTGTCGTGCCGTTTTCGCGCGGCAGCTCGCGCAGTGTCGATCCGCGTCGCGTGATTGCGGCACTCGACGATCTTCATGCGCGCGGCTTCAAGGAAGTCGTTCTGACCGGGGTGCATCTGGGGGGGTACGGCAAGGACCTCGAGCCAGTGGTCGAGTTGGCCGACCTGCTCGAGATGGTTGCCGAGCGATGCCCGCTCGACCGCGTGCGGATCAGCTCACTCGATCCCGAAGAGTTGAGCGACCGGATCGTAGAGATAATTTCGCGCAGCGACAAATTCTGTCCGCATCTGCATTTGCCGTTGCAGTCCGGCGACGACGAGACGCTGTCGCGGATGCGCCGTCGTTACGCGCGCGATCATTTTCGCGATCGCGTCGAGTGCGTGCTGCGCGCATGGCCGGACGCGGCGATCGGCACCGATCTGATCGTGGGCTTCCCGGGCGAGACGGCCGCGCAATTCGAGTCCTACTTCAACTTTGTCGAATCGATGCCGCTTGCGTACTTTCACGTTTTTCCGTATTCGGTGCGGGCGGGGACCACGGCGGCGAAGTTTTCCGGGCGGGTGAGACCGGCGGAGATCAAGCGGCGCGCCGCGATGATGCGCGAACTGGGCGATCGCAAGCGGGTCGAATTCGCCCGGCGCTTCGTCGGAACAAAACTTAAGGTATTACTTGAAGAGCGCGGAGCGGACGGCATGTTGCGAGGATACAGCCGCAATTATCTGCGCGTAGCGGCGCAGGGCCCCGACCAACTCACCAACCGCGAAGTCGAGGTGGAGGCGTCAACCGTTGAAGGCACCCAACTGGTTGGGGAGATTGTTCGGCCGTGGCCAGACGGAATGGCCTGCGGCACAGTCTCCTGAATATTCCGGCACCAAGCTCGAGCGTATCCTCGGCTACTCGTTCGCACGCGGGGAGCTGCTGGAAACCGCGCTGACGCATCCGAGCGCCGCGGTCGGCAGCGACGTCCATTACGAGCGGCTGGAGTTTCTTGGCGACGCGGTGCTCGATCTCGCGATCGCCGACCTGCTGATGCGGAAGTTTCCGACCGCGAAGGAAGGTCCGCTGTCCAAGCAGCGCGCGTCGATCGTGAACGCGCGCACCTTGGCGCTCAAGGCACAGGCGATTGAATTGAACGAGATGATGCGGCTGGGAAAAGGCGAAGAAAAAAGCGGCGGGCGCGAGAAGACCTCGATCCTGGCCGCGGTGTTCGAGGCGGTGATCGGCGCGATCTACACCGACGGCGGACTCGCGCCCGCGCAGCGGGTGGTCGAGCGGCTGTTTGAAAACGATATCGGCGGGCCGTCCACCGAGCGCGACTACAAAACCGAATTGCAGGAAATCGCGTACCGCCATTTTCATACCCAGCCGGTTTACGAACTAGTCAGCGCCGAAGGACCCGATCACGCCAAGCGCTTCACCACTCGAATCAGAATCGCGGGCCGCGACCTCGGCGTAGCCGAGGGTGGCAGCAAGAAGCAGAGTGAACAGGCCGCGGCGCGCCTCGCGCTCGATCGGATAGAAGAAGAGCGCGGTGTGAACAATGGATGAGCATCGCGCGGGTTTTGTCGCCGTCGCGGGCCGTACTAACGTCGGGAAATCGACGC
>DATNLS010000118.1:0-7501 GCA_035602775.1 Candidatus Acidiferrales bacterium | reverse complement strand
GACAATCACCGGAGCGTCCGCCGCGGAATTCCTGAAGTGATTTTCGGCGAGGGCAAGACTTCGGATCAGCTCGTGGCGATAGGGCTGCGAGTGATCGCGTCGGGAGCGAATCTGATAATTACGCGGCTCGATGCGGACAAGGCGCGCATCGTCAAACGTAAAATTCGCGCGCTGGCATACCATCAGGACGCGAGCATCGGAGTTGTCGTCAAGGAACGCGTGAAGCCGTCGGGACACGGCGTCGTGATGGTGCTGAGCGCGGGCACTTCCGACATTCCGGTCGCTGAGGAAGCTGCGCTGTGCGCCGAGCTGTTCGGGAATCGTATCGCGCGGGTTTACGACGTCGGCGTGGCGGGGATTCATCGCCTGACGGCCCACCTCGAAGTGATTCGCGAGGCGAGCGTGCTGATCGTCGTCGCCGGGATGGAAGGCGCGCTGCCTTCGGTCGTCGCGGGCCTGGTCGACAAGCCGGTGATCGCAGTGCCGACCAGTGTAGGCTACGGCGCTTCGATGGGCGGGCTGGCCGCTTTGCTGGGGATGCTGAATTCGTGCGCGAGCGGCGTGACCGTCGTCAATATCGACAATGGTTTTGGTGCGGCGCTCGCGGCGACGCTGATCAACCGCGTGGGAATCGACCGCGACGGCCGCTGATGGCGAAGCGCACCTCAATCACCAGCGGGCGCGCGCGCCGCGCGATCAAGATGGGCGAGCTCGCGTCGCAGGTCGGCTCCAGTTACCTGTGGAATCAATTGCGGCGGCCGTTTCAGAGCGCGCCCGAGCGCGAGCGCGACCTGCTCGAGACTCACATCCGCAACGCGCAGCGAATTGTCGAGAGCTCAAAGCAGCTTCGCGGCGCGTTCATGAAGCTCATCCAGATGCTTTCGATTCGCAAGGATTTGCTGCCGGGCGAGGCGCTCGACGTGTTGCGCGCGACCCAGTCGAGCGTGCCGCCGATGAGCTACGCGACTATTTCGGAACAGATTCGCAAGGAGATAGGCAAGCGGCCCGAAGTCGTCTTCCGAAGCTTCGATCAGACCGCGTTTGCCGCCGCGTCGCTCGGCCAGGTGCATCGTGCGGTCACGCGCGACGGTATCGACGTCGCGGTGAAGATTCAGTATCCGGGCGTCGAGGATACCGTCGAGCAGGACTTGCAGAATCTCAAGCTGCTGCTGCGGACGTTGCAGGCGCTTGGTCATGACGTGATGCGCCAGCAGATCGATACCGGCGCCGTGTACAGGGAACTCGAACAGCGCCTGCGCGAAGAGCTCGACTACGTGAACGAAGCGCGCAATATCGGCGAGTTCGGCCGGCGTCTCGGCGCGGACGGCGAGATCATGATCCCGCGCTACCTCAAGGAGCTGAGTTCGCGCCGTGTGCTGACGATGACGTACGTCGATGGCTACCCGCTGGCGGACGTGATGGGCCCGGAGGTCGATGCCGACTTGCGCGAATGGGTCGCGGCCAAGATTCACGAGTTCGCGTGGCGGCAGATCCTGGAATTCGGAATGCTGCATACCGATTTTCACCCCGGCAACTATATCGTCAGCCACCATCCGCGCCTGGGCGTGCTCGATTTCGGCTCGATTCGGCGCTTCCCCGAGCCGGTGCGCAAGGCGAACCTGCAAGTCGCGCGCGCGATTCTGAGCGGCGACGACAAATCGCTGGCGGCCGCGATGGTCAAGCTGGGCTATCTCGATCGCACACAGGATGCGGCGCCGATGGTCAAAATAATTCACATCCTGTTCGAGCCCATGAGAGTGGATCGCGCCGTCGATCCGCTCGACTACGACACCGTCGGCAAGGCGGCAAAGGTTGGCGAGATCGCGCTTCAGAACCAGCTATACAAATCTCCCGCGCACAGCGTGTTTCTGATTCGCGCACTGGTCGGACTCGAGGGAATCACGCGCGGCCTGGCGGTAAAGACCAACTACCGCCGAATCTTCGCCGATTGCGTCGATCGAATCCCCGCATGACCGATATTCTCGACGCGCTCGAGCGTCATCGCGACCATCACTTCAGGCGCGTCGCCACGCGGCGCGTGACCGGCGAGAAAAGTGCGCTCAAATTTATCGACGAGGTCGGATTCTGCACCGGCTTCACCGCCGGAATGGGCGTGCCGTGCCTGCGCGAGGCGATCGCGGGAACGCGCGAACCCTCGATGCCCGAGCACATCCAGCACGACTACGCGATCGGGATGACGTGGCGAATCAAAGACTCGCTGCCACAGCGCCGCGCGGTTTACTACGGCAAAGTGATCGCGCGACGCCCGAGTTTCATCGCGCGCGAGATGTTGGGGGCGTTTCTGAGGCTGCGCATCGAGCCGGGTGGCTATCGCAAGCTTTACCTCCGCGGCGGATTGTCGCATTGCGGCAAATTGGTGATGGACGCGCTGTCCAAGCGCGGCGCGGCCGAGACCCGGGTGTTGAAGCTGTCGAGCGGCTACGCGCTCCCGTCGCGGCGTGCGGCGTTCGATCGCGCGATGGCGGAGCTGCAGGAAAAATTTCTCGCGCTCAAAGTGGACGAGCGCGCCGACCCCTTCAGCTATGTATGGGACACGATGGCGCATAGATGGCCCGACGCGATTGCGCAGGCGCGCCGCCTCACGCGCAACCAGGCTGCATACGTGATTGTCGGCAAATACTTCGAGACCGCAGCGTTCGGCAGTGAACGCACAATCGCGCGGCTGCTTGGAATCGATCCAGCGCTGGTCGACAGGGCGGCGCGTCGCCTCGAGCGCGAAGGTTTGATTGCGCGCGGCGTGAGAATCGACGGGCATCCCGGCGCGATCAGTCTCCTTGCCACGTTCGCGCCCTAGCTTGCGGCGCTTGTCGGCTGCGGCCGTTTCGGTCTAAGAGTCGGACAGCGTCCGCAAATACTCGCGAAGATTTTCATCGTTCGGAGGAAAAATCATGCCGCTCGACCCGCAAGTGAAAGTCCTGATGGAACAACTCGCAGCCGCGCCCGGTCCCAAGCTGCATACGCTCACGCCGGCCGAAGCGCGTCGCGTGACCGCGAGCATGTTCAGAGTGCCGCCGGAGCGCGCTGAGAAAGTCGCCAAGGTTGAGGATCGCAAGATCCCCGGGCCCGCCGGCGAGATTCCGATTCGAATTTATACGCCCGAGGGCACCGGCCCATTTCCGGTGCTGGTATTTTTTCACGGCGGCGGATGGGTGATCATGGACCTCGATTCTCATGACGGTCCGTGCCGCGCGCTCACCAACAAAGCCGGATGCGTTACGGTGTCGGTCGATTACCGGCTCGCGCCCGAGAATAAATTTCCAGCCGGCGTCGAAGATTGTTTTGCCGCGACCAAGTGGGTCGCCGCCCATGCGAAAGAACTGAACGCCCACGCCAACCGGCTCGCGGTCGGCGGCGACAGCGCGGGTGGAAACCTGTCGGCCGTGATCTCGCAACTCGCGCGCGACGCGGGCGGCCCGAAGATCGCGTTCCAGCTGCTCATCTATCCCGCGACCGAGGCCGAGCTCGACACTTACTCGCACAAAACCTTCACCGACTACTTTCTGACCAAGGACGATATAATTTATTTCTGGAGCCATTACCTGCGCAGCGCGGCGGACCGCAAAGACCCGCGCATCGCGCCGGCGCTGGCGAAGAGCTTCAAGGGACTGCCGCCCGCGCTGATCATCACGGCGGAATTCGATCCCCTGCGCGACGAGGGCGAAGCCTACGGCGAAAAGCTGCGCGCCGCCGGCGTGCCTGTGACCGTCACGCGCTACGAGGGAATGATCCACGGATTCTTTTCGATGTACGAAGTGCTTGACAAGGGCAAGCTCGCACTCGACGAGTCCGCCGAGGCGCTCAGGAAAGCATTCACCGAAAGCGTTCCCGGAATCGACACGATGTCGCGCGGGCCGTCACCGAAAACGCGGTAAAGCCATGTGAACATCGCCGCTCTTCGCGCACTTGGTTTGTGCTTCTATATGGCTTCGGACAACCTTTGCTCGTCGGCGTCTTTGGCGTCATCGCAAAGGAAGGAGCCCTCATCCTACGGGCGGCGTTACGTCACAGCGGACCATTCGACAGCGTGGACTCGGATTGGGCGATTGAAGCCTTTTAGGAAAACATCTCCCAGGTCTCTGAAGAGCAAGGCCTTTCCGAGGCACAACTCGGCGACCACGTTCGATACCAGAATTTGATCGGGCTGCGCGTGGGAACAGAGCCGCGCGGCCAGTTGCACCGTCGCGCCGAAGAGATCGTGCTCACGCTCGATGGGCTCTCCTGCCGTGGCGCCGATCCGAACCTTGAGCGGATGCTCTATGTGCTCTTCCCGATGCTTGGCCAAGGCGCGCTGAACCCGGGTTGCGCAGCGAACCGCGGCCACTGCCGACACGAAGGACGCCATGATGCCGTCTCCGGTATGCTTGACCTCACGGCCGTCCTCGGCGGCCAGAGCGTCACGGACGATTGTGTTGTGGACGCCTAGCAGAGCCATGCCCGCATCGTCCCCCAAGGCTTCATTCGTCGAGCCGACGATATCCGTGAAGAGAATGGTCCGGATTGCGGAGTCTCGCTCGTTGCCGGCGTCACCAGGGACGAGGACCGCTCCTGACGGATCGGTTTCACCTCCACCGAGAAATGCCTCTGCAAGCTCGGGCTGGACCTCGAGAATTCTTTGTGCGGTTTGCCCGTGTGCTTCACGGTGCACTAACTGCGCCGCCTCCGGACTCGGCGCATCGACCAGGCAGAAAGCCTTACCGTGGCTCTCATTGAACCAGTACTTGATATATTTGACGCCGTACTTCCCCTGCTCCTTGAGGTCGGCCGCGTGCGCTTGGTCAATCTGCGCTGTGGTAGCTCCCTCGAGCTCGTGGACGTCCATGTACAGTGGCATGCCAGCTCCCCAAAAAAGGCTCCCCTGCTGCCGGAGCAGCCTGCAACCTACCACGTGACCGTCGTCTGCCGGAAGCTCGGCCCTTGCGGCTTAGAGTTGGCCCCGGGCTGGGATCGCGGCACCTCTGTGGGGGCAAGCGCGATCGCGGTTCGGCTCGGCGAATGCGAGATCGCGGCCCGACTATGCAGCGGCCGGCTTGATGTTCTGATTCACCCGGAACAAATTCTTCGGGTCGTAGCGCTTCTTGATTTTCGCCAGCCGCGCGTAGTTCTTGCCGTAGGTCGCGCGGATGCGGTCGTCGCCTTCCTCCATCATGAAATTGACGTAAGCGCCGCCAGCGGAGTGCGGATGGAGTGCATTGAAGTAGTCCCGCGCCCAAGTGACGAGCTTCTCTTTGTTCGCGGGATCCAGATCGACACCGACCATCACCTGCGCCCACACCGCGTCGCGATAACACCACGGCGTCGCGCTGTTCTTCACCTTCGCCGCGGCGCCGTTGATGGGATACAGGTGCATCGTCGACTGCCACGATGGCATCTTCGAGCCGTGCGAGACATGGAGCGAGATGGCCTCGTCGTTGAGTTCGCGGACAAAGTCGGCTTTCCAATACCACTGCAGACCCGTCGGGAAGACGAGATCGAACATGCCCTGTAGCGCCGGATACGGGATCGGTCCGACGAAGTCGAGGCTGGGCGTCTTGAACGCGCGGATGGGCGCGAAGACCTTCTCGGCCTGCTTCAACGGACCCGTATAGCACCACACGATGCCGCACACCTTTTGGTTGCGCAGGGCCTCGGGAAACGGCGGTTCGGCCGGCACGGTGAGCAGCGCGAAGAAGCCCGTGATCGTATTCGGCGCCCTCGTGATGAACCTCCGATACCAGCGCATCATCTCGGCGGTCTCTTCGAGCCGCCAGAACATCGGCCCGCCATAAACGGTGTGGATCGGATGCGCCTTGAACAGAAACGACGTGACCACGCCGAAGTTGCCCCCACCGCCGCGCACCGCCCAGAAAAGGTCGGCATGCTCTTCAGCGCTGGCGGTGACGATGCGCCCGTCTGCCAAAACCATCTCTACCGAGAGCAAGTTGTCGATGGTAAGACCGCACTGCCGCGTGAGATGACCGATGCCTCCGCCGAGTGTCAGGCCGCCTACGCCGGTTGTGGAGATGATGCCGGACGGCACGGCCAAGCCGAACGGGTGCGTGGCGTGATCCACCGCAGCCCACGTCGTCCCGCCGCCGCAGCGCACGGTCTTCTTCACCGGATCGACGTACACATGGCTGATGCACGACAGGTCGATCACCAGACCATCGTCGCAGACGCCCAGACCGCCGGCGTTGTGGCCGCCGCCGCGGACGGCAACGCGCAAATTCTCGTCGCGGCCGAAATTTACACAGGTGATGACGTCGGCGACGTCGGCAACCTTCGCAATCAGCCGCGGCCGCCGATCGATCATGGCGTTGAAGACCTTGCGCGCCGAGTCGTACCCGTCGTCGGACGGATCGATCAGCTTACCGCGAAGGGTAGACCCAAAGGCCTGGACGGCGCCCGGATCGGGTCCACGGACAGCCTGCTTTCCGGCCGCATGCTGCATGACAGGTCCCCCTCGTATTCGAATGTCACCGCCCCACTTTATGCCAACTCGGTAAAGTGCTGTCTAGCATGATCGCGTTTTTGTGCCAGCGCGGCAGCTCCGGGCGGTAGGGTTGGTCACCCGTTTTACCATTCACCAAATAGCGGCGCGCGTCACCACTGCTCGTAATGCACGGCGCGGCGTTCGTAGCCGGCAGTGCGCAGCAGGTCGCGCAATCGAATGACGCCCTTGCCGACGCCGCAAATGTAGAAGTGGCGCGTGCGATCGGCGTCGCCGACGACCCATCGAGCTTGCGCCATCTCGAACAGGCGATCGTAAATCTGGTCTGCCGGCACGATCACCGGCTCGTACGAAAAATTCGGTGCGGTTCGCCTGAGGGCGTCGAGTTCGGCGGCGTACAGGAGATGCTCGCGATCGGGCGCCGCATAAATCAAATGAATTCGCGGCGTGGGCGACGCAGCGATCGCCTGTTTCAGCATCGGACGAATCGGCGCGATCGCCGTGCCTTCCGCGATAAAGCCGTTCTCTGAATCCGGCGCGGGAGCGAGCGTGAAGGCGCCGAACGGCCCGCTGAAATCGAGCGTGTCACCGACCCGCCGATCGAACAGCCATTGCACTCCGCGTCCGCCTGCGACCCGATTGAAGCAAATCTCGAACGGTCCACGGTCACCAGGATCCGACGCGATCGAGTAGGGACGCGAGCGCGTTTCGTCGCCGAGCGGAATCGTGATCGAGATGAACTGGCCGGGGACGAATCGCAGATGCTTGCCGCTGGCGAGCGAGAGAAAAAGCGACCGTGTGTCCGATGCGTGATCGAAAATTCTCTCTACGCGCGCATTCATCGTTCCGCGCTTGATCGACGCGGGAGGTGGTTGCTCGGCCGTCATTCCTCGGCCGCCTCGCTGACCTGGTTAATCGTGTAGCGCGGAATCACGACGACGATTTCCGCGTTCGGGTCCTCGATGACAGCCTGGCATCCCAGCCGCGACGTCGGCGTCAGCCCCGGCGCCCGGTCGAGCAGGTCTTCTTCCTGGTCGCTGGACTCGCCGAGCT
>DATNLS010000120.1:0-2875 GCA_035602775.1 Candidatus Acidiferrales bacterium | reverse complement strand
CGCTCGGCGCAATTTCTTTGATAGCAGTGCCGGCCGCGCATTCGCCGGCGATGGCGGTCGCGCTGCTGACGCTCGCGGCCTCGTCCAACGGTATTGGCTCGGCGGCCTTTGGCGTGAATCATCTCGACGTCGCGCCCACCTACGCCGGAATCCTGATGGGAATCTCGAACACGTTTGCGACTATCCCCGGCATCATCGGCGTCGCCGCGACCGGGATGATCGTGCAGGCGACCAAATCGTTCAGCGCGGTGTTCTACCTGATCGCCGCGGTCTATTGCCTCGGGATGCTTCTATACCTGCGATGGGCCAGCGGCGAGCAAAGGATCTGAAGTTTTGCGGTGGCGTAGCGGTCGAGAGTCGCGATATACCGTGAACGAAGCGGAGCGATTCAGCCGATGAGCAAACTCTCGCCCTACCGATGGGTTATCGAAGTCCTGTTGCTGCTGCTGTTGACGGCGCAATCGTTCGCATGGCTCGCACCGGCGCCGATACTCCAGGAAATAAGGAACGGGCTCGGAATTTCGCTCAGTAGTGCGGGCCTGATCATCTCGATCATCGCTCTCTGCATCGGCATCTTCTCGCTGCTGGGCGCCGTCGTCGCCGAGCGTATCGGCGCACTGCGCGCGTTGTTGATCGGCATCTGGCTGATGTCGCTGGGACAAATCGCCAGCGGCTACGTGCCGAGTTTCGCTGGGCTGCTCGCGTGCCGCGTGATGGAAGGCGTCGGCTACGGCCTCGTGATCGCGCCGCCCGGCACACTCACCATGCAATGGTTCGGCGAAGGCGAATGGCCGTACATCAACATGGTCAACTTCTCGTTCGGCTACGTCGGACTCACCGCCGTGTTCCGCGCGACGCCGGCGCTGTTCGCCGCGGTCGGGTCGTGGCGGATGACGCTGTTGTGGTACGGCGTCGGCTCGGCGGGCGTCGCGGTGTTGTGGACCATCTTCGGCCGCGAGCATCGCGGCGAAATCGCAGTGGCCGCACCGGGCGCGATCGAAGCGCCCGCCGAGCGCGGATCGGCACTGATGGAAGTCGCGAAGATGCGCAACGTACTGCTGGTCGCGGCCGGTCTGTTCGGTGGGATGTGGGTGTTCCAGATCTACACGGCGTTCCTGCCCGAGTTCTTCCGCAGCTACCGCGGCATGTCGCTCGCCGAGGCGTCGATGATGACGCAGGTGCTGCCGTTCACCGGACTGTTCGCGGCGCTGGGCGGTGGAATCGGCACCGGGATGTCGGGGCTGCGCAAGCCGTTCACCTGGCCCATCGCGTTTACAACGCTGGTCGGATGCGCCGGCGCGTTGACGCTTCGCGATCCGATGTTGATTCGGGCATCGCTGGTGCTGGTCGGAATCGGCTCGGCGGGATCGCTCGCAGCGCTCACGACACTGATGATGGAATTGCCGGGCATGAATCCCACGCGCGTTGGCGCGGCGCTCGGTTTCGTCTGGGCGATCGGCTACTTCGGCGCTTTCATCTCGCCATTTCTGGGCGGCGCACTCGCGGCACACATCGGACTGCGCACCGTGATGCTCGGTTTCCTGGTTTTCCAATTCCTCCCGATCGTAACGATGTACTTCCTTCCGGAAACCGGCCCCGGCCGCCGCCGCTTTGAAATCGCCGCCGCTTCCGCATCGTAATTATTTTTGTTCCCCTTCCCTCGAGGGAAGGGGTTAGGGGTTAGGTTCCTGCGCCTTCATCTCTGACTTCGGCGCCACTTTCATCAACGCCGCGTGCAGGATCGTATTGTCCGCAATCAGCCCTTCGAGCTTCACATCGCGCTGATTAAACCGAAGCGCCCGCCCCTTGATATCGGTGATCGTTCCTCCCGCCTCTGCCACCAGCGCCGCGCCGGACGCGATATCCCACTCGCTCTTCGGCGAGCGGGTGAACGTCGCATCGGCCTTGCCCGCCGCGACCATCGCAAGTTTGTATGCGACGCTGCCGGTCGGGCTCACGATCAGCATTCCGTGGAACACCTGCCATTCGCCGCGCGCCGTTTCGCTGCGGCTGGCAAGGACGGTCGCCCGCTTGAGCGTCCGCACGCGCGTGACGCGTGCGCGCCGCGTATTCAAATGACATCCGACCCCGCGCGCCGACCAGTACATCTCGCGCTTGATGGGGTTGTAGGTGACGCCGAGAATCGGCACTGCATCCTCGATCAACGCAATCGCGACCGAAAACTCGGGAATGCCGTTGATGAACTCCTTGGTGCCGTCGAGCGGATCGACGATCCACACGCGCCGGCATTTCAGCCGGTCGTCGTTGTCGACCGTCTCTTCTGACAGCCATCCGTAAGCCGGAAATGGATCGCGCAGCAACTTCTTGATCGCACCATCGGCCTCGAGGTCAGCCTGCGTGACGGGATTGTCGTGTCCCTTCGATCCAACTTTGAGCCCTTCGCGCTTCCAATAGTGACGCAAAATCTCGCCGGCCGCGCGCGCAGCCTTCTTCGCGAGCGCCAACTCACGCGTCAAATCATTCTCTTCCATCGAATTTTCCAGCCGCGCAAATCCTATCTGCACCTCGGCGCTGATTCCATCGCGCTCTGGTTTGCCCTTTTTGCGATCACAAACCTAAGATGGCTGAGGGGACCATATGGCGGTTATCGCGATTAGTCAGCAGATAGGCAGCAGGGGTATCGAGCTCGGCGAGCTCGCGGCACGCGAACTCGGCTATCGTTTTCAGACTGGCGATCAATTGATCGCCGAGACCGCCAAACGCTTCAACGTCAGCGCCGATCAGATGAAATGGTTCGACGTGCATACCCCGCATTTCTGGGAGCGCAAGACCGAGGGCAGCCGCTTCGCCGCATACTATCGCGCCGTCTTTCTGCAGGAGGCCGCGCAAGATCGGATCGTCGTCGCCGGACGCG
>DATNLS010000305.1:0-5528 GCA_035602775.1 Candidatus Acidiferrales bacterium | reverse complement strand
CGCCCCCCGCCGAGCCAACTCGCGAAATGGCTCGCGATGGATAAGCCGTCGCGCGCCGCGATGCTCGACGTCGCAACCACCCTGCGTCTCCGCACAGGCCAATTGGTGACCGCGCTCGATACTCTCGACGAAATTGCGGTGCGCGAGCGCGTCGCGGTCGCGGCTATTCTCCACCAACCCGAAATTCGGCGTATCGCGAACAGCTCAGGTTCTGCGCCGTCACGCGCAAGCGCGCTGTTGGAAGCACTGCGGACGCTCCGCTACCCTCGCCTGAAAAGAATGCAGGACGATCTGCACGCTGAAGTATCGGCGTTGAAACTCCCGCGTGGAATTTCGCTGGACTTGCCCAAGGACCTTGGCTCTGATGAGCTTACAGTTTCGCTTCGCGCGCGCAGCGGCACCGAACTGGCGCATCTGCTCGAGGCGCTCGATCAAAAGCGCGCCGGACTCACGCGGATTATTGAAATGCTCGGCGGTAAGAAGCGGACCGAATGAAATTCGAACTCGACGCCGTGTTTGTCGAAGATGGATGCGCCGACTCCGCGCTTGCGACGCGAGTCCTGCGCGTGCTTCCGCGCGCCGTCCCCGTGACCCATATCGCCGATGCGCGCGAGGCCGCCCGGCCCATATCCGGCGTGCGCGATCCGTTCGGCGCAGGCAAACGCCGGCTCGTGATCGCGCGCCGTAAGACTCCGTTCCTGATGCCGTGTCCTGCGGGTTCATCGAAGTTTGCCTGCTGCGGATATCTCGTACTCACACTCGCATCGAACTGCCCGATGGATTGCTCGTACTGCTTCCTGCAGGAATATCTAGCCGACAATCCAGCCTTCCAGGTTTACGCGAACTATACCGATTCATTCGACGAGCTCGACCGGCTCTGCGCGAGCGCTCGCGGCCGCAGTTTCCGCGTGGGCACCGGTGAATTAGCGGATTCGCTGGCGTTCGATTCGATCACGTCGATCAGCCGCGACCTGATCGATTTTTTTTCCTCGCGCGAAAATTTGACGCTCGAACTCAAGACCAAGACCGACGAGATTGAGAATCTTCTCGACGTCGATCCGCGCGGGCGCGTACTGGTCTCGTGGACGTTGTCGCCCGACGCCGTCTATCGCAGCTCCGAGCATCTGACTGCGTCGCCCACCGCGCGAATCGCGGCGGCGCGCGCCGTGCTCGACGCCGGCTATCGCGTCGCGTTCCATTTCGATCCGTTGATCGCGTATCCCGAGGCCGAGCGCGATTACCTCCTCTTGATCGACGAGCTGCTCGACGTCGTTCCGCCGAATCAAATCTCATTCATCAGCATGGGCGGTCTGCGGATGACTCCGCGCCTGCGCGGCGCCGCGCGCGTCCGTTTTCCCGGCGATCAAATGCTATGCGGCGAGGACGTGCTGGCCTCCGACGGCCGCTTTCGCGCCTTCACGCCGCTGCGCGTAAGTCTATACCGCGCGCTGGCCGATCGCTTCCGAAAAGCCGGCACGGAAATTCCCGCCTACCTCTGCATGGAACCGGCCAGCATCCACCAACACGTATTTGGCGCAGCCCCCTCGCGACCCGCTACAATCGGCGAGCGCCTCGCGCGCGGATAAAATGCCGGCACCAAAAAAATCCACTGCACGCCAAAACTCGATCGCATCCTCGAACGGCAATCTCCGCGGCGCGCGCGCGGCGATCGACCGGCCCATCGGCGTGTTCGATTCCGGCATCGGCGGACTCACCGTGCTGAAAGCGCTGACTGCTGCGCTACCTGGTGAGGACTTCATTTACCTTGGCGATACCGCGCGGCTTCCTTACGGCACCAAGTCCAACGAGGTCATCGTCCGTTACTCGAAGGAGAACACCGGCTTCCTGCTCGCCAAGGGAATTAAAATGCTGGTGGTCGCCTGCAACACCTCAAGCGCGGTCGCGCTCGATGCGATCGCATCGGACACGATGGTGCCCGTGATCGGCGTGATCGAACCGGGCGCGCGCGCGGCGGCCAAGGCCTCGCGCAACGGCAAGATTGGCGTGATCGGCACCGAGGCAACGATCGCGTCCGGCGCGTACACGCGCGCGATTCAGCGGCTCAGCCCCCGCGCGGAAATCTACACCCGCGCATGCCCGCTGCTGGTGCCGCTGGCCGAGGAAGGATGGACCGACAATGCGGTCGCGGAACTGACCGTCGCCCACTATCTCGAGAGTCTCAAGCAGAGCGGCATCGACACGTTGCTGCTCGGATGTACGCACTACCCGCTGCTGCGCGAGATGTTTGTTAGAATCCTTGGACCGCGCGTGAAAATCGTGGACAGCGCGACTGCGACCGCGACCGACGTGCGCGACCGGCTGCGGACGCTCCACTTGGCCGGGCGTGGCAGCGATGGCAGCCAGAGTTTCTTCGTCACTGAAACCCCCGACCGCTTCGTCCGCGTCGGCCGCAGATTCCTCGGCCCGCAGGTCGAATCCGCCGTCCGCATCGAGCGCTAGCAAGCCTCTCTCCTGACACTCGATTTCACGATAAGATGATTTCCAGCTAAACTTGCGGATCAGATCGCGCCCAGAACCTAACTTCAAACTTGCCGGATAAATCCCTCATATAAGATGGCTTCAGCTATTTCCCTCGTAGCGCGAAAAATCTTCGGCTCGAAGAACGAACGCGAAATCAAACGGCTGCGTCCCGACGTGGACGAGATCAATCGCCTCGAGCCTGAAATCTCGGCCCTGAGCGACGACGAGTTGCGCGCCAAAATCGCCGAATGGAAAGCGAACCTCAGCGCGATCGAAGAGCGCGAGCAGCGCGACGAAGCGATGCTCGAAATCTTGCCGCAAGTCTTCGCCGTCGTGCGCGAGGCCTCCAAGCGCACCATCGGCCAGCGCCACTTCGACGTGCAGCTCATCGGCGGCATGATCCTGCACCAGGGCCGAATCGCCGAGATGAAAACCGGCGAGGGCAAAACTCTGGTCGCGACCTTGCCGGCCGTGCTGAACGCGCTGTCGGGACGCGGCGTGCACGTCGTCACCGTCAACGACTACCTGGCCCGGCGCGACTCCGAATGGATGGGGCGCATCTACAATTTTCTCGGCCTGACCGTCGGCGTTGTCGTCCACGGCGTGCCCGACCAGGAGCGCAAACTGGCTTACCGCGCCGACATCACCTACGGCCAGAACAACGAGTTCGGCTTCGACTACCTGCGCGACAACATGAAGTTCAATATCGAGGACTACGTCCAGCGCGAGCACAACTTCGCGATCGTGGATGAAGTGGACTCGATTCTGATCGACGAGGCGCGCACGCCGCTGATCATTTCCGGCGCGTCCGAGGAATCCACCGACACCTACTACGTCGTCGACCGCGTCATCCCGCGCCTGAAGGCCGAAGAGCACTATACCATCGACGAGAAGATGCGCACGGTGTCGCTCACCGAGGACGGCGTCACCCGCGTCGAGCAACTGCTCGGGGTCGAGAACCTGTACGACCCGCGCAATATCCTGCTGCTGCATCACGCGAACCAGGGCCTGCGCGCGCACACGCTGTTCAAACGCGATGTCGATTACGTCGTCAAGGAAGGCGAAGTGATCATCGTCGATGAATTCACCGGGCGGCTGATGCCGGGCCGGCGATGGAGCGACGGACTGCATCAGGCGGTCGAGGCGAAAGAGAACGTCAAGATCGAATCCGAGAATCAGACGCTGGCGACCATCACGTTTCAGAACTACTTCCGCATGTACAAGAAGTTGTCGGGGATGACCGGCACCGCCGACACGGAAGCGGTCGAGTTCAAGGAAATTTACGGGCTCGACGTGGTGGTGATTCCGACCAATCAGCCGATGATCCGAATCGACAATCACGACGTCGTTTACAAAACCGAGGACGAAAAGTTCGACGCCGTGATCGAGGAAATCATCGACTGCCACGAACGCGGTCAGCCGGTGCTGGTCGGCACAGTGTCGATCGAAAAATCCGAGCGTGTCGCCGAGAAGCTGAAAAAAACCAGCGTCAAGCACTACGTGCTGAACGCCAAGAACCATGAACGCGAAGCGGAATTCGTCGCGCAGGCCGGACGCTTCGGCGCGGTCACGATTTCGACCAACATGGCCGGCCGCGGCACCGATATCGTTCTTGGCGGAAATCCTGAGTTCATGGCGGCGGCGGAAGCCGGGACCAAGGAACCGGCGGATCCGAACTACCAGGCGGCGCTGGCGAAGTACGTCGAGCAGTGCAAAGCCGAGCGCGAGAAAGTGCTCGAGGCCGGCGGCCTGCACATCCTCGGCACCGAGCGCCACGAGTCGCGGCGCATCGACAACCAGCTCCGCGGCCGATCGGGACGCCAGGGCGACCCCGGCTCGTCGCGCTTCTACATGTCGCTCGAGGACGACCTGCTCCGCATCTTTGGCGCCGACCGGCTCAAGGGCCTGATGAGCAAAATCGGGATGGAGGATAACGAGCCGATCGAGCATCGATGGATTTCGCGCGCGATCGAAAACGCGCAGAAGAAGGTCGAGTCGCACAACTTCGATATCCGCAAGCATCTGCTCGAATACGACGACGTCATGAACAAGCAGCGCGAGGTGGTTTACCATCGCCGGCGCGAACTGCTCAGCGGCGCGTCGCTCAAGGATGACGTGCTCGACATGTGCGACGCGCTGCTTGAGGAAATCGCGGGCGCGCACGCGAACAACGAGATCGATCCCGCCGAGTGGGATTGGAAAGCGATCGACGACGCATTCTTCAAGCAATTCAAGTTCCGTCCCGGCTTCAACGCGCAGACCGAAACCGGCGGCAATCCAATCCACGGCTCCGAGGATTTGATCGAGATCGCTTCCGAGCGCGTCCATCAGCTCTACGATCAGCGTGAGACAGAATTCACCGAGCCGGTGATGCGCCAGATCGAAAAGATCGTGATGCTGCAGACGCTCGACTCGCTTTGGAAGGACCATCTGCTCGCGATGGATCATCTGAAGGAAGGAATCGGGCTGCGCGGCTACGCCCAGGTGAATCCGCTGGTCGAGTACCAGAAAGAGGGATTCACGATGTTCGAGGCGCTGATGGCGGTGATGCAGCAGGACGTCGTCGAGAAAGTTTTCTCGGTGCAGGTACAGCGGCAGCAGGACGTCCAGCAGATTCAGCAGCCTAAGCCGCAGAAGGTCGTGATGAGCCACGGCGGCGAGACCGAGGCACAAGCGGCGGCGCCCGCCAAGCGCGAAGAAAATAAAGTCGGGCGCAACGACCCGTGCCCATGCGGCTCGGGCAAGAAATACAAACGCTGCCACGGCAAGTGACGCGCCGATACCCACTCAAATGAAAGTCGCTCTCGAGCCCGCCAGCGTGCGCGGATTTCGATTCGCCGGGGTCAGCGCTGGCCTGAAGACCAAGGCCGGCGCGCTGGACTTAGGGATCATCGCCGCCGATCGCCCGGCCGCCGCCGCCGCAGTGTTTAGTGCGAATCGGGTGAAAGCCGCGCCGGTTTACGTGACGGCGGATCGCGTCAAGTCGGGTCGCTTGCAGGCGATCGTCGCGAACTCCGGATGCGCGAACAGCTTCACCGGAGAAGCGG
>DATNLS010000287.1:0-6359 GCA_035602775.1 Candidatus Acidiferrales bacterium | reverse complement strand
CGACGATTTCATCTCGCCCGCGGGCCGCAGGAAGATGGGGAAATAGGGCACCGGCGAGCCGCCGGCATAGCCTTGCGCCAGCGCGTCCTTCACCGCAGGCGTCAGCTCCATGTCGGAATGCGTCATGCCGAGCGGACGCAGAATGTTCCCCGCGATGTAATCCTCGAGCGGGACGCCCGCGGTTTTCTCGACGATGTACCCCGCAAGTCCGTAGCCCGGATTCGAATACGACATCCGCGATCCCGGAATCCATCGCACATGCTCCGGGCCCTGGAAATGCGTGAGCGTCCACAGCAGTGGCCGCGGACTGTCGGGCGAGGTGTCGAAATCGTAAAATTCCGCCAGCGAGAAATCGTCGAAGCCGGCCGTATGCTCGAGCAGTTGCGCGAGCGTGACGGGATTGGTCGCCTCCCACGGATTGACGACTGGTATTTCGGGCGCGACGGCGGCGACTTTTTCGTCGAGGCTGAGTTTGCCGCGCTCGGCGAGCTGCAGCGCCGACAATGCGACGAAGCCTTTGGTAATCGATCCGACGCGAAACATCGTGTCCGCAGTGACGTCGCGGTTCGTCGCAAGGTCCGCCTTGCCGATTCCGCCGGTCCACACGACCGCATCCTTTGTGACGAGCGCGATTCCAACGCCCGGCACTTTGTATTTCTTCAGGATCGCCGAAACCGCCGATTTGAGTTCGTCGATGTTGGCAGGGACCGGCATCGGTGCGGCACTTTTCGATCGGCCGGAACAACCCGCAATCGCCAGCATCGCGACAACGCCGGCTATAGCTGCGACGATCCGGTGTTGCGAGTTAGTGACTGGGCCCTCCGAAGGCGCACAACTTATCGTCGCCGCAAATCGTGTAGACGGTACCGTCAGCGCCGATTACGGGACTTCCGGCATGGTGCTTGTAGCTCCACTTGAGCGCGCCGTTCGGATTTACTGCCCACAAGCCATCGCCGGCTAGAAAAATTGTGCCGACACCGCCAATGGCGGGTTGCCACGAAACCCTCCCGGATCCCGCATCGGAAAATCTCCACTTAACTTTGCCATCGGGAGTCATCGCGTCGAGGTAAACCGTTAGGGAATCGTCGCTGAATGCCAAATAGATTATGCCGTCAGCGCCAACTACGGGTGCGTAAAATTCCCAATATTCGGTCAGCTTCCACTTTAATTTTCCGTCGCGGTCGATCGCATAAAAGTTCTCGGGTGTTCCGTGATGAGCGGTACTAGCATTTTCGGTGTCACCTATGTCGGCCGCGTAGATCGTCCCGTCTGTCCCAATCGTCGGAGACTGTGGCACGGGACCGTCAGTCTTGAATTTCCATTTCATTTTTCCGCCGCTGTCGAACGCGTAAACGTCACACTCAATCTTCCAGCCCTCGTTCAGACCTCTACGGAGCATTTCCGCCGAGGGTGTCGCGCCTTCTGGAAGGTCAACGTGACCATAGGAACCGGCGTAGATTGTGCCGTCAGCGTCAATCGCCGGGCTGGACATGGAAATATCTCCAGTCTCGACCTTCCATCTAATGTTCCCGTCGTGCTGGATCGCGTAGAGGTGCCCATTCCCGTAAGGATCATGCGTACCCACATAAATGATGCCATCGTTTCCAATCGTGGGTGCTGAAACAACTGCTCCCTCTAGCTCCGACTTCCAGAGAAAAACTCCTGCCGCGCTCACTGCATAGACGTAGACCTTCTTGGGCAGACCGTAAGAAATATTCTCGGTTCCCGTAGCGTAGATGGTCCCATCGCTCGCCACAGCCGGAGACGCTTCATTCTCCCAGCTGAGTCGGCCAGAAATTGGTAACGCCCAGCGCTCCGTTCCGCGCGGACTTACGGCGTAAAGATGGCTCGAGTGAGCAGCCAGATCCGTACCAGTCACATAAATGATCCCGTTTGCCCCCACTACCGGAATTGAAAGTCGATTTCCCGAGCCCTGCGGCTGGAACTTCCATCTGATTATCCCCGAGCTGTTGGTGGCAGCACTATGCTCGCTTCTGCCGCTATGCGCGGGATCATGCCCCAACATTGGCCACGGCAGTGGGCTCGTCTGCTGAGATGCCGCGAATCCTGCAGCCGCCAAAATCAAGGCTGCGACGCCGGTGGCAATAACCGCGATTCGATGCAAGTTTTGCTTCACTCAGAGGCCCCGCTTCATTAGACTTCGTTGACGCGTCGACGCGATGCTTGATACCCTTCAACCGTAGCGACTTAACGTATATATCAAGCGCCAGAGGCTTCAATGGCATTAACTAAAAGCGGGCTCGAGTCGGCCAAAGGCGACGAGATTCTGCTCGGCGATACGGCGGTCCTGACCCGGCTCGACAAGGCGCTCGGCTGGGCGCGAAAATTTTCGATCTTTCCGTATCCGTTCGCGACCGCATGCTGCGCGATGGAATATATGTCGCTCTCGATGACGCCGTACGATATTGATCGCTTCGGCGCGCTGCTGCCGCGCTTCACGCCGCGACAGGCTGACCTGCTGATGGTCATCGGCACCGTGACCGTTCGCCAGGGACCGATCCTGCGCCGCGTTTACGATCAAATGGCGGAGCCGAAGTGGGTGATGGCGTTTGGCGCGTGCGCGTCGACCGGCGGTTTTTACGACAACTACGCGACGCTGCCCGGCATCGACAAGATCGTTCCGGTTGACGTGTATGTTCCCGGGTGTCCACCGCGGCCGGAGGGCGTGCTCGACGCGCTGATGGCGTTGCAGCGGAAAATCCAGGGGTCGAAGCAGAAGCTGATGGCGCTAAGCGAAAAGCATCCCGCCTGAACCACACAACGAGCGCACCGGATTCACATGGAACGGATACTGACTCGCTGGCTGGATATCCCTGACCTTCGCAAACTCGACGTGTACCTCGCGAACAACGGCTACAAGGCCGCACGCAAGGCATACTTCGAGATGTCGACCGACGACATCATCAACGAGATCAAGAACTCGAACCTGCGCGGACGCGGCGGCGCGGCGTTTCCGACCGGCGTCAAGTGGAGCTTCATCCCCAAGGAATCTAAGAAGCCGGTTTACGTCTGCGTGAACGGCGATGAGAGCGAACCGGGCACCTTCGCCAATCGCTACCAGTTCGAAAACGATCCGCACGGCATCATCGAGGGCATCCTGATTGCGTGCCGCGCGGTCGGTTCGCATAACGCGTACATCTACATGCGGGGCGAATTCACCGTGCAGCAGCGCAGCATGGATGCGGCGCTGGCAGAGGCACGCGCCGCGGGCTACGTCGGCAAGGACGTAATGGGCTCCGGCTACGCCGTGGACATCTGGACGCATAAGGGCGCCGGCGCGTACATCTGTGGCGAGGAAAGCGCGCTGCTGGAATCGCTCGAAGGCAAACGCGGCTACCCGCGCAACCGGCCGCCGTTCCCCGCGATCGTCGGCGCCTTCGGATGCCCGACCGTCGTCAACAACATCGAGACCCTCTCGAACGTGCCGCACATCATCAATCGCGGCGCCGCCTGGTATAAGGCCATCGGTCCCGAGAAGAGTCCCGGCACCAAGCTGGTATGCGTCTCGGGTCACGTGAATAAGCCCGGCCTGTACGAGTTACCGATGGGCATGCCGATGAAAGAGATTATCTACGACATCGGCGGCGGCATCCTCGGCGGCAAGACGCTCAAGGGCGTCATCCCGGGCGGATCGTCATTCCCCGTCCTCAACAAGGAGGAGGCCGAGCGCGCGATTTTCGATTTCGACTCGATGCGCACGATCGGATCGGCGATGGGATCCGGCGTGATCATCGTCATGGACAACGATACCTGCATGATCGATATGCTGCTGTCGACCGCGCATTTTTATCATCACGAATCGTGCGGGCAGTGCACGCCGTGCCGCGAAGGATGCGGCTGGATCGAAAAGATCATGACCGAGATGGAAGCGGGGCAGGGCAAGATCGAGCAGCTCGAGCTGCTCAACAACATCTCCGACAACATGGTCGGCAATACGATCTGCGTGCTCGCCGACAGTATCGCGATGCCGGTCAAAAGCTACGTCACCAAGTTTCGCGACGAGTTCGAGGCGCACATCAGGCTCGGGCGCTGTCCGTTCAAGACCGCGTCGGCGCAGCAGGCAGCGTAAAAATGCCGAAGCTCACTATCGACGGCAAGGAAGTTGAGGCTGGCGCCAACCTCAATCTGATAGATGCGGCCGAACTCGTTGGCATCGAGATTCCTCACTACTGCTACCATCCCGGCTTGTCGGTTCCCGGCAACTGCCGCATGTGCCTGGTCGAAGTCGAGAAGGCGCCCAAGCTGCAAATCGCGTGCAACACGCGCGTCGCCGACGGGATGGTCGTTCACACCGAAAGCGCCAAGGCCAAGACCGCGCAGAAGGCGGTGCTCGAGTTCCTGCTAATCAACCATCCGATCGATTGTCCGGTTTGCGATCAGGCCGGTGAGTGCAAGCTGCAAGACTACTACATGGATTACGACCAGCAGCCGTCGCGCTTTCCGCTGCCCGAAAAGAATCGCAAGGGCAAGGCAATCGACATCGGCTCGGGTGTGATGCTCGATCAGGAGCGATGTATCCTGTGTGCGCGATGCACGCGCTTCTTCGACGAAATCACTCACACTTCCGAGCTCGCGATTTTTGGTCGCGGCGACCATAACGTCATCGACATCAATCCGGGCCAGCCGGTGAACAACAAGTACGCCGGCAACGTCGTCGACATTTGCCCGGTCGGCGCGCTCACGGAAAAAGAATTCCGCTTCCGCATGCGGGTCTGGTACCTGCATCGCACGGCGTCGGTCTGCGGCGGATGCGAGCGCGGATGCACGATCGACATTCATCATCATCGCGGACGTATCTACCGCTTCAAGCCGCGCTATAATCCCGGCGTCAACAGCTATTGGATGTGCGACGAGGGGCGTCACAGCTTTCCGGCGCTGCAGACCGAGACGCGGCTCACCTCGCCGCTGGTGCAGGCCAAGGATCAGCTGGTGGTCGAGCCGTGGGGCGAGGGCGTTCGTCGCGCGGCGTCGATAATCGCGGATTACAAGCGCACCTACGGCGGCAATTCGATCGCGGCGGTCGTCGATGCGACCTCCACCAACGAAGAGGCGTTCGCGCTGAAGCAACTGATGAAGACGGCGATTGGATCGGACCGAATCGCGACGCTTAGCTGGTCGCCGCCGGGTCTTAGTGGCGACGACGAGTTGCTGATTCGCGCCAACAAGAATCCCAATACGCGCGGACTCGCGGCCTTGGCGCTGACCGACGGACTAGACGGGCTCGCGGCGGCGGTCGCGTCGGGTGAGCTCAAGATGCTGATTACATTTCGCGCCGACTTGGTCCGCGCGTTCGGCGAAGAAGAGTTCGTCAGGCGTTTCGGCGCGCTCGACTACATGCTGGTGCTATCGACCGACGCCAATGAGACTTGCCAGATGGCAAACCAGGTCTGGCCGATCGCCGCGTATCCGGAAATCGACGGCAGCCTCACGAATTTCCAGGGCCGTGTGCAGCGAATCCACGCGGCGTTTCCGCCGCCGGGAAATGCGATCGCGGGCGTCGAGGCAATCGCGCGGCTGGGCCAGGCGCTCGACGGCGTCGATCGTCCGAAGTCGGCGAACGCGGTATTTGCCGCGATGGCGTCGTCCGAGCCTGCCTTTAAGGGTCTCAGCCTCGCGACTCTTGGCGAGACCGGCGCCGATCTCGCCTCGACCTGAATTCGCGTACAACGATGCTCATGAAGACGCTGCGCACCGGGACACGCAACGGGGTTGGCGTGATCACGCTCACGCGCGCCGCCGAGTACAACACAATCACGCCCGAACTGCGCGACGAGCTGGCCGCCGCAATCGATAGCGCCGACGCGGACCGCGACGTTCGCGTGATCCTGCTGCGCGCCGAGGGCCCGGCCTTTTGCGCCGGCTACGCACTTGGCGGCTCGACGCGCGCGCAAGCCGATGAGGTTTCGCGCCAACGCGTGTGGGATTCGGTCGCCGACTACGGGATGATCTCGCAATACGTCAACGTGTATATGAAGCTGTGGTACGCGAAGAAACCGACCATCGCGGCGGTCCACGGCTGGTGTATCGGGGGCGGCACCGACATGGTGCTATGCGCCGACCTGATAATCGCGGGGCAATCCGCGTCGTTCGGATATCCACCGTCGCGCGTGTGGGGCACGCCGACCACTGCGATGTGGGTCTATCGGATGGGCCTGGAACGCGCCAAGCGCTACCTATTGACGGGTGATGAAATTCCCGCGGTCGAAGCCGCGCGCATTGGGCTGATTCTCGAGACAGTGCCCGATGCCGAACTCAAGGCGCGCACGACGGCCCTTGCCGAGCGGATGGCGCAAGTCCCAACGAATCAACTCCAGATGCTCAAGCTGCTGTGCAATCAC
>DATNLS010000382.1:0-8372 GCA_035602775.1 Candidatus Acidiferrales bacterium | reverse complement strand
TGACGCACCGTCGCACCATCCGCGATCACGCGCATAGCTTTCAACGTCCGCCGAGCCGAGGTCGCCGATGTCGATCGTCAAGCGATTCGAGATGCACGCGCGCTCCTCGACGCGGCGGGCAATCCATTGTCGGCCGGAACTCTCCAGTACGAAAGCGTCGGCGTGATCGGCGATGATAAATCCACCGCAGTAGCGGAAATCAATATCATACTGCGCCGAGCCGCCCTGCCCGTACCGCGCGATCAATCCGCCGATAACTTCAGTCGCCTCGCGCGCCGTCTTCGAGCGCTCGAGCCCGAGCCGCACCAGATCCATCCCGAGCAGGCCGGTCGTAGGCAGCGTCTCGCGCGTCAGCACCGCCTCGTTACCAATCGCGACTCCGTACTCGTTAAGCCCCTGCTCGAAGCCCCACAGCCAGAAGGGCCTCGATCCGATCACAGCGGCAGTCTCGGGGACTTGCGGAATTTCGAGATACTGACAGTGGACGCTAGCGCCCTCGGGATGAAGGCGATGCGGCGCCCGCGCCAGCGGCTGGCATTCACGGGGCGCGCGGTCGGAATTTTTGGCAAGGATAGTCGCGCCGGCGCGCGTATGCGGCGCGAGCACGACGATGGTATCGCAGGAAGGGATGAGCATGCGGAACGTAATTGTAGCGAAACCCACCGTGGGTTTCGCGCTTCCCTGGGAGGGGTGACCCCTGCACCCAGTATTAGGAATAGGAAAGAGAAGATGCGGGACTTCGTCCCTGTTAGAAGTTGTCAGATAGCCGCTCACGGCGGTGAATCGTAATATAGCGAGCAGGGCTGCGAAGGAGCGATTCTGCTTGTGAATTACGACAAGACTGAAATGCCCTCTGCCTATGACGCCGGTCGCGGTTACTCCCCCGGCATGCTCGCGTACTGGCTCGACGTAATTTCGCGGTCGGTGCCTAAGGGATCGGTTTCGGAAATCCTCGACCTCGGATGCGGCACCGGCAGGTACTCGGCCGCCTTGGCCGACTACTACGAAGCGAACGTTATCGCGGTCGATCCGTCAGAAAAGATGCTCGCGGAGGCGAGGCGGAAAGCGTCGCAACGCATTCGCTACGAGCGCGCGCCGGCCGAATCGATCCCGCTTCACACTGCCTCGATCGATTTGATCTTCATCTCGATGGCGTTTCATCATTTCAAACGTCCCGACCGCGCCTGTGCGGAATGTCGCCGCGTGCTGCGCCATAACGGCACACTGTGCCTCCGCGCGGCTACCACAGATCGAATCGATAGCTATGCTTACGTCGAGTTCTTCGCGGGCAGCCGGCCGATCCTCAATCGCGCCCTGCAATCGCAGTCGTTCATTGAGACAACTTTCGTGCGCGCCGGGTTTCAGCTCGTCCGCCACCAACTGGTTCCGAGCGATGCCGCTGAGAGCTGGAATGCGTATGCTGAAAAGATTGCATTTCGTGCCGACTCGATTCTCGTGCAGCTTTCCGATCGCGAATTCAGAGCGGGTCTCGCTGCCCTTCGCGCGCACGCAAAGACGGCCCCGCATGCGCCGGTGACAGAGCCGGTCGACTTCTTCGTCTTTCGTCCGGTTTGAGACTCAGTCTTCGCGGTCACGCCGGGGCGTACCTGGGACCGGTGTGAGCAGTTTTACGTAGATTAGTTCCGGGTCGGCTACGTCGAGGTTCTCGACGTAGCCGCTTTTGATGAAGCCCAGTCGGGCGCAGAGTTGTTGCATCGGGAGGTTTGACTGGTTGGTTGAGGTGAAGAGCTTGCCGGTCTGACAATCGAGCTCTGCCGCACGCATCAGGGCGGTCGCGAGTCCGCGACGCCGGAAGTCGGGATGCACCAGCAGCAGCCGCACGTAAAACTGGTCGAAGAAACTTTCGTCGAAGATGACGTAGCCGCGGATCACGTCGTCGACGCGCGCGACTGCGATGCGGCCCTGTGCGCAGGCCTCGCCGATCAGCCTGCGCCGCGGCGCGCCCGCATGAACAGTTTCGTCGAGCGCACAAATGTGCTCAAAATCCCCACTGGAAGCCCGTTCGATAATCGTCATAGATTTTTGCCAGAGGAACGAATTCCGTGAAGGATGAAACTTCTGTCGATCCGTTGATAGTCACTCACGAGGCGCCGATTGGATGGCTGGTGCTCAACCGGCCGCAAGTTCGCAACGCACTCAATCTTAGGACCTGGCAGCGTATTGCGGAAGGCGTCGCCGAGCTCGCGAGCGACGACGCCATTCGCGTGATCGTCATGCGCGGCAGCACTCCGCAGGCGTTTATCGCAGGCGCGGATATCTCGGAGTTCCCCGCGATGCGCGCCGACGCGGAGCAGGCGCGCGCCTATCGCGACGCACCCAACAGCGCGATCAGTGCGCTGGTCGAATGCCGCAAGCCGGTTATCGCGATGATTGCCGGCGTATGCATCGGCGGCGGCGTGCAGGTCGCGCTCTCATGCGACATCCGGATTGCGGCGCGCGGCACCCGCTTCGGCGTTCCAGCGGCGCGGTTGGGACTCGCGTATCCGCTCGAGGGCGTCAACATGCTCGCGGACACTGTGGGTCCCGCCAACGCTCGCGACATCCTGCTGTCGGCGCGGCTGTTCGATGCGGAAGAGGCGCTGCAGATGGGCCTAATCAACCGCGTCGTCGATGCCGAGAAGCTAGAGGAAAACGTGCGCGACTACGTACTCAAGATGGCGACCAACGCGCCGCTGACGATGGCGGCCGCCAAGCTGGCGATTCGCGAGAGCCTGAAAGACCGCGAGGATCGCGATGCGAAAGCGGTGTCGGCAATCGTCGCGCGATGCTTCGACAGCGAGGACTATCGCGAAGGCGTGCGCGCCTTCCTCGAAAAGCGCCGTCCGGTCTTCAAGGGCCGCTGAGCGCTTGATTCCCTGAATCTGCCGGCACTTGCAGCCCTTTCAGCAAAGATACAGTCACGCCTGCTTGTTACAATCGCACCTGTATGTTACTTAGGGCTCTCGCGAGGACCACATATGTCTGCCCTACAAGAAGAGCGAAGTGCTGAAACTCGGAGGCGGCTGTTGGACGCCACCGTCGCATGCCTGTTCGAGCGTGGATATGCGGGCACCACGACCACCGAAATTGCCAGCCGCGCGGGAGTATCGCGCGGCGCGCAGTTGCATCATTTTCCCAAGAAGGACGAGCTCGTCGTGAGCGCGCTCGAGCATGTGTTCGAGCTGCGCCTGCGCGAGATGAGCGCCGCGATTGCGGAGCCGCCGTCCGGCAGCCGCGAGCATCGCCTGGCCGTCGTCATCGACGCCATGTGGCCGATGTTCAAGGGGCCGACTTTCTACGCATGGCTGGAGCTGGTGGTCGCGAGCCGCACCGATCCCGCGCTCAACGACGCGGTGCGTGAGGCGAGCGTGCGATTCGGCACGGGCTTCCGCATCGGTCTCGCCGCGCTGCTCGATTGGCCCGCGGATCGCGAAGACAAGCTTCAGGATTTGATCAGCATAATATTCGGACAGCTCGAGGCGCTGGCGCTGGAGCGCGTGTTGTTCGCGCCGGACGAAGTCGATTCGCCGGAGTTCGAGCGCGGTCTGGAAACCGCCAAGCGTGTAAGCGCGTCAATAGTACGTGAGCTGGATTCTTCGGAAGGGATCGCGCAGCAGGAGGTCGTCTGACGAATGAGCGATGCAATCGCGACTGAGGCGCCACAGGATTTCTATTTCAATCCGTGGGACGAGAACTTCCGCGCCAATCCTTATCCGCATTACCGTCCGCTGCTCGCGGGACCGCCTCGGGTTCTGGATATGGGCTACAAATTCGCGCTGGCCGCGCGTTACGCCGACGTGCGCGCGATCCTGATGGACCATGCGACTTTCTCGAGCGTGCAGCCGAAGGGTATGGGATTCGACGAGCAGACGAACGCATTTGGCGACGCGCCGACGATGCTCGGATCCGATCCTCCGACGCAAACGCGGCTGCGCCGGCTGGTCTCGCGCGACTTCACCCCGCGCCGAATCCGCGAGCTGGAACCGCGCGTCCGCGAGATCGCAAAAAATCTTCTCGACACTGCCGAGCGCAAGGGCGAGTTCGAGGTTATGGCGGACCTCGCCAATCCGCTGCCGGTGATGGTGATCAGCGACTTGCTCGGCGTGCCGCCCGAGGAATACCAGCAGTTCAAAAATTGGTCGGACAAGATAGTCGAAGCGGACAACACTCTGCCCGGGATGCCGATACCCGACGAGATCAAGAGCGCGTTCAACGAATTGAAGGCGTACTTCACCGCCGAGATTGTCAGGCGCCGCAATAGTCCCGGGCCTGACCTGGTGAGCGCGCTGGTCGCCGCGCACGACGAAGCCGAAGCGCTGAGCGCCGACGAGCTGTTGCAGTTCGTCGTGCTGTTGCTGCTCGCTGGCAACGAGACGACGACGAATTTGATCGGCAACGGGATGCTCGCGCTCGGTCGCAATCCCAGCTCGATGGCGGCGCTCCGCTCGCGCCCCGAGCTGATGCGCGGTGCGATCGAGGAGATGCTGCGCTACGACGGGCCGGTGCAATCGACGTTCCGCACGGCGACCCGGGACACGGTGGTTGGCGGGACGCCGATCGCGTCGGGGATGGGCGTGTTCACGATCATCGCGGCGGCGAATCGGGACCCGGCGCATTTCAAGGATCCTGAGAAGTTCGATATCGTGCGCGAGCCGAACGATCATGTGGCGTTCGGCGAGGGGATCCATTTCTGTATCGGCGCTCCGCTGGCGCGGCTGGAAGGATCGATCGCGATTGGCGCCGCGCTCGAGCGCTTTCCGGATCTTCGCGTGAAAAATCCCGACGCACCGATCACCTACAAAGGATCGTATTTTCTGCGGGGGCTGAGCCGTCTCGAAATGGCGCTCAAGTGACATCGCGGGACTGCGTGCAGTCACATTGATGCAGGTCCGGCGGATGAAAACGCGCGCGTTGTATAGCACCGCGCGATGGCATCGCGATTGCAACATAGTGCGCGACGCAACCGGCGCGGCGCGGGCAAACTGAAATCTTAGGAAGAGGAAGTCTCACCATGAATCAGGCCGCTGAGAACATCTACTTCAATCCGTGGGATCCCGCGTTTCGCGCCAATCCGTATCCGCATTACAAGCCGCTGCTCGCCGGTCCGCCGCGGATTCTCGATTTGTTCGGGCCGACCGCGATGGTGGCTCGCTTCGCCGACGTGACCGCCGTGCTGCGCGACCATGCGCATTTTTCGAGCGTCCGCCCGCGCGATCCCAACGAGACCGATGAAAATGACGAGGGACCGTTTGCCGGCGCGCGCACGATGCTGTTTTCCGATCCGCCGTTGCACACCCGCCTGCGGCGTCTCGTTTCGCGAGATTTCACGCCGCGGCGAATCCGCGACCTCGAGCCGCGAATCCGCGCGATCGCGAAAAATCTTATCGACGCTGCTGAGGGCAAGGGCGAGCTCGAAGTGATGCACGGGATTGCCAACGCGTTGCCCGTGATGGTTATAGCGGAGATGCTCGGCGTGCCGCCGGACCACTACCAGCAGTTCAAACATTGGTCCGACACCGTGGTCTCAGGCGACAACACTCTGCCGGGGACTCCGCTGCCGGAGGAATTTCATACGGCGAAAAATGCGCTGCGCAACTATTTCGCCGAGGAGATCGAGCGTCGCCGCAAAAGTCCCGGCACTGATCTGGTTAGCGCGCTGGTCGCCGCGCACGACGACGCCGAGGCGATGAACGCCGACGAGTTGCTCGCGTTCGTGCTGCTCCTGCTGCTGGCCGGCAACGAGACCACGACAAATCTCATCGGCAACGGGATGCTCGCACTCGGGCGAAATCCCGCGCAGATGAATCTGCTGCGGCAGACTCCCGAGATGATGCCGCGCGCGATCGAGGAGATCCTGCGCTACGACGGACCGGTGCAATCCACGATTCGTTTCACGAAGGAAAACATAAACCTGGGCGGGACCGATCTGCCGGCCAATCAGCATTGTTTCATAATCCTGGCGGCGGCGAATCGCGATCCGGCGCAGTTCGATGATCCCGATCGTTTCGACATCACGCGCGAGCCTCGCGATCACCTGGCGCTCGGCGAGGGTATCCACTTTTGCATCGGCGCGCCGTTGGCGCGGATGGAAGGTGCGATCGCGATCGGGGCGATGCTCGAGCGCTTCCCGCGCTTGCGCCTGCAGGATTCCTCGGCGCCGGTGACCTACAAAGGTTCCTACTTCCTTCGTGGGTTGGCGTCGCTCAAAATGGCGACTGACTGAGGGAATCATGGCGGGGGAAATTTATTTCAACATCTGGGATCGCGAATTTCGGGCCAATCCATATCCGCACTATGCACCGCTGCTCGCGGGTCCGCCGCACATCCTTAATATGGGGCCGATGACGTTTGCGCTGGTGGCGCGCTATGCCGATGTCACTGCTGCGCTGCGCGACCATGAGCACTTCTCCAGCGTCGGGCCGCCGCCACCGCCTCAGGCATATCAAGGACGCTTTGCCGGCTCGCGCAACATGCTGGGTTCCGATCCGCCGCAACACTCGCGTCTGCGCCGGCTGGTGTCGCGCGATTTCACGCCGCGCCGAATCCGCGAGCTCGAACCGCGCATCCGCGAGATCGCCAAGGATCTGCTCGACCAGGTCGAAGCGAAGGGCGAGTTCGACGTTATGGCGGATCTCGCCAACACACTGCCGGTCACGGTGATTGCGGAGATGCTTGGCGTGCCGCCGGAGTTGAACGCCAGGTTCAAGCATTGGTCCGACACGATAATCGGCGGTGACAACAACGTTCCCGGCGCTCCGCAGCCGCCTGAATCCATTCGCGCGATCGATGAGCTCGGCGACTACTTCACGGCCGAAATTGAAAAGCGCCGCGCCAATCCGGGTCCCGATTTGGTGAGCGCTCTGGTCGCGGCTCACGACGAGGGCGACGTGATGTCGGCGGCGGATCTGCTGAGCTTCGTGACCTTGCTGCTGGTCGCGGGCAACGAGACGACGACCAATCTGATCGGCAACGGCACGCTCGCGCTCGGCCGCCATCCCGAACAGTTCGACGCGCTCAAGCGCAATCCCGCGATGCTGCCACGCGCGATCGAGGAGATGCTCCGTTACGACGGCCCGGTGCAATCGACGGTGCGGTTCACCCAGCAGCCCGTGCAGCTCGGCGGAACCGAGATTCCGGCGGGCGGATTCGCGCTGATGATCGTCGCCGCCGCGGATCGGGATCCATCGCAATTCAAAAATCCCGAAAAATTCGACATCACGCGCGATCCGAACGAGCATGTCGCGTTTGGCGAAGGAATCCATTTCTGCATCGGCGCACCGCTGGCGCGGATGGAGGCAAGGGTCGCATTCGAGGCGATGCTCGAGCGTTTCCCGCGCCTCAGACTTAAAGATCCCGCTATTGTACCTACCTACAAAGGATCGTACTTTTTGCGCGGCCTCGAATCGCTGCCGGTTGCGATCGACTAACCCCGATGAGCGATCCCATCACCAATCTCGATTTGAAGCCCGAAACTTCGGTCGAGGACGCGGACCGCAAGAGCATTCATCTTGGCTTCCTGGGCAGGACGCCGCCGTTTACCAAGCGCCAGCGCCGCGTCTTTTGGATCGCGTCGACGGCGGGATTTTTCGATCAGTATGATCGCGCGCTGCTGAGCCTTGCGCTCAAGCAAATCCAGGCGGGACTCAAGATCGCGGAATCGCACCTGGGCACGATGCTCTCGGTAATCCGGCTCGGGTACCTCCTCTCTCTACTCATGACCCCATTCGCCGACGTGTTCGGGCGCCGGCGCCTGCTGCTGTACACGATCATCGGCTATACGGTTTTCACCGGATTGATCGCGATTGCACCGGGCGAAAGGACTTTCGTCGTATTTCAGATCATCGCGCGCGCGTTCGCCGGTGCCGAAGCGGCGATCGCGATGGTGATCGTGGCCGAGGAAGTCGACGCGGCCTATCGAGGTTGGGCCATTGGCCTGCTGGCCGCCGTATCGTCAATCGGCTACGGCCTGGCCGCGATCGTATTCGCCTTTGTCAATATGATTCCCTATGGCTGGCGCGGGATGTACGCGATCGCGCTGATCCCGCTGGTGGTCATTATTCCGCTGCGGCGCGTGCTGCCGGAGAGCGCGCGCTTCGAGAAGGAGAAGCTCGAAGGACTCAAGCCGACGAAGGTTTGGGAACCTGTTGCCCGCCTGTACACTGCGTATCCCAAACGGCTGGGGATGATGCTGTCGATTTCGTTCCTGAGCTCGATGGGCGGCAACCCTGCGGGCTTCCTGTTCCCGAAATTTTTGCAGGACGCGCACCATTGGTCCCCTGGCAAAGTGTCATCGCTGTTTTTCTTCGGCGGTGCGCTCGGAATCGTCGGGGCGATTATTGCCGGCCGAATGAGCGATCGCTTCGGGCGGCGCG
>DATNLS010000232.1:0-4692 GCA_035602775.1 Candidatus Acidiferrales bacterium | reverse complement strand
TACCCAGCGAGAATAGAGGTGCGATCAGCCGGCTGGTTGTAATAGGCAGTTCGCCTCCGCGCGAATACTCACTCGACAAGCCGGCAATAGCCATTGGCAGTCAAAGGTCGAACGACGTGGTGCTCGACGACACCACGGTATCGCGCCGTCATGCGACGATCGCGCGCCGGCCCGCCGGGTTCGAGCTTACGGATCTCGAATCGACTAACGGCACTTTCGTAAACGGCCGCCGGCTGCAAAAATCGATCGCGCTGAAGCGCGGTGATGAGATCAAATTCGGCTCTGTGCGTGTTGCTTTCGATCCGGCGTCGGTGGCAGGGCGGATGCTCCGGGGAATGCTGATCGTCGGCGTGATGTTCATCGCCGGATACGCCATCGCCCGCTATCGACACGAAACCAGGTCGGTCACCTCGGAACCGGTCGCAGGAACTTCGCCGCCCGCGTCCAGTTCCGCGGCTGCGGCGGCCAATACTCAGTCCGCATCGGCTGAACCGCGAGCGGCCGAAGGCTCCGCTCCGGGGTCGTCAGGGAATCCCGCGACCGCTGAGCCGTCATGGTTGGCGCGGGTGAACTACTACCGCGCGATGGTGAAGCTGCCGGTGATCGTTGAAGATCCAGAGCTCAGCACGGGCGACCGCGCGCATACCATGTACATCGTCAGGAATTACCACGAAGCGATCACGCATAGCGGTCTCGGCGCCGAGATGCATACGGAAGATCCTGGGAAGCCGAATTTCACCCCTGAAGGACTCGACGCCGCCAAGTCCAGCGACATGGACGTGTGGTCGATGCGCGGGGTGTCGAACGACCCCGGCGGATGGGGCTCACCGACCTGGTCGATCGATGGATGGATGTCACTGCCGTTCCATCGCATGCCGATCCTCAACCCGCGACTGACCAGCGCCGGCTTTGGACTCTACTGCGAAGCCGAAGCGTGCGCGGCGGGCCTCAACCTGTTGAAGGGCTCGGAGGGAAAGATGCCGACGGGCGCGGAAGCGGCGTTGCCGATCAAGTTTCCACCAGACGGCGGGAGTGTCGCGATGAGATCGTTCGAAAACGAATGGCCCAATCCACTCACGAGTTGCCCCGGCTACGAGGGGCCGAGCGGAGTGGCTATTACACTTCAGCTCGGCAACTGGATGGATACGCATCTCGGTGAATACTCAGTCGCGCGAGTAAACCCCGACGGCAGCCGCACCGCAGTCGAAGCATGCGGTATCGACTCGACTAGCTACTCGAATCCCGACGCATACTCACAAGACCTGGGACGCAACGTGCTGAAGTCTTACGGCACCGTCGTTTTGATTCCGCGCGCACCGCTCGACCAAAGCGCGAAGTATGCCGTGTCGATGACTGCGAACGGCAAGCAGTACAACTGGACATTTGCCACAAATCCATGATTTAGTTGCGCCCGCTGACCGATAGTCATCAGGTTGTTCTGTCGCGGATGATCGAGAGGGGGTTACGGCTTTTTTGAAGCGCGCCGCATTAGTGGTGCTGGCGATCTGCTGTTGCGCACTCGCTGCATGTGTCGAGTGGACCGAGGATCAGAACGGCCAGCTGAAATCGGTGGGGCTGCCGGGAGTACCGGTCTGGCAAGCCAAGAAGCCCCCGCCTCCGCAAGGTCTCACCGACATGGCACTGACGCCCGACCAGGCCTCGAAGGTCAGCGGGCCGGTACTGGTGGTGCCGCCAGATCAACCGAACGAGCCCACGCGATATCACTACTACGAGACCGGGCAGAATAACTGTCAGCAGGATCTCGCGAAACTACTGGCGGAGAAGGGCGGGAGTACCTCCAGCGGACAGGCGCCGTATTGCACGGAAACTCCGGCCGCGCCTACGTCGAAAGGAACCGCGTTCGTCTTCTGAATGACTGCGATCGTAAGCGCCCCGCGCGAGAGTAGCCGCAAGTGCTGAAACGGCCGCAGGCGGCGCGACTGCTGGCAGTCGATCGCGAGGCGCCGGGCACTCGGCTGCTCATGCTGTCCCGCGGTGAAGCGGCCATCGGCAGCGCCGAGGGCTCGAAGCTGCAGGTCGCGGATCCAGGCGTCGCGGACCGCCACGCGACCATCAGATACGCGCGCGGCCGCTACTACCTGGCCGATCTCAAATCCGGGCCTGGCACCTTCGTCAATGGTAATCGGATTCGCCGGACGCAGCGGCTCAAGCATGGTGATGTGTTGCGCTTCGGCGGCGCGCCGCCGTATCGATTCATCGATCCTGATGCGCAGAAGCGGCGACGCTGGCGGCGCAATCTGCGCGTGGGGGCGCTGTTCGCGATTCTGATCGCGATTGTATCGGCGGATCGTTTCGAGAACTGGGGACTGGTTTCCGTTGCGACGCTTTCGAAGATCGTCGCGCTAGTCGAGCCGAATCCTGCGCCGAAGCATACTGAGCCGCCGATTGCTGTAGCTGTACGCGCGCCGGCTCCGGCCGCGCCTCCATCGCTGGTCTCGACGACCATGCCGTCGCCCGCGGCGCAAGCCAGTACCATCGCAGTAGCCGCGGCGCCCGTGGCGGTATCGACGGCGATCGCCGCCGCTCCGGTCGCTGCGGCAAGCGCATCGCCGATGACCTGGCTCGAGCGCATCAACTTTTATCGCGGCAGCAACGGGTTGCATCCGATTCGCGACAATTCCCGGCTGAGTGCGGCCGTCAACGCGCATGCGCACTACCTGTTGCAGAATTTCGCCGACGATATCCGGAGCGCCAAGCCGATCCCTGCCGATGCATACGACGAGAAGCCCGGCACAACTGGATACTCGGTCGAAGGCGCCGGCGTGGCGCAGAATCTTCAACTCGCGTGGGGATGCAACACCTACGACGCCACGCAGCAGATCGATCGTTGGCTCGAGGGACCGTTTCATCGGCTGCCGATGCTCGATCCTTACCTCGGCGACATCGGCTACGGCGAAGTTTCGGAGGACGGATGCTGGGTTGCCGCACTGCGTTTGCCGCCGCCGCCGGAAGACGTGAAGCCGTATCGGCGCGCGGTCGAGTTTCCTCCCGAGGGCGCGGACATCGCGCTGGAATGGATCGGGCTCGAGGTGCCCGACGCGCTCGCGAGCTGCAGTGGCTATGAGCGTCCGGTCGGGCTTCCGATCACGTTGCAGATTGGACGCTTGGTGCAGACCAGGCTCACCAATCATTCCCTGACCGAAGACGGCAAGCCGATTGAGTACTGCGCCTTCGACGCGCCCAGCTATCACAATCCGAATCCCACCGAGCAGGAGTACGGCCGCTGGAGTCTGCGCAACGCCGGCGCGATCGTGCTGGTACCGCGCGCTCCTCTGCGGCCAGGCTCGCGCTACCAGGTTTCGATCACGACCAACGACGTGACCTACGCATGGAGCTTCACCGCCGCGCAGACGTCGCAGACCACGTTCAGTGCGAGCGCGAGCTTCCCCACGCCGGAACCGGTCGCCACACCCGCATCGAAGCTGCCGCGGTTGAGCTCGTCGCATCGAGGTGCGCGATCGCATCGCGCGACGCCAGCGCCTGCCACGTCGCCGACAGTATCGGAGATTCCGCCGATCATTGCGGCGCCATCTTTGCCGGCGTCGGAAGCTAGCCCCGCGATGGCTAGCTCCGGCATGAATTGGCTGACGACCGTCAATCTCTATCGCACGCTCCTCAAGCTGCAGCCGGTGGAAGAGGATCCTGCGCTGAGCCAGGGATGCAAGGATCACGCGAAATATCTCGTGACGAACTATGGGCCGACGATAGCCGCAGGTGTGAACATCGCGAGCCTGATGCATACGGAGGACGAATCGAAGACCGGCTATACGCCCGACGGCATCAAAGCGGCGCGCGCAAGCGACGTCATGTTCCAGCGCCCGCAGAAGTTCACTGACGAGCAGCGAATGACCAGGTCAATCGAGTCGTGGATCGCGGGACCATTCCATCGCCCGTCGCTGGTCAACCCCGACTTGCGCCAGGTTGGATTTGGCGAGTACTGCGACGAGAAAATTTGCGCCTCGTCGCTCGATTGGCGCAGCGATCTCGAGGCGGCGCTTCCCGGCGGGCATCCGTACGCAACCCCGATCCAGATTCCGCCCGACGGTGCGACCGTCAAGCCGAGCGGATTTGGCGGCGAATGGCCCAGCCCCATATCGAACTGCCCCGGGTATCCCAACAACGCGCCCGCAATTACCATCCAGGTCGGCATCAACATGCCGGCGACACTCACCGACGCTTCACTGACTCAGACCTCGGGCGCGGCGGCGGGAACGAGAGTCGGGACCTGCCCCTACGATTTCCAGACCTATACCAATCCCGATCCCGGCACTCAGGCGCATGGCCGCGAGGTGCTCCGATTCTTCGGCGAGGCGGTTATGATGGTGCGCGATCCGCTCTCCGCGGGACAGACCTATCGCGTCGACATGACTGTCAACGGCAAGCCATATATGTGGAGCATTACCGCGCTGCCGTGAAATGAAGACTGACTATCGCTGAAAATCTACGGCGATGATCGTCGCCATCGAATCAAGCGCGCTGTCGGGCGTCGCAATCACGAGCTCGCCAATCGGATCGTGATTGAACAGAGTATCGGCTGCCGCGATTCGTCTGCGCACCTTGAGCGAAATAGTACTCGCGAGCGGACGCACGTCGCCGACGTGCTTCACTTTTACGCCGCGCACCGAGACCGTCTCGTAAGGCTTCATCAGTACGTGCAGGTACACGCGGTTG
>DATNLS010000339.1:0-18647 GCA_035602775.1 Candidatus Acidiferrales bacterium | reverse complement strand
GCGCGTGCGGCTGTCCAACGGGATCGAGGTGAACACCTACATCCCGGGCGTCGGGCACAATTTGCAGGAGCACTCCGTCGTGCTGATTCGCGGCGGCCGCGTGCGCGACTTGCCGGGCGTCCGTTATCACGTGATTCGCGGAACGCTGGATTCAATTGGCGTGCAGGAGCGGCGCAAGGGCCGCTCGAAATACGGGTCGAAGAAACCCAAGTGAAGCAACCCGAGTAATAAAGTAATATGTCGCGCAAAGGACAAATTCGCGTCCGCGAAATTCCGGCGGACCCCAAGTATCACGACCGCACTGTCGCGAAGTTCATGAACATCGTGATGGAACGCGGCAAGAAGTCGCTCGCCGAGCAGATTTTTTATCATGCGCTCGATCTCGCAGCCGAACGCTCGAAGGAAGACGGCTTGGTCGTCTTCAAGCGCGCGCTCGACAACGTCCGTCCCGCCGTCGAGGTTCGCTCGCGGCGAGTCGGCGGCGCCAACTATCAGGTTCCGAGCGAGGTACGTCCGGCGCGGCGCAATTCGCTCGCGATGCGCTGGCTGGTCACTGCGGCGCGCGGACGCGGCGAGAAGTCGATGGAAGAGCGGCTGGCTGCGGAAATTCTCGACGCGGCCGCCAATCGCGGCGGCGCGGTCAAGAAGCGCGAAGACACACATCGAATGGCGGATGCCAACAAGGCGTTCGCCCACTACCGCTGGTAGTTACCGAGTTTTTTAGATGGCTCGTCAGACACCAATAGAACGGGTGCGCAATATCGGCATCATGGCCCACATCGATGCCGGCAAGACCACCACTACCGAGCGCGTGCTCTTCTACACCGGCATCAATTATAAAATTGGCGAGGTGCACGAAGGCACCGCGACGATGGACTGGATGGTGCAGGAGCAGGAGCGCGGCATCACGATCACGTCGGCGGCGACTACCTGCTTCTGGCGCGACAACCGCATCAATATCATCGACACGCCCGGACACGTCGATTTCACGATTGAAGTCGAGCGCTCGCTCCGCGTGCTGGACGGGGCGGTCGCCGTGTTCTGCGCGGTCGGCGGCGTCGAGCCGCAATCGGAAACCGTCTGGCGCCAGGCGGACAAGTATCGCGTGCCACGCGTCGCGTTCATCAACAAGATGGATCGCGTCGGCGCCGAGTTCGAACGCGTCGTGCAGGAAATGCGCGACAAGCTCAAGGCCACGCCGCTGCTGCTGCATCTGCCGATTGGCGCCGAGGAAAAGTTCACCGGGCTGGTCGATCTGATCGATCAGAAGGCGCTGATTTGGGACGAGGATCGTCTCGGCGCCGAGTATCGCGTCACCGAGATTCCGGCCGAGCTGAAAGAGCAGGCTGCCGGATATCGCGACAAGATGATCGAAACGCTCGCCGATCACGACGAGAAGATCATGGAGCTCTATCTCGAGGGCAAGCATCCCGAGCCTGCCGCGATTCGCGCCGCAATTCGAGCGGCCACCCTCAAGATGGCGTTGACGCCGGTGATCATCGGCTCCGCGTTCCGCAACAAGGGTGTGCAGCCAATGCTCGACGCGGTGGTTGATTACCTGCCGTCGCCGCTCGACCTGCCGCCGGTGGTGGGCAAGGTCGGCGACAAGATCGAAGAGCGATGGCCGCGCGACGACGCGCCATTCTCCGCGCTTGCGTTCAAGATAATGAACGACCAGCACATGGGTACGCTCACTTTCATCCGGGTTTATTCGGGCAAGCTCGAGAGCGGATCGTCGCTGCTCAATTCGACCCGCGGCAAGCGCGAACGAATCGGCCGGATGCTCAAGATGCACGCGAACAAGCGCGAGGACATCACCGAGGTTTACGCCGGCGATATCTGCGCGGTCGGCCTGCGCGACACGACCACCGGCGACACGCTATGCGATCCGGCGGCACCGATTGTGCTCGAATCGATCGAGTTTCCCGAGCCGGTCATCCAGATCGCGATCGAGCCCAAGACCAAGGCTGACCAGGAGAAGCTCGGCGAGGCGCTGCAGAAGCTCGCCAAGGAAGACCCCTCGTTCCGCGTCAGTGTGAATAAGGAAACGTCGCAGACGCTGATCGCCGGGATGGGCGAGCTGCATCTTGAGATTATCGTCGATCGGATGCTGCGCGAATTCAAAGTTGACGCCAACATCGGCAAGCCGCAGGTCGCCTATCGCGAAACCATCAAGCGCGCGTCGGAGGCCGAGGGCAGGCTGGTCCGTCAGAGCGGCGGTCACGGACAATTCGCCGTGGTCGAGCTTCGCATCGAGCCGCTTGCCAAGGGCGGCGGTTTTGAGTTCGAGGACGGTACCAAGGGCGGCTCGATCTCGCGCAACTTCATTCCGGCGGTCGAAGCCGGCGTGAAAGAGGCGATGGAGAACGGCGTTATCCTGGGCTATCCGATGGTCGATATCAAAGCCACCGTGATCGACGGCAAGGAACACGACGTGGACTCGTCGGAGCTCGCGTTCAAAATCGCCGGCTCGATGGCGTTCAAGGAAGCATGCGAAAAGGCCGAGCCGATTCTGCTCGAGCCCGTCATGGAAGTCGAAGCGGTCACGCCGCAGGAGTTCATGGGCGAGGTGATCGGCGACTTGAGCGGGCGGCGCGGCAAGATTCTGGACATGGAAAATCGCGCCGGCGCGCAGGTCATCGAGGCCCGCGTGCCGCTCGCGATGATGTTTGGTTACGCGACGCGGCTGCGCTCGATGACCCAGGGCCGTGCCACTTACACAATGCAGTTCGGCGCGTATGAACCCGTGCCAAAAAATATACTTGATGAGTTGATGGCGCAGACTGGCGACGGCAACGAAAAGAAGCGCGCTTAACTCGCTCAATCGGAGGTTACACCACAATGGGCAAAGCTAAATTTGAACGCACCAAGCCGCACGCCAACGTCGGCACTATCGGTCATATCGATCACGGCAAGACCACTTTAACCGCGGCGATTACCAAGGTCCTGGCGTCGAAAAAGCTCGCGACCTTCACCGCCTTCGATCAGATCGACAAGGCGCCTGAAGAAAAAGAGCGCGGCATCACGATTTCGATCGCACACGTCGAATACGAAACGACCAAGCGCCACTATGCGCACGTCGATTGCCCGGGACACGCCGACTACATCAAGAACATGATCACCGGCGCGGCCCAGATGGACGGCGCAATCCTGGTGGTCGGCGCCAACGACGGCCCGATGCCGCAGACCCGCGAGCATATTTTGCTCGCCTACCAGTCCGGCGTGCCGTCGATCGTCGTGTTCATGAACAAGGTCGACATGGTCGACGATCCCGAGTTGCTCGATCTGGTCGAGCTCGAAGTCCGCGATTTGCTGACCAAATACAACTACAAGGGCGACGACGTGCCGGTCATTCGCGGCAGCGCGCTCAACGCGCTCAACTGCGGATGCGGCAAGGCCGACTGCCCCAACTGCAAGCCGATTCTCGATTTGATGGACGCCGTCGACTCGTACATTCCGCAGCCCGTGCGCGAGACCGAGAAGCCGTTCCTGATGCCGGTCGAAGACGTGTTCTCGATCTCCGGCCGTGGCACCGTCGTGACCGGCCGCGTCGAGAAGGGCAAGGTCAAGGTCGGCGAGGAAGTCGAGATCGTCGGCTTCAAGGACACCAGTAAGACCACCGTCACCGGGGTCGAGATGTTCCGCAAGCTGCTCGACGAAGGTCAGGCCGGCGACAACATCGGCGTGCTGCTGCGCGGTCTCAAGCGCGAAGACGTCGAACGCGGACAGGTGCTCGCCAAGCCCAGCTCGATCACGCCGCATACCAGCTTCGAGGCGTCGGGCTACATCCTGACCAAGGACGAAGGCGGCCGTCACACGCCGTTTTTCTCTGGCTATCGTCCGCAGTTCTATTTCCGCACCACCGACGTGACCGGGGTACTCACGCTACCCGAGGGCACTGAGATGGTGATGCCGGGCGATAACATCAAGATCCTCGGCGAGCTGATCACGCCGGTTGCGATGGACGAAGGGCTGCGCTTCACCATCCGCGAGGGCGGCAAGACCGTCGGCGCCGGCGTCGTTTCGAAAATATTGAAGTAACGGTACGCGATTGGAGATGGAGTCGAGCGCTGACGAATTGAGCGCGGTAAAGAGATGAACGACAAGATACGCATACGCCTCAAAGCGTACGACTACCGTCTGCTCGATCAGTCGGTTCGCGAAATCGTGGATACCATCCGGCGCACCGGCGGCCGTGTGGCCGGTCCGATTCCGCTGCCGACCCGGATAGAGCGCTTCACCGTCAACCGCTCGCCGCACGTCGACAAGAAGTCGCGCGAGCATTTTGAGATTAGAACGCATAAACGTCTGCTCGACGTCCTCGAGCCGACCCAGCAGACGATCGACGCGCTGGGCAAGCTTGACCTGGCTGCCGGCGTCGACGTCGAAATCAAGCTCGAGTAGGGCCATGCTGACCGGATTGATTGGAAAGAAAATTGGGATGACTCAGATGACCGACGCCAATGGCCGCGTGCGCGCCGCCACCGTGTTGACGCTCGGGCCATGCACGGTGTCGCAGGTGAAGACCGCGGCGACCGACGGCTATGACGCGGTACAGGTGACGTTCGGCAAGCGCAAGCTTACTCGCGTGACCGGCGCAGTGCGCGGGCATTTCGCCAAGGCCAACGTGGCGGCCGGCGTCAAGTCGGGCGAGTTCGAGCGCCGTGGCGAAGCCGAGCTGACGCTGGGACAGGCAGTCGCGGCGGCCGACGTGTTCAAGGTCGGCGACCAGGTGGACGTGACCGGAATCTCGAAAGGTCACGGGTACGCCGGCGTCATCAAGCGGCATCATTTTTCCGGCTTCCCCGGCTCGCACGGCACCCACGAATACTTCCGCCACGGCGGCTCGATCGGTAACCGTTCGTATCCCGGCCGCGTGCGCAAGGGTATGCGGATGGCGGGGCAGATGGGCAATGCGACCGCGTCGATTCTTAATCTCGAAGTGCTCGAGATACTTGCCGAAGAAAACGCGGTCGTCATCTCGGGCGCGGTGCCCGGACCCGACGGCGCTTTGCTCGTGGTTCATCATGCGGCCCGCCCGCGCCGCCGCGCGAATGTGAAGGTGACGGTCAGTGCCTGAGCGCAAAGAACATCAATCGGCATCGCCGGTGAAGCTGCCGCTGTACTCGGCCGCGCACGAAAAAGTCGGCGAGCTCGAAGTTGCGGGCAACGTCTTCGGCCGCGAGGGCGATGTGTCGCTGTTGCACGAAGCGGTCCGGATGCAGCTGGCCAATCGGCGCGCCGGCACCGCGTCGACCAAGACCAAGGGACTCATCTCGGGCGGCGGGCGCAAGCCGTGGCGGCAGAAGGGAACGGGACGCGCGCGCGCCGGCTCGACGCGCTCGCCAATCTGGCGTCATGGCGGAACGATCTTCGGGCCGCAGCCGCGCGACTATTCGTACAAGATGCCGAAAAAGGCGTGGCGCGCTGCGCTCTGCCTGGCGATCTCCGATCGTGCGAAGAACGGCAAGCTGTTCGTGGTCGAGTCGCTCGAGTTGTCGGAGCCGAAAACCAAGGCGGCCAAGGCGGTGCTCGGCAAGCTCGGGGTCGAGCACGCACTGATCGTGACCGGCGAAGCCGATGCCAAGTTTCTGCTCGCCGCGCGCAACCTCGCCGCTCACAAGGTGCTCGCGCTCGAAGGGCTTAACGTTTACGACGTGCTGAACTACCGGGAACTCGTGATGACCAGTCAGACCGCCAAGGCGATCGAAGCCCGGTTTGGCCGGGAAAGGGGAGCGACTGCAAGCTCTGCGGGGGGATCAAATGAGTAGTCCCGAGAGCCTGATTCTCGCGCCCATCATCACGGAGAAGGGCACCATGGCCAGTGAAAAGGCCGGCCAGGTGCTGTTTCGCGTGCGTCCCGGCGCCAGCAAGGACAAGATTCGCGAGGCGGTCGAGCATCTGTTTAAAGTCACCGTGATTAAAGTCCGCACCTCGAACTTCATGGGCAAGGAAAGGAAAAAAGGCGCAATCAAGGGCCGCCAGATGGACTGGAAGAAGGCTTACGTAACTCTGAAGGAAGGCGACAAGATCGAGTTCTTCGAAGGGCTTTAAGATACCGTGCCGGCGCACGCTATTGGGAAGATGGTTCGGGACTAGAACAGAAGAGATACTGAAAAAATGGCAGTTATACAATTAAATCCGCGCACGCCCGGGCAGCGCTTCATGCAGATTGCGGATTTTTCCGAGCTCACCAAGAAGGAGCCCGAGAAAAGTCTGCTGGTCCCGGTCAAGCGCACCGGCGGACGCAACAACCGTGGACGCATGACCTCGCGTCATCGCGGCGGTGGGCATAAGCGCCGCCTGCGCCTGATCGATTTCAAGCGCAACCGCGATGGGATTCCGGCGGTGGTCGCAGCGCTCGAGTATGATCCGAATCGCTCGGCGAATATCGCGCTGCTGCATTATGCCGACGGCGTGAAGACGTACATCCTCGCGCCGGACGGATTGAAAGTTGGTGCGAAAGTCGAGTCGGGCGAGAATGCCGACATCAAGCCGGGCAACGCGTTGATGCTCAAGAACATCCCGCTCGGTACTGTCGTGCACGCAATCGAGATGAAGCCCGGCGCCGGCGCAAAGCTCGCGCGCGGTGCGGGTGTGCAGGCGCAGTTGATGGCGAAAGAGGGCAAGATGGCGCTGCTCAAGCTGCCCTCGGGCGAGCAGCGGATGGTGCAGGCGGATTGCCGCGCCACTATCGGCCAGGTCGGCAATCTCGACCATGAAAATATTTCGATCGGCAAGGCCGGGCGCTCGCGATGGCTCGGCAAGCGCGGTCACGTGCGTGGAGTCGCGATGAACCCGGTTGACCATCCGCACGGCGGTGGCGAGGGCAAGTCGAAAGGAAACCATCCCCAGTCGCCGTGGGGCACGCCCGCCAAGGGATACAAGACGCGCAAGAAACAGCCGTCGGACAACTTGATCGTCAGCCGGCGCCCGAAAGGGAAGCACTAGAGAGTTATGGCAAGGTCACTGAAAAAAGGCCCGTTCGTTGACGGGCATCTGCAGAAGAAAGTCACGGCGGCGACGGCTTCGGGCGACAAGCGAATTATCAGGACGTGGTCGCGGCGCTCGATGATAACGCCGGACATGATCGCGCTGACCTTCGCCGTTCACAACGGCCACAAGTTCATCCCGGTGTATTGCACCGAGAACATGGTCGGTCACAAGCTCGGCGAATTCGCGCCGACCCGGACCTTCCACGGCCATGCCGGCGATCGCAAGGGCGAAGTGAAGCAATCAGCCGCGCCCGCCGCGCCGGCTGCTCCGGCGGCGGCCAAGGCGTAAGCGGGGAAGTTGTAAGAGTCATGGAATCCGTATCGCGAACCCGCTTCATCAGAATTTCGCCGCGCAAGCTCAAGCTCGTGTGCGAGTTGATCGTCGACAAGAAAGTCGATCAGGCGCTGTCGATTCTCGAGTTCACGCCCAAGAAGGCGGCGCGCTTCGTCTCGAAAACGCTGCTCGCCGCGATTGCCAACGCCCGCGATCAGCAGAACGTCGACGAGGACAAGTTGTTCGTTAAGCGCGCGACCGCCGATACCGGGCCGACCTGGAAGCGCTCGCTCACGCGCGCGCATATGCATGCGACGCCGATCCATAAACGCACCAGCCATCTCACGGTAATCGTGGACGAGCGGGCGTCCTGAGGTCTCCTATGGGACAAAAAGTACATCCGCGCGGATTTCGTCTCGGCATCATCGAGAGCTGGGACTCACGATGGTACGCGAGTCACGACTACGCGAAGCTGCTGCACGAGGATCTGAAGCTGCGCGATTTCATCAAGAAGCGGCTATACCACGCCGGTATCTCGCGAATTGAAATCGAGCGGATGGCCAACAAGGCCAAGATAAATATTTATACGGCGCGTCCGGGAATCGTGATCGGCAAGAAGGGCGCGGAAATCGACAAGCTGAAGCTCGATATCCAGAAGCTGATGAAGGGGCGCGACTCTTTCATCAATATCCACGAGGTGCGCCGCCCCGACCTCGACCCGCAGTTGGTCGCCGAAAATATCGCGCTCCAGCTAGAACGCCGCGTCGCCTTCCGGCGCGCGATGAAGGAAGCGGTCACGCGTGCGATGCGGATGGGTGCGCAGGGCGTGAAGGTTCACGTCGCGGGACGGCTCGGTGGTGCGGAAATCGCGCGCCAGGAATGGTATCGCGAGGGTCGCGTGCCCCTGCAGACTCTCCGCGCCGACGTCGCGTACGGCTTTGCCGAGGCGCGCACGACCTACGGCCAGATTGGCGTCAAGGTCTGGATTTTCCGCGGCGAAGTTTTGACTCGTAAAGATGCGGACGCGAAACGCGCAGGAACGCCTGTGCAGGCGAATTGACGAAGTAAGATGCTCGCACCAAAAAAAGTTAAATGGCGCAAGATGATGAAGGGCCGCGTCCGCGGCGCTGAGAACCGCGGACTCTGGCTCGCGTTCGGCGACTATGGGCTCAAGTCGCTCGAGACTTGCCGCATCGACACGCGCGCTCTGGAAGCCGCCCGTATCGCGCTCACCCGTCATATCAAGCGCGGCGGTCGCGTCTGGATTCGCGTCTTCCCCGACAAGCCCTTCACCAAGAAACCGGCCGAAACGCGCATGGGCAAGGGCAAGGGCTCGCCCGAAGGATGGGTCGCATGCGTCCGCCCGGGCCGAATTCTGTTCGAGATGGAAGGGGTCGACTACGCGACCGCGAAAGAAGCGATGCGTCTGGCGGCCCACAAGCTTCCTATCAAGACAATGATGATCTCGCGCGAGGAGGGCGGCGGCCTTGGAGCTTGACGAACTGAGGCAGATGACCGAGCCGGACTTGCGCGTGAAAGAGCGCGAGGCGCGCGAGGAAATTTTCCGGCTGCGCCTCAAGCTGCGCACCAATCAGCTCGACAATCACGCCGGCTATCGCCGCGCGCGCCGCGAGCTGGCGCTGATTATGACTCTGCTCGGCGAGAAGACGCGCGGCGAGCATGCAACGAAGAAGAAGGCAGGTTAATGCGGGAGCGAATTAAACGGCGCGAGGGGACCGTGGTCTCCGCCAAAATGACCAAGACCGTGCTGGTCAAGGTCGATCGAATGGTCGAGCATGCGCTCTACGGCAAGCGCGTGCGCCGCAGCACCAAGTTCATGGCGCATGACGAGCGCGGCGAATGCAAGGAAGGCGACCGCGTGCAGATCATCGAGTCGCGTCCGCTCTCGAAAAACAAGCGCTGGCGCGTCAGCCGCGTACTCAAAAAGGCCGCGGGGTAGGGCGCGAGACAAATGGTACAGGTGCAAACAGTTCTGGATGTCGCCGATAACTCGGGCGCCCGCAAGGTGATGTGCATCAAGGTGCTCGGCGGCTCCAAGCGCCGGTACGCGTCGGTCGGAGATGTGATCGTGGTCGCAGTGAAAGAAGCAATTCCCAACGCCAAGGTCAAAAAGGGCGACGTCTCGCGCGCGGTGATCGTGCGCACGGCCAAGGAGATCAGCCGCAACGACGGCAGTTACATCCGCTTCGACGGCAACTCGGCGGTGCTGCTCGACAAGGATCACGAACCGATCGGCACGCGCATCTTCGGACCGGTCGCGCGGGAACTGCGCGCTAAGAAATTTCTGAAAATAATCTCGCTCGCGCCGGAGGTGCTGTGATGGCGTCGGCGAAGTATAAAATCAAGAAGAATGACACCGTGATGGTCGTCGCCGGCCGCGACCGCGGCAAGACCGGCAAGGTGATGCGCGTGCTGCCCGATCGCGGACGCGTAGTGATCGAGCGGCTCAATATCGTCAAGCGTCACAGCAAGCCGCGCGGCGCGCAGAGCCCGGGCGGAATCGTCGAGAAGGAAGCGCCGCTCGACATCTCGAACGTCATGATTTTTTGCGATCGCTGCAACGCTCCGGTCCGGGTCGGGGTCAAGACCGCCGACGACGGCACCCGCAATCGGGTGTGCCGGAAATGCGGTGAAGCGATAGGTAACGACTAATGGCCGATAAAAAAGAAAAGCCGGATAAAGCTGAGCAGGCTGCCAAGGCCGATCAGGCCGCCAAGACCGACGCTGCGGCCAAGGCCAAGCGCGAAGGCAAGGCGCGCCAGGCTCAGCAAAAGCAGGCGGCCGAAGAAGCGAAGGCCTCCGCCGCGGCGCCGCTGCCGCCTGAGCCCAAGCTGCCCGCGCGCTTGCGCGTGCGCTTCGAGAACGAGATCGCGCCGGCCCTGATGCGCGAGCTCAAGATTGACAACAAGATGCGGGTGCCCCGGCTCGAGAAGATCACGATTAACATGGCTCTGCAGGAAGCGCGCGACAACGTCAAGATTCTCGACTCGGCGCTCGAAGAGCTGAAAGTTATCGCCGGGCAGAAGCCGGTGCTGACTCGCGCGCGCAAGGCCATCTCGAACTTCAAGCTCCGCCAGGGGATGCCGATTGGCGTGATGGTCACGCTGCGGCGCGAAAAGATGTGGGAGTTTTTTGATCGCCTGGTGAATATCTCGCTGCCGCGCGTGCGCGACTTCCGCGGCGTCAGCGACAAGGCCTTCGACGGCCGCGGTAATTATTCGCTCGGACTGAAGGAGCATACGATTTTTCCCGAACTCAATCTCGACAAGGTCGAGAAGGTGAAGGGCTTGACGATTTCGATTACGACCACGGCGCGCAGTGACTTCGAGGGTCTCACGCTGCTGCGCGCGCTCGGGATGCCGATGCGCGGAGCGGCCGAGCGCGAAGCCGATGCGGCCAAGGCGGCAGCGGCGGCGCAGGCTCATGCCGCGGCGCGTGCCGCGGTCGCGGCTGCGGCAACACCGCCGACCCCGACACCGGCGCAGGGAGCATAAGGATTAGCTGAATGGCGAAAACGTGCCTGCGGGTTAAGGCGACTCGCAAACAAAAATTCAAAGTGCGCCAGTACAACCGCTGCCCGCTATGCGGCCGCGCGCGCGCGTATTATCGGCGTTTCAAGATGTGCAGGCTCTGCCTGCGCAAGTACGCACTCGACGGCAAGTTGCCGGGCGTGATCAAGGCCAGCTGGTAGAAGAGATCAATTATGTCGCAGACCGATCCGATCGCAGAACTGCTTACCCGCATCCGCAACGCGATGCGTGCGCGGTACAACGAACTGACGGTGCCCCATTCGCGTTTGCGCGAGGCGATTTGCCGCGTGCTGATGGCCGAGGGTTTTCTCGGCGGCGTCGAAGTCGCCGGCGAAGCGCCCAAGCAACAACTGGTGCTCAAACTGCGCTACTCGCCGACGCGCGAGTCCGTCATCCGCGGCATCGATCGCATCAGCAAGCCGAGCAATCGGCGCTACGCCGGCGCCGCGGAAATCGGCAAGGTGCGCGGCGCGATGGGCGTGCAAATCGTCTCCACTCCGCTCGGCGTGATGACCGGGCGCGAGGCGCGACGGCGAAAAGTCGGCGGCGAAATTCTCTGCAGGGTCTGGTAATCAGCAATGTCGCGCGTAGGAAAATTACCGATTCATCTCGACAAGAGCGTCAAGGCTTCAGTGACCGGCTCGACCCTCAAAGTCGAAGGTCCCAAGGGCAAGCTCGAGCTCAAGCTTCATCCGGGCTTCACCGTCGAGATCAAGGATTCAGAAATCGTCGTGAAGCGGCCAGGCGATACCAGCGAAGAGCGCGCGATTCACGGCCTCATGCGCAAGCTCATCGCCAACATGGTCGAGGGCGTGGGCAAGGGCTTCAGCCGCGTGCTCGAGATTAACGGCGTCGGCTACCGCGCGGAAGCCAAGGGCCAGCAGGTGAATCTGACGCTCGGCTATTCGCACCCGATCGTGTATCAGTTGCCGCCGGGCGTGACTGCGAAAGTCGAGAAGCAGGTTACCGTCACGCTCGAGAGCGCCGACCGGCAACTGCTCGGAACCGTCGCGGCGCAGATTCGCGAGTTGCGGCCGCCGGAGCCGTACAAGGGCAAGGGAATCAAGTACGCGACCGAGACGATTCGCCGTAAGGCCGGCAAGGCCGCGGCGGGCTCGACTGCGGCATAGGCGGCATAGAAGGTTAGTTGCGATTATGGCTCTAGAACGATCGGAAAAACGCAAATTTCGCCAGGGCCGCGTGCGGCGCAAGGCGGTCGGCAACGACCAGCGTCCGCGGCTCTCGGTCTTCCGCTCGCTGCATCATATCTACGTGCAGGTAATCTCCGACGAGAGCGGGCGCACGCTCGCCGCCGCTTCCACCGAAACGGCGGGCCTGCGCGACGAGCTCAAGAGCAAGCGCAACCTCGCCGCCGCCAAGGCAGTCGGCAAGGCTATCGCCGAGCGATGCCTCCAGAGCGGAATCTCCAACGTCGTCTTCGATCGAAACGGATTTCTCTATCACGGCCGCGTCAAGGCGCTGGCCGACGCGGCGCGCGAAGCGGGGTTAAAATTTTGAACGGCAGGCAACGAACGCTCAGGGAAGGCACGGTCACGCAGCGGATCGATCCGCAGGGCCTCGAGATCAAGGAGAAGGTCGTGCATATCAACCGCGTCGCGAAAGTCGTGAAGGGCGGACGCCGCTTCAGCTTCAGCGCGCTGGTGGTCGCCGGCGATCACAACGGCCTGGTCGGATTCGGTCTCGGCAAGGCCAACGAAGTGCCCGAGGCGATTCGCAAGGGTGTCGATCGCGCCAAGAAAAGCCTGGTGCGGGTGCCGATTCAGGACGGTACCATTCCGCACGAAGTGGTCGGACGTTTCGGTGCCGGACGCGTCGTGTTGCGGCCGGCGGCCGAGGGCACCGGCGTCATCGCGGCGGGCGGGGTGCGCGCCGTGGTCGAGCTCGCGGGCATCCGCAACATCCTGACCAAGCGCCTGGGCTCGTCGAATCCGCACAACCTGGTCAAGGCGACGCTCGAGGCGCTGGCTGAACTCCGCAGCACCCAGGATATCAATCGTCTCCGCGGCCGCACCCCCAACCATCCCGAAGCCGCCGCGTGATCGAGGTCTAAGTTGATCAGAACTTTGCGCAGTCCACTCCTTCTTTCCCCTCTCCCTGTTAGGGAGAGGATGAAGGTGAGGGTCCGATTGCAGCGCGCGTTCCGCGCGCGATTCAAGATTCTGCTCTCTGTTCTGAGCGAGGACGCGATAGTTGAGGTTTCCAATGTCCAATAAAATTCGCGTCAAACTCGTCGGCAGTCCCATCAGCACCAACCGGCGCGTGCGCGAGACCGTCAAGGGCCTCGGCCTCGGCAAAGTCGGCAGCGTGCGCGAACTCAATCGCAGCGCCGCGGTCGAGGGGATGGTCAAGCGGCTGAAACATCTGGTCATCGAGCTCAAGGATTAGTTGCCGTCATGGATTTGAAAGATCTGAAACCGTCCCCTGGCTCGACCCATCGCAAGCGCCGCGTTGGACGCGGAATAGGCTCCGGCCACGGCAAGACCTCCGGCCGCGGGCACAAGGGATTGGGGGCGCGTTCGCACGGCAACACGCCGCCGAGTTACGAAGGCGGCCAGATGCCTCTCCAGCGGCGCTTGCCAAAACAGGGATTTCGTCGCACGCTTAAGAACCAGGCGCGGCGCGACGAGTTCGCGATTGTGAATCTGTCGCGGCTCGGTGATTTCGGCGAGGATGTCACCATCGACGCCGCTGCGCTGGCTGCGCGCGGGCTGATCCCGGCCGGCCGCAAGGTTAAGATTTTAGGCGACGGCGACCTGAAGAGTAAGATTAAAGTACGCGCCGATGCGTTCTCGAAAAGCGCGCTGGATAAAATCGCCGCCGTAGGCGGCTTCGCGGAGTTGGTGAAGTCCTCCGAAAGCTAGATGCTGGATGGATTTTCAAACGCCTCGCGCATCCCGGAATTGCGCCGACGGTTGGTCTTCACGGCCCTCATGCTGGCCGTGTACCGCATCGGCGTCGCCGTGCCGACTCCCGGCATCGACGGCCAGGCGCTCGCCTCGTTCTTCGACGCCGCCAGCGGCACCCTGTTCGGCTGGGTCAATCTCTTCTCTGGCGGCGCGCTCGAGCGGTTCTCGGTCCTCGCGCTCGGCATCATGCCCTACATCTCGGTCGCCATCGTCCTCGACCTGCTGAAAATCGCCTCGCCCTATCTCGACGAGCTTTATAAGGAAGGCGAAGCGGGCCGCCGCAAGATCACGCAGTACACGCGCTACGGCACCGTGCTACTCGCGCTGTTCCAGGGCACCATGATCGCCTTCTCGCTCGAAAAGATTCAGGCTCCCGGTGGCGGCAGTATCGTTTATAATCCCGGCCCGGGATTCATCGTGATGACGGTGCTCACGGTCACGGCGGGCACGATGTTCCTGATGTGGATCGGCGAGCAGATCACCGAGCGCGGTATCGGCAACGGTATCTCGCTGATCATCATGGCGGGAATCGTCGCGCGGCTGCCGAGCGCGATCGGCACCACCGCCCAGTTCGTGCGCGAGGGCGAAATGAGCATCTTCCTGCTCATCTTCATCCTGGCGGTCGCGGCCGCGGTCATCGCCGGCATCGTTTATATCGAGACCGCCCAGCGCCGCATCCCGATTCAGTACGCGCGGCGCGTGGTTGGACGCCGCGTGTACGGCGGTCAGAGCTCGCATCTGCCGCTCAAGATAAACACCTCGGGCGTTATTCCGCCGATTTTCGCCTCGGCGCTGCTGGTCTTCCCGGCGACGCTGGCGACCTTCGTGCCGTTTCTGAAACCGTACTCGAGCTACCTGACGCCGGGCGGATTCTATTACGATCTGGTTTACGTCGCGTTGATCGTCTTCTTCTGTTACTTCTACACGTCGGTCACTTTTAACCCGGTCGACGTCGCCGACAATCTGAAAAAGTACGGCGGCTTCATCCCCGGTATCCGGCCCGGCCGCTTCACCGCCGACTATATCGATCGCGTGCTGTCGCGCATCACGCTCGGCGGCGCGGTTTACGTCAGCGCCGTATGCGTGCTGCCCACGATTTTGATCGCGCGCTTCAACGTCCCGTTTTTCTTCGGCGGCACGGCCCTGTTGATAGTCGTCGGCGTTGCGCTCGATACCGTCGCGCAAATCGAAACCCATCTGCTGACCCGCAACTACGAAGGCTTCATGCGCCGCGGACGGGTCAAGACCAAGAGGGGTGCCTAACTGGTGCGGCTCGTGCTGCTAGGCCCGCCGGGTGCGGGCAAGGGTACTCAGGCGCAAGCGCTTTCGGCGCTCTGGAGCATTCCGCAGATTGCCAGCGGAGACCTGTTGCGCGCGGTCGTGCGCGAGGACTCGGAGCTCGGCCGCGAGGCTGCCAGCTATATGGATCGCGGGAAGCTAGTGCCCGACGAGTTCGTCTTGAAGCTGATCGCGGAGCGATTTCGGAAAAAGGACGCGCGCGACGGTTTCATCCTCGACGGCTTCCCGCGTAACTTGTCGCAGGCCGAGGCGCTGGCCGCGAGACTCGATCGCGTGGGGCTGAAGCTCGACAAAGTTGTCGCGGTGACGCTACCTGATGAAGAGGTGGTGAAGCGGATCTCAGGTCGGCGCACCTGCCGCAATTGCGCCGCGATGTATCACGTCGTGTTCGAGCCGCCCAAAAAACCGGGCGTCTGTGACAAGTGCGGCGGCGAACTCTATCAGCGCGACGATGACGGCGAAGACACCGTGCGCGAACGGATCAAGGTTTACGACGCGATGACCCTGCCGCTGCTGGACTACTATCAGCGGCTCGGACTGCTCGCGCAGGTTGACGGAGTCGGCCGCCCCGACGAAGTCGAGAAGCGAATCCTGGCCTCGCTCGACGGGATTGCGGCGCCGAGTCAGGACGGAGCGGGCGGCGGCAGCGCGCAATCATGATTACTATTAAAACTCCGGCCGAAATTGCCGTGATGCGCCATGCGAGTCAGATTGTCGCCGAAATTCTCGAGGCGCTCGCAGCCGCAGTGCGGCCCGGAATCACCACCGAGGAGCTCGATAAGCTGGCCGAAGAACTGACTTACAAAAAGGGCGCGAAGCCGGCCTTCAAGGGCTACAAGCCGGGCGACGTGGTTTATCCGAAATGCCTTTGCGTGTCGATTAACAACGAGATTGTCCACGGCATCCCGTCGAGCCGCAAATTGAAAGCCGGCGATATCGTCGGACTCGATTTCGGCGTGGTGTACGAGGGCTTCTACGGCGACTCGGCCCGCACCGTCGCGGTCGGCCCGGTGCCCGAGCGCGTGACCAGGCTGCTGAAGGTGACGCGCGACTCGCTCTACGCGGGAATCGCGCAGGCTCGCGCTGGCAATCGCATCAGCGATATCGCGCGCGCGGTGCAGGACACCGTCGAGCGCGCCGGGTTTTCAGTGGTGACCGACTTTGCCGGCCATGGGATTGGCCGCCGGCTACATGAAGACCCGCAGGTGCCGAACTATTTCCGCCCCGGGATGCCTAATCCGCGGCTGCGCGAGGGGATGGCGCTGGCGATAGAGCCGATGGTTAACGAGGGAACCCCGGATTTGGAGATACTTTCCGATGGCTGGACTGCGGTGACTGCGGACGGTAAGCTATCTGCCCACTTCGAGCACTCCATCGCAATCACCTCCAACGGCCCGGAAATTTTGAGCGAACTGCACAATGTCTAAAGGCGACGCGATCGAAGTTCAGGGAACGGTGCAGGAAGCCCTTCCCAATGCGGTGTTCAGAGTGACGCTCGACAACGGGCACAAGGTGTTGGCCCATATTTCGGGCAAAATGAGGATGCACTACATAAAAATTCTGGCCGGCGACAAGGTCACGGTGGAACTGTCGCCCTACGACCTGACCCGCGGCCGGATCACGTATCGAATGCGCTAGAGATTGAACCATGAAAGTTAGAGCTTCTGTTAAGAAAATTTGTAAGAACTGCAAAGTGGTGCGCCGCGAAGGCGTCGTGCGCATCCTGTGCTCCAACCCGCGCCACAAGCAGCGCCAGGGCTAGGAAGGGTTTCGCGATGGCACGCATAGCTGGAGTCGAACTGCCGAAGAACAAGCGGATGGATATCGCGCTGACCTATATCTACGGAATAGGCCGGCCGAGCGCGCTCAAGATTCTGGCCGCCGCCAAAGTCGATCCCGCGATCAAGACCGACGATCTCTCCGCGGACCAGCAGGTTCATATCCGCCAGGTGATCGACACCGACTATGAAGTCGAAGGCGATCTGCGCCGCGACTTCCAGCAGTCGATCAAGCGCCTGATGGATCTCGGATGCTATCGTGGCATTCGGCATCGTCGCGGACTTCCGGTGCGCGGCCAACGCACGCACACCAACGCGCGCACGCGCAAAGGCCCGCGCAAAGTCGTCGCCGGCAAAAAGCAGGCACCGCCAAAGGGCTAAACGTATTGGGCGCAGGCCGACAAGGAAATTGTCGCCCATCTGTCGCCACGCAGCGGATTCACTGAAAAAGAGAAGAGATGGCTGAAGAAATTAAAGAAGAAAAGAAGGCTGCTGCTGCGACGCCCGCCGCTGCCGGCGCCGCTGGAGCACCTGTCCCTGCGCCGCGCCGCAAGAAGGTGCGTCGCAACGTGCCCGAAGGCGTTGCGCACGTGCATGCGACCTTCAACAACACAATCGTCACGATCACCGACCAGCAGGGCACCGTGATTGCCTGGTCGAGCGCCGGCTCCGTGGGCTTCAAGGGTTCGCGCAAGGGCACTCCGTATGCCGCGCAGATGGCGGCGGAAGCGTGTGCGCGCAAATGCTCGGAAGTCGGGATGCGCGCGGTGGTGGTTCACGTCAAAGGTCCCGGCGGTGGGCGCGAATCTGCGGTGCGTGCGCTGCAAGCGGCCGGCCTCGGCGTCATCTCGATCAAAGATGTCACCCCGATTCCTCACAACGGATGCCGTCCGCCAAAACGGCGCCGAGTCTGAAATTTGAAAACGCGGACAGCTAAGGAAATTTTCACCATGTTGTCCCCAACTACGCGGATTCACTGAAACAATGGCAAGGAACTTAGGGCCCGTATGCCGCTTGTGCCGGCGCGAAGGATTGAAGCTCTTCCTCAAGGGAGAGCGATGCTACAGCGACAAGTGCGCGATCGAGCGGCGCAACTATCCGCCCGGTGCTCACGGCCAGGCGCGCACGCGTTTCTCTGAATTCGCGATTCGGCTGCGTGAAAAGCAGAAGGTCAAGCGCATCTACGGGATGATGGAGACGCAGTTCAAGGCTTACTTCGCGATGGCGGAGCGGGCGGACGGAATCACCGGCGAGAACCTGCTCGTATTGCTCGAGCGACGCCTCGACAACGTGGTCTATCGTCTCGGTTTCGCCAGCTCGCTGGCGCAGGCGCGGCAGGTGGTGCGTCACGGGCATATCCAGGTCAACGGCAAGAAAGTCACGATTCCCTCGACACTGGTCGAGGTTGGCAGTGTTATAAGCGTGGCCGAGGCGAGCCGCACCAAGAAGGTGATCGTCGAGGCAATCGAGATGGCACAGCGCCGCGGCGTTCCGCCGTGGATGGCACTCGAGCGCGAACAATTCCGCGGCTCGCTCCGGGCGCTGCCGGCGCGCGCTGAACTGACGATGCCGATCAGTGAGAAGCTGATCGTCGAGCATTACTCGAGATAAGCGGAGGCAACCGATTCGGCGTCCCGGTCCGTGGTGGACCTGTGTGGGCGCGGGAAATCCATCGGGAAAAAGAGCATAGACTATGCAGAACGACTGGCGAGATCTGATCAAACCCAAGACTGTCGAGTTCGACGAGAAGGAAGTCACTCCTTCCTACGGTAAATTTTCTGCGGAGCCGCTCGAACGCGGCTACGGAATTACCGTTGGCAACG
>DATNLS010000364.1:0-9225 GCA_035602775.1 Candidatus Acidiferrales bacterium | reverse complement strand
CTCGCATTCGCACAGCAGCGTCGTCAGCACGCATCCGAGTCCTTCGGCGCGGCATGCGAGCAACAGATTCTCGACCGCGGTGTAAACCGATCCGCCACCGACTACTGAGACGCGATTCTGCTTCGCGTCCGTGATCGCCATATTTTTCGGATTGAAGCAGAACATGGCGACCACCGGCGTCTGGCCGAAATGCGCGCCCAGGTAATCGCCCGCCGCCAGCGTGCGCTCGGCCCGCGCCCGCACTTCCGCCGGCGCGCTCGCCGGAATCGCGCCACGGTATTGCTTCGAGTACGCGACCCATCGCTCGTTGTAGAGCTTGCCGAGCGGCTCCTTGAGCGCGCGATCTTTCACGACGACAATCCGCCACGGCTGGACGTTGCCGCCGGTCGGCGCCCAGGTCGCCGCTTCGAGCACGCGACGGAGCACCTCGTCGGGTATCGGGTCGGGCCGCAAACGCCTGACGGCGCGCAGCGTGCGCATCGTTTCGTAAATTCCCATTTCAGCCATTTGCGATTTCTCCTTTCGAGTGCGCGTTCATCCCGCACCGAGATGAGTACTGAGCAGTCCGATTGCCGCCAGCACGAACAGCGCGACGTCCATCGACGCGTGCGCGATAATCGATGCCTCCAGTCCGCGCCGCAAATACAAACGCCCGAACACCACGCCCTCCCACGTCTGCGGCATCACCAGTCCACCGAGCAGAAATTTCGGCGTGCTGTGCAACAGCGTCCCGGCCAGCGGCGCCAGGTGAATCAATCCGAACAGATAGCCCTGCACTATCGTCACGATCCAGAGCGCGAGACGTCCCGGATGGCCCCGCGAGTCGCGCGACATCAGCCGCACGATCCAGCCGAGGATCGCATACAGCACCAGTCGGAACTGGATCTCCTCGCTGATCGCCGCCGCGATTGCGATCAGCGCACCGACGAATGCGATCCGGCCGGGCGCCACCGTAAGCATCGGCATCGGCGGCAGCTTGAGGGCGGGGCCGCCGCCGTGCTGAATCAGCAGCAGCGGCACTATCACGATCGCCAGCACGCTCGCGCCCGCCATCGCCGCCAGCATAGCGTAGCCAAGCGAGACGCGGAGCAGGCTGCGAATCGAGAAATGTAATTTCTCGCGCGCGATCTTTGCAGCGATCAACGGCGCGCCCGGAAGTCCGAGCTCACGATTGAGTCGAAGTGCCAGCGGTATCAGCGCCGCCATCACAAGCGTGACACCGAGGAACGGCAGTGCGCGAATTAGATCCGATCGGTCGAGCTGCCTCAGCACGAAGGCGAGCGGATACTCGATCACGGCGCCGGCTATCGCCAGCGCCGCCAGCAGCGCCGCCTCGCGCCGCCGCGCCGCGCGATCCGCAGATGTGCGAATCGACGCAGGCGCGTCGTCCGAGCCTGCCGGCGCCGGCTCGCTCACTTTATCGTCGGGATAAATTCGGGGAGGTCCTTCGACGGCTTCATCTTCCACTTGGGCTTGCGCTTCTCGACGAACGCGCTGACGCCTTCGTAGGAATCCGGTTGTTTGCCCGCCCACACAAACGCGCGAGTATCTTCCTTCTGCGCCTTCTCCGCCTCGGGCTCGGCGAGCAGGCTGTAGATGAGCCGCTTGGTTATTGCGACCGACACCGGCGCCGTGTTCTGCGCGATATCGAGCGCCATCTCGCGCACCTTCGGCATGAACTCCGCGTCGGGCCACACGTGGCTGACGATTCCGAACTCGAGCGCCTCGCGCGCGCTGATAATCCGCCCGGTCATCAGCAGTTCGTTGGCCTTGGCCACGCCGATCATGCGCGGGACGGTCCACAGGCTGAGCGCCTCCGGCACCACACCGCGCCGCACGAACACGAATCCGATTCGCGCGCTCTCGGCCGCGACCCGGATGTCCCACTGCATCGGCAGCGTAATCCCCATTCCGACCGCCGGCCCGTTGATCGCCGCGATGATCGGTTTGCGCACGTTCCATGGCCGAATCGCTGGCGCGGGACGCTCGCGACGCTCACTACGCGCGTCGGCGTCGAAAGTATTGCCGCCGCTCGACAAGTCCGCGCCCGCGCTGAACGCGCGTCCCGCGCCGGTGACGACGATCACGCGCACGTCGTCGTCCTTGTCGTACTCGGCGAACGACGCGTAAAGGTCGGCGGCCATCGTGCCCGAGAACGCGTTCAGCTTCTCCGGGCGATTGAGCGTGACCGTCGCGACGCCGTCTTTGACTTCTTTCAAGATATGTCCGCTGGCCATCAGAGTTGCTCCTTGTCGGAAGGGTAGATCACCTTATTTAATGTGAAACCCGCCGTGGGTTTCACACTTCCCTGGGCAGGGGTGACCCCTGCACCCAGTATTAAGACAAAGATGCGGGACTTCGTCCCTGTTAGAAAGTTTTCGATATAAACCGGTGGTTGCATACTCTTATTTAAATATTGGGTGCAGGGGTCACCCCTGCCGCGGGTGCGGGGCGCGGAGCCCCGCATACAATTCCCGCTATTTTTTCGGCTCCGCATTTTGCGCTTCAATGAATGCCATCATCTGAGTTATCTGCTCCCGCATCTGCTCGGGATTATTACCGGCTGCTTTGTCGAGGTCGCCGATCTCTTCCGGGACGTACCAATGCAGCTTGTCGGAGTTGTAGGCCTCCCAGACGATCTTCGCGACTTCGATCGGATGGATGAGCCGGAACATTCCTTCTTTCGGCGCGCGTTCGGCGGCTCCGGGCGGCAGTATCGCCGTGTCGATCAGGCCGGGCAGCGTGTCGGCGGCGCGGACTGCGTAGCGGCGGAACTCGATCGACAGCGCCTCGGTCAATCCCTTCACCGCATGCTTGGTGGCGGAATAGACGGCGATCCCCGGCATCCCGTAGGTGGCCGACGAGGACGACGTGGTGAAGCAGAGCGAGCCCGGCGTGGCTTTGAGCAGGCCGATCGCTGAATGAATTCCGTTCAGCACGCCGATAAAGTTCACGTGCACGACGCGCAGGATATCCTCGAACGGCTGCTCGTCAAAGAAGCCGCCGACGCCGATGCCGGCGTTGTTGTACAGGATGTCCATCTTGCCGCCGGTCGCAGCGCCGAATTCCGCCAGCGCTTTCTCGTAGTCGGGCTTGTCGGTGACGTCGAGACGGCGCACGACGCAGTTGTCGGCGCCGAGTTCCTTTTCGAGCGCGCGCAAACCGTCGACGTTTACGTCGTAGCCACCGATGAACCATCCTTTCTCGCGGAACAGGCGCGCGGTCTCGCGGCCCATCCCGGATGCGGCTCCGGTAATAAAGATCGATTTGCGGCCGTTGGCAGTTCCCATAGAATTCTCCCAGTGTCGTTACTTCGGATCGAACATAGTCGAAACGCGAGGCCGCTGGCGAATGGTCGCGCAGCAACCGCTCCCCCGGCCCTTCTCCCTTCTGGAGAGGGGCGCCAGATGGAGTGTTTCGTTTATGTGCTGGGGAGCTGTGGTGTGGATGGATATCGGACCTACGTCGGATGGACCAACGATCTCGAGCGGCGGATCGCGCGGCACAATGCGGGGACGGGCGCGCGATCTACGCGCGGGCGCGAATGGTTCCTGCTGTATGCGGAGCGGCACGACTCGCGCGAAGAGGCGATGAGCCGCGAGTGGCATCTCAAACGGAATCGCACCTTCCGGAAACGGCTAACGCGGAGCGACTGAACTCAGCGCCATGACCGAGTCGAGCTATCGGTCGGGCATCGAAAACGCTACAGTCGGCCCACTAGTGGGGGAAATCGACATGCGGTTAGCAGCTACGTTGCGGGCTTTGGTCTTCGCCATTTGCTCGGTAGGAGTATGTTCGTGCGCGCTGATTTTCCAGGGAACCACAGAGGAGATCAACGTCGCGAGCGAGCCTCCTGGCGCGACGGTGACGCTCAACGATGGGGAGACGAAGGTGACGCCCTTTTCGATGACCGCGCCGCGGGAAAAGGATCTCCAGTTTCACTTCAGCAAACCCGGCTACCAGTCGACCGACGTAGTTGATAACTCGCAGGTCGAGGGCGGCTTCATCGTTTTCGACGTCATTCCCTTGATGATTCCGTGGTCGATAGACGCAGCGGCGGGCGCAGGTTTCGCGCATCAGCAGACCTCGGTTGTCGCTCATCTCGATCCCGAAGGCCCAATGGCTGAAGACGTTCCCAGCAAAGCCGTCGCTCCTTTGCCTGCTTCGACACAATCCGGTCGAACAGAATAATGCCAGCGCGAGCGTCAGCTTCAATCAGAAGCGCAATTTCAGGCTGGTTGGCTGTTGCGCTGCTATTGCTCAGCGGATGCGCCTTCACTACGGGTCACGTCGATCTCGGGTATCAACCTGCGACCCAGGCGACAAAACTCGCAACTCCTCAGTCGCCGCGCGTGACAGTCGCAGTAACCGATAAGCGACCGACGCAGGTGGTAAGTCAGAAGATCAACGGCTTCGGAATGAAAACGGCGGACATCGTATCGAACACCGATGTGCCGGGGACGCTCAAGAACGCGTTTGATACCGAGCTGAATAGCAGAGGATTTATCGAAGGCGCGGGCGGCAATGTAGTTTCAATAACCCTCGACAACTTCGAGAATCAATTCTCGCTGGGATTCTTTTCCGGCGAGGCAACCGCGACCATCGGAATGCAGGTGACGGTCAAGCGTCCCGACGGGTCGGTCGCTTACGACAAGTATTTCACCGGGCAAAGCAAGGACTGGGTGGAGATTGCCGGCGAGGACAACGCTGGTCGCCAGCTTAACGCTGCTATGCAGGATGGCGTCTCGAAGATCTTTGACGACAGTGCTTTTATTGATTCCTTGAGGAAGTCCTAGTCAGCGCTGCGGACATATTGCAACAAGAGACTAGGTCTCGTCCTCGTCGTCCTCGGACCTCTCTGAAAACAAATGTCTGAAGTAGCGCTCCGGGGAGGCTAAGAACTGTTTGGTCACTCGGTAGTGGTCGGTGTCCGTGTATTGAACCTGTCGAATTTCCTTGCCGTCGAGGCTTAGTAGAATGGCGCCCGGATACGCGAGGATGATTGGCGAGTGCGTGGAAACCAGGAACTGCGCTCGGCCGGTTGTCTCAAGCTGGTGGATGATACTCAGGAGGCTCAGTTGCCGCTGCGGCGACAGCGCGGCCTCGGGCTCGTCGAGGATGTAAATTCCGCGATCGAATCGGTTCGAGAAGAGTGCGAGAAAGGATTCACCATGGGATTGATCGTGAAGGCGACGGCCACCATACCTTTCGAATTTGCTACCGGATTCCTCGATGTAGGTGGCGAAATTGTAGAAGCTTTCCGCCCTCATGAAGAATCCGTCCGTAACTTTGAGCGACCATGACAGCTGAAGGGCGGACGCCAAATCTGAGCGGTCCCGGTGCCCTGCGACCTGGTGATCGCGACCGCCGCCTTGGGGATTGAAGCCGCTGTCCTCGGCGATAGCCTCTAGCAAGGTGGACTTTCCAGATCCATTTTCGCCGACGAAGAACGTGACGTTCGAGGTTATCGTGAGGTCTATGCCGCGAGAGAACGCGGCGATGTTAAAGGGATAGCGACCTGGATCGACTCGTTCCGCTATTGAAGTGATTCTCCGCAGATACGGCCCTAAAATTCGGGGCGATGCGCGCTTCCTTCGACTAGCCATGCGCGAGTCTACTAGGGGCGCCCTACTTCCTGAAATCGATCGGTTGGGGGCAGGCGGAGCCGGCGGCGTTGTAGGCGAAGACCATTTCGCCGCCTAAGTCTGCGCCTGCGGCGATTAGGGCCATCAGCGCTATCAGGCCGGCCATGAATAAGACGCGGAATCGGATTGGCATTGGACGCGAGGCCAGCGCCCAGATGGTCAGGGCGCCGGTCAGGATCGAAGCTGCTACCATCAGGTGTTTATGGTGACTTAGTAGTTCCTGGCGGACTGATTCCGAGATCATCAGGCCGGGGGCGGCGTAGAAGCCGCTTATCAGTGCGGCGGCTGCGCCTAGCGCGCCTAGCATCAGCATCCAGAGCGCGGTCCATTGGAGCTTTTCGCTCGCTGTTATCCATGCGAGGAAATACATCAGCGACGCGCCATAGATGAACGCGATCGGGAAATGGACTAACAGGGGATGGTAGTTCTGTACCTGCGATGCGCCCGGCAGTATGCGTTCCAGCACGACGCTGTTTTGCCCGCCGCTACTTCACCGACTCGACGACCAGGTACTCGACGCCGTTCTTGTTGTATTCCTTGCCGGTCACCGTCACCTCGTCTTCCATTCGCGAAATAACGCTTTGGGGAAGCGGCGACGCGTCCTTGTCGGGCAGCAGGATGTAGGACTTCTCGGTGCCCTTCTCGACGAGTGTCACCGGAATTCCCGCGGATGCGCACTTGATTGCGCACGCCTTGTGGCCCGCGCCTTTCGCGCCCATCGTGCCGTAGCAGTAGGCGTCCCGGAGATTGCCGGTGACAGATGTCTCATTGCTATCGGCCGCCAGTGCTGTACCAGCCAGTCCGATTGATACGACCAGTGCTAGTCCTAATTTCGTCAGAAGTTTCATGGTTTACCTCACGAAGAGATAGAGAAGATCAAGGAACCTAACCCCTAACCCCATCCCGAACAGGAAGGGGAACCGGATGATAGAGGGCCCTTTGCTCGCGAGAAGGGGAACAAAAGAGAAAGGTTAGTGCGACGCCGCGTGGAGCATGCAATGGGCGTCCATGCTGTGGTTGCCGCCGGAGCAGCATGACGCACTCGGGCAGCATCCCTGTTTTTTCGCGCAACACTCGGGAGTATCCGACGCGCGCGTGCCGGTGCCTGAAGACATTGCGTATGGCGCGACCATTACCGTCGCGAGGATAGCCATCAGTGCGAGTTTTTTCATGAGGATGTTCCTCCAGGTTCGGGTTTATCGTCGATAAGAACGTGCTTCGACGGTCGAGCCGACATCGCCGCCGCCGAACATCTCGCGCCATCCCTTGCGACGCGAGCCGGGCAACTTCGCACCCATCCGCTGCAAGTGCAGCTCGAGAATCTGTTTGAGCTCTTCGTTGAGGCGCTCGATTTCCATTTCCTCGGGCATCTTGGGCCGCGGCTGCCCCTCGGTGATTCCGCCGCGCCGGCGGCCGTAGAGCTGCTGCAAGCGCAACTCCGCCTTCGCGAACATCGCCTTGTACTTGTAGTCGAGCCGGCTGAGCGCGTCAGTCATCGCGGCCAGCGCTACGAACCGGCGCCGCATCCGCCACCATTCGAACATCGTCAGCAGCATCACGCCGAACAGAACCACCGCTAGGATTCCCAGGCTGACGGCGGTCGCACGCCACCACGGCAGCAACTTGACGCCGACGTTCAAATCCTGGTTGTCGCCAGTCAGCTGCTGCACCTGCGTCTGCAGCGACTTGACCTGCTCCTCAGCCGCATCGGACTTTTGCTCCGCCGCCTGTTGCTGCGCGCTCAGCGTTTCGACCTGCGACCTGAGCGTATTGACCTCGGTAGTGAAGGGATGCGGAACCTTCAGCACCTCGTCGATGTCGAGCGGCTCGTCAACGTGGATCCGGTTGGCGTGCGCAAGCTCTTCAGGCGTGATCCCGAACATCTGGGCTATCGCGCCGATCGTATCACCGGGACGAACGGTGTACGGGATCATGTTCGCGGGATGGTCCGGCTTGACGACAGGCTTGGGCTCCGACTCCGCGGACTCGTCAGTGTCGGTCGACGGACGGACCACTCGCGAGGGTGGCGACGAGGGCGGGATCGTACTCTCGTTGAAGTCCGCTTGCGCGAACGCAAGTGCGCATCCGGTAACGATAAACGTCACCGCAAGGACGAGGCTTGAGAAAGTCTGCCGGTACCGTCGCGCGCTCATTGTGGACCCTTCGCCTGCGAACCGATTTCCAGTATCTATCAGATTCGGCCTAGGGTCTAGGATGTAGCAACCGCGCTACGAGCGGGTCGGCGGATGCAGCGCCGCGTAGGCCGCCCCGACCACGCCGCCGCGCGGGCCGAGCGCCGCTCGCACAATTTTCGAATCGCGCGCCATCGCGGTGAAGGCTCGCTCGCGCACCTGGGCCGCCATGGTTTTGCGCATGTATGGCAGCGCGCCGCCGACGCCACCGCCAATCACGACCAGCTCGGGATTGAAGGTGTTTACAAACGATGCGATCGCGATCCCCAGGTAATGGCCGGAAGTGGCTAAGGCCTCGAGCGCGAGTCTGTCGCCTCGGCGGGCCTGGGCAGACAGTCTACGCACCGAGAAATTTCCTTCAGAATCAACGATTTCAGCCGGCAAAGGGTCCCCGCGGCGCAACCCCAAGCGCTGCTCGACCAGACCGCGCAATCCCGACGCCGAGGCGTACGCCTCAAGGCATCCGTGCGATCCGCAATCGCATGGCGGGCCGTCGGGATTGACCGTCACATGCCCCAATTCACCGGCCATCCCGCTGCGCCCGTGGACCAGATGGCCGCCGACGATCAGTCCGCCGCCGACGCCGGTACCAAGCGTCAACAGCACGACGTCGCAGCGGCCACGCGCCGCGCCGCGCCAGAATTCGCCGAGTGCCCAGGCGTTGGCATCGTTGTCGAGGACCACTTTGCGGCCGATGAGCGTTTCGAGGCGACTGCGCAGCGGATACCCGCGCCATGACGCGACGTGCGGCGCCTGCATCACGGTGCCCGTGTGCACGTTCAGCGGTCCTGGCACCGCCACTCCAAGAGCGCGCGGCGATCCGAGTCCGCGCCGGCGCGCGGTGTCGAGCAGATGAAGGGTTTGCGCTGCGATATTTTCAGCGACGTCGCCAGCATTGCGCGAGGCGAGCGACGGCCCGTGCTCGATCAACAAAACGTCGCCGGCAACGGACACGGCTGCGCATCGGATATTGGTGCCACCCATATCCAAACCGACCGCCCATGCGCGCGTCATTTTCCGGATTCGCCCGGGAATTTCATCAGCGCGAGATATTCGCGATTTCCAGCCGCGCCTTCGATTGGCGACTCGAGCGTGCCGACCACCTCGAGCCCGATCTTCTGGGCAAACTCGACGATGCCCGCGACCGCTTCGCGCCGCAGCTTTTCGTCCTTGACGACGCCGCCCTTGCCGACCTTGCCCTTGCCGACTTCGAACTGCGGCTTGATCAGTGCGACTATCTCGGCGCGCGGCGCGACCAGCGCCAGCACCGCCGGAATCACCAGCCGCAGCGAGATGAAACTGGTGTCGATGGTCACGAACTCAGGCACGTGCGGTAGATCGGCAGGCGCGGCGAGCCGGATGTTCATGCGATCGAGCACGGTAACGCG
>DATNLS010000335.1:0-3793 GCA_035602775.1 Candidatus Acidiferrales bacterium | reverse complement strand
TCTCTTGGCGGACGCACCGAGATGAATCCGCCCGACAGACCCTTGGCGCAGTAGTCGTTCGCGTCGCCTTCGAGATGGAGCGCGACACCGGGCGCAAGCCACGCGCCGAAACTCTGGCCGGCCGAACCTTTCAGATGAATCTGAATCGTGTAAGGCGGCAGTCCCTCCGCGCCAAAGCGCCGCGACACTTCCGCCGACAGCATCGTGCTGACGGTGCGGTTGACGTTGCGAATCGGAAGATGAATTTCGACCGGCTTGCGATGCTCGAGCGCGTCCTGCGCGAGCTCGATGATCTGATTGTCGAGCGCCTTGTCGAGGCCGTGATCCTGCAGCTCGACGCAATGCAGCGGCTCGTCCGGGCCAACATCTGGACGGCGAAGAATATTGGCCAAATCGACGTTGCGCGCTTTCCAATGCGCGACCGCTTCGTTGGCGTCGAGGCATTCAACGTGCCCGACCATTTCAGCAACGGTGCGGAAGCCCAACTGCGCCATGTATTCGCGCAGCTCATCCGCGATGAACATCATGAAGTTCACGACGTGCTCGGGCTTGCCCGCGAATTTCTCGCGCAGCACAGGGTCCTGCGTCGCGATGCCGACCGGGCAGGTGTTGAGATGGCAAACGCGCATCATGATGCATCCCGAGGCGACCAGCGCTGCGCTGGCGAAACCGAATTCCTCGGCGCCCAGCAGCGCGGCGACGGCGACGTCGCGGCCGGTCTTGAGCTGCCCGTCGGTCTCGACGTTGATGCGTCCGCGCAGGCCGTTCATCACAAGGGTCTGCTGCGTCTCGGCGAGTCCGAGCTCCCACGGAATTCCCGCGTGCTTGATCGATTGCAGCGGAGACGCGCCGGTGCCGCCGTCGTAGCCGCTGATCAGAACGACATCAGCTTTGGCCTTGGCGACGCCGGCTGCGATGGTGCCGACGCCCACCTCGGCGACCAGCTTGACGCTGATGCGCGCGCGATCGTTGGAATTCTTCAGATCGTGGATGAGTTGCGCGAGATCCTCAATCGAATAGATGTCGTGATGCGGCGGCGGAGAAATCAATCCCACGCCGGGCGTCGAGTAGCGAATTTTCGCGATGAAGTCGTCGACCTTGTGACCGGGAAGCTGGCCGCCTTCGCCCGGCTTGGCTCCCTGAGCCATCTTGATCTGCAGTTCGTCGGCGTTGACGAGGTAGTGACTGGTGACGCCGAAGCGCGCCGACGCTACCTGCTTGATTGCGCTGCGGCGGAAATCGCCGTTGGCATCGCGCACGAATCGCGTGGGATCCTCGCCGCCCTCGCCGGTGTTGCTCTTGCCGCCGATGCGGTTCATCGCGATCGCGAGGTTTTCGTGCGCCTCCTTGCCGATCGAGCCGAACGACATCGCGCCGGTCTTGAAGCGCTTGACGATCTCTGTGGCTGGCTCGACTTCCTCGAGCGGCACCGGCGGCCGGCCGGAATTGAACTTGAGCAGCGAGCGCAGCGTCGCGAGCGAGCGACTCTGCTCATCAACCGCCCTGGTGTATTCCTTGAACAGCCGGAAATTTCCCGAGCGCACGGAATGCTGCAGGCGCGCGATCGTATTCGGGTTGTACATGTGGAACTCGCCGGCGCGGCGCCACTGGTACTGGCCGCCGACGTCGAGATCGCCGTCGAGGTTCGCCGCCACCTTGAACGCGTAGGTGTGGCGCGCGGCGGTCTCACGCGCGATCGCATCGAGGCCCACGCCGGCGACGCGCGACGGTGTCCAGGTAAAGTACTTGTCGATCACGTCCTCGGCCAATCCGATCGCCTCGAAGATTTGCGCGCCGCGGTAGCTCTGCGTGGTCGAGATGCCCATCTTGGACGCGACTTTCGTGATGCTCTTGCCGATGGCCTTCACGAAGTTGTGCACCGCGGTGTCCTCGTCGATGTCGCGGAGCTGGCCGTCGCGAATCATCCCGGCCATCGTCGCGTACGCGAGATACGGGTTGACCGCGCCCGCGCCGTAACCGACCAGCAGGCAGAAATGCATCGCCTCGCGCGGCTCACCCGACTCGACGACGAGTCCGGCCCGCGTGCGCGTGCCTTCGCGAATCAGATGATGATGCACCGCGCCGGTCGCGAGCAGCGCCGGGATAGCTGCGTAGTCGGCGTTCACACCGCGATCCGAAAGCACGATTATCGTGTAGCCGGATTCGATCGCGTCGGACGCGCCTTTACAAAGCGCATCGAGCGCGGCGCGCATGCCGACTTCACCGTCTGCCACGCGATACAGAGTCGGCAGCGTGATCGTTCGCAAGCCCTCGACGTCAAGCCGCTTGATCCTTTCGAGCTCTTCGTTGGTGAGAATCGGCTGCTTGAGTTGAAGCTGGCGGCAATGACGCGGCGATTCCTCGAACAGATTGTCCTCGGCGCCAATCGTCGTCTCGGTCGAGGTCACCAGTTCCTCGCGAATCGGATCGATCGGCGGATTCGTCACCTGCGCGAACAACTGCTTGAAGTAGTTGTAGAGCGGCTGGGATTTGTTCGAGAGCACGGCGAGCGGAGTGTCGGTGCCCATCGAGCCGACCGGCTCCTGCCCGTTCGTCGCCATCGGTGCGAGGATCATTTTGAGATCCTCGATCGTGTAGCCGAACGACTGCTGCTGCCTGAGCAGCTCGTCGTCTTCGAAGCCGTCCACCGCCGGCACGCCGCTCGCCTCAGGCAGCGACTCTAGCGTGACCAGGCTGCTCTCGATCCAGGCGCGATACGGTTGCCGAGCCGCCACCGACTCCTTGATCTCTTCGTCCTGCACAATTCGGCCGAGTGCAGTATCGATGAGAAACATTCTGCCCGGCTGCAGCCGCCCTTTGTGCGCGACGTTCTCCGGCGCGATGTCGAGCACGCCCGTCTCGGACGCCATCACGACCAGCCCGTCCTTGGTCACGGTGTAGCGCGATGGACGCAGGCCGTTGCGATCGAGCACCGCGCCGATCCTGATTCCGTCGGTGAACGCGATCGATGCAGGACCGTCCCACGGCTCCATCATGCATGAGTGAAAATGGTAAAAGGCGCGCTTGCCGTCGCTCATCTGCGCGTCGTTCTGCCACGCTTCCGGAATCATCATCATTACGGCATGCGGCAGGGAGCGCCCGGTGCGAATCAGCAGCTCGAGACAATTGTCGAAGGTCGCGGAGTCGCTGCCGTTGGGCTCGACGATCGGCAACAGCTTCTTGATGTCGTCACCGAACAGCGGCGACGAAAAAAGTTTCTCGCGCGCAACCATCCAGTTGATATTGCCGCGCAGCGTGTTGATTTCGCCGTTGTGCGACATGAAGCGGTAGGGATGCGCGCGGTCCCAGCTTGGGAAGGTGTTGGTCGAGAAGCGCTGATGCACCATCGCGAGCGCGGATTTGAACGCGTCGTTCAGCAGGTCCGGAAAGAACTCGGGCAGTTGCGTCGAGATCAACTGGCCCTTGTAAACGAGGGTCAGCGCCGAGAGGCTGCAGAAATAAAATAATTCCGGATCGAACAGGCCCAGATTTTCCGCTGCGCTCGTAGCGCGCTTGCGGATTACGTACAGCTTGCGCTCGAGCGCCTCGACTCCCTGCACGTCCGGACTGCGCGCGATGAACACCTGGCGGATCGCGGGCATCCCGCGCCGCGCGATATCGCCGCACGCGGATTCCACCACCGGCACGTCGCGCCATCCGAGCAGCCGCTGCCCTTCCTCATTGACGATTCTCTCGAATGCGTCCTCGCAGTCTTTGCGCTTGACCGCGTCGAGCGGCAGGAAAACCTGGCCGACGCCATATTCGCCCGGCGCAGGCAGTTGGAAACCGAGCC
>DATNLS010000313.1:0-5170 GCA_035602775.1 Candidatus Acidiferrales bacterium | reverse complement strand
TTGGAATCCGGAAAATGTAATCGTCTGTGTCGGGCCGAAGATCGTGGCGTAGGAAAGCAAGGATGGGTATTCTGACGATGGTCCCGATCAACGTTCGTTTCGGCTGGTCCCGGCAAATTGCGTAAAGTACATACTCCCGGTGCAGTTCATACCGCAGGTTGTGGTTTCGGACGGCTTCGCTACCAAGGGTAGTTTCGTTCCGTCGAAAATTGTTTTTGCAAGAGTCGGACGCCGCCTGGTTCCAAATTTGAGATGGGCGAGTGAGTGGCATCCTGACTGATCGTCCATAACGCCAGGTATACCAGTGAAAATCGGAGGGCGTCAGGCTGAACAGTTCATCCCTGAACTCGCGGGCCCTACTAGGAGAAAATCCGGCTCAACGGGATGAACGATCGAGCGCTACCATCCTGGATGGCTAGTTCACCTTAAGACGCGGGTCGTCGGACGCAACACACTGGGAGGCTTTGGTGGTCGCCTGCGCCTCCGCCGCGCCGAGCATGATGACCAGGTTGCCAGTGGGCTTTTGCCGGTAGGCTTCGCGCGCCGATTCGCACTGCGATTGCAGGTCAAACCTGCGGAGCCTCGTCCATTTGGACAGTGGCGCGGAGAAGTTGGTCTCGAAATGATCTCCGACGGTTCTTGGCGGCGGCATCATCAGGAACCAACCGACCAGGGCGATCGCGGCAAGGTGTCTCTCCATCAGATGCCCTTCGCAGTGCCGCTACTTCTGCTGCCGAGCATGTCTAGCGGCGCCGATCGCGGTCGCGAAGTCGGCGTGCTCGGGGATCACGAAGCGGCGGCCGAACGGGAAACTGAGGCGCTTCATCTCCTGCATGAATCGGAACAGGCGCGACAGCTTTCCGGTCAACACGATATTTTCCTGGCCGCATGCGCGCGCGCTCGCGAGCGCGAGGACGCCGATCGATTCCGTGATCATGTTCATGATGGCGAGCGCCTTGTCTTCGGGCGTCGCGTCGGCGCTGATCTTGCCGAAGTTCGCGGCGGTGGTGTTCGGCGGCAGGTCGCCGATCGAGCCGCCCGCGATGTCGCGAACGCTGAGATCGATGCGCCGCAGGTCGCCCTTGCGCGCCAGCTTTTCGAGCCGCTCGATCGTCGACACGCCGAGCATGTGCTTGGCGAGTCCGAGCAGCGTGCCGCCGCCGACTCCAGTACCGCTGAAGTGCGCGATTTTGTCGCGCGTGACCGACACGATTGCGGTGCCGGTGCCGAGCGAGACGACCAGCGGGCTCTCCAGCCCAGCCAGCGAAGTGCCGCCAATTCCGATAGCGGTGAACTCGTTGACCTTGATCACCGGTCTGCCGAGCAGCGACTTGGTCAGCACGCGCGATCCGGCGCCGGTCGCGGCCACGCATTCGACCTCTTCGAGCTTGATGCCGAAGTCGGAAACGAGTTTGCCAAGCGCGCCCGCGGCCGCCGCGACCGGGTCGTTGGCCTCGATCGTCACGACGTGCAGGCCGCCATTTTCTAGGATGACGGCGTCGGTAGTCGAACCGCCGATATCGATGCCAACGATCATAGGTGGTGCCGGCTCCTGTCCAGCCCGTCATGAAGCTAGATCAGCGACTGCCACCTGCGCAACGACACGGCGAGAGGGCGTCCAGTTCCCCTTCCCACTAGGGGAAGGGGCTAGGGGTTAGGTTGCACGCATCGATCAACAAAGCTCGATCACGCACAGACCTCGTCTCTGTGCTACGTTTCAAAAATGGCACGGCGCAAAGCCGATTCGTCGCAGAGTCTCTTTCCTCCGCGCACGCCGCTCAGCCAACCGCTGGCGGATCGGATGCGTCCGCGCAGGCTCGACGAGATTGTCGGCCAGGAGCATTTGCTGGGTCCGGGAAAATTCCTCAGCCAGATGGTCGCGGCGCACGTGCTGCACTCGATGATCCTGTGGGGGCCGCCGGGCACCGGCAAGACGACGCTCGCGATAGTGCTCGCAACGCAATCGGGCGCCGTGTTCCGCAAGCTGGCGGCGGTGACCTCGGGCGTCGCCGACTTGCGCGATGCGGTCGAGGCGGCGCGCCACGATCTCGAGGCGGGCAAGCGCACCGTGGTTTTCATCGACGAGATCCATCGATGGAACCGCGCGCAGCAGGACGCGTTCCTGCCGCACGTCGAGAGCGGGCTGATCACGCTGATCGGCGCGACCACCGAGAATCCGTCGTTCGAGGTGATCTCGGCGCTGCTCTCGCGGATGCGCCTGCTCGTGCTTCATCCGCTGTCGGAGGAAAACGTCGGGACGCTGGTGCATCGCGCGCTCGCCGACAAGGAGCGCGGTCTCGGCAACAGCGGACTCAAGCTGGGCGTCGGCGCGATCGACGAAATCGTTCGCTACGCCGGCGGTGACGCGCGGCGCGCGCTGGGCACGCTCGAGATTGCGGCGGAGTTCGCGCAGAATGCGGGCGCTACCATAATTACGCCCGAACATATTCGCGAGTCGGCGCAGCAGAAGGCGCTGCTCTACGATCGCGCGGGCGAAGAGCACTACAACGTCATCTCGGCCTTCATCAAGAGCATGCGCGGCAGCGACCCCGACGCCGCGGTTTACTGGATGATGCGGATGGTCGAGGCCGGCGAAGATCCGTTGTTCATCGCGCGCAGGATGGTGGTGTTTGCGTCCGAAGACGTCGGCAACGCCGATCCGCGCGCGCTGCAAGTCGCGATTGCGGTGAAGGACGCCGTGGATTTCGTCGGGATGCCGGAGGGCGTCATACCGCTTGCGCAGGGCGTGACCTACCTCGCCAGTGCGCCCAAGTCCAACGCGTCGTATCGCGCGATGAGGACCGCGAGCGAAGATGCGAAAACCCTTGGCGCGCTTGCGGTTCCGCTGCATTTGCGCAACGCGCCGACGCCGATGATGAAGGGACTCGGCTACGGCAAGGACTACCGCTATCCGCACGATTTCGAAGGCGCGCTGGTCGCGCAGAACTATCTCCCGGACGAACTCGGCGACAAAATATATTACGAGCCGTCGGAGCGCGGCTACGAAATCAGAATCCGCGAGTTCCTGGCCCGCGCCCGCGCTGCGCGCACCCCCGCGTCCCGGCGCAAACCCGACAGCAAAGACTGATCGCTAAAAAGCAAACCGCGAGAACCGGAGTGCGTCCGTTCCCGCGGTTCACAAAAAATTTGGCCGGGAGGTTACTTCGTGCCGAGTACCGAGTCCTTCAGCGCCTTGGCGGCGGTGAAGCGAAGCCGCGTGCGCGCCGGAATCTTGATCTCCTGACCGGTGGCCGGATTGCGGCCCATGCGCGCCTTGGTCTTGCGCTTGCGGAAGATTCCGAGGCCGGCCAGCCGCAGCGATCCTTCCTTCTTGAGTTCGCGCACGACCAGTGCGTTGAGTTCCTCGAGCACGGTCTTCCCCTGCTTCTTGGTGAGTCCGAGCTTGTCAGCCATGTAGGCTGCCACCTGCGACTGAGTCATCATCCTCCTCCTTGCGTCCCGGGTTTCGGGCTTTCAGTGAGGGTGAACGAGTGGCGCAGGAAATTCAAGGGAGGACCCCACGAAAATCGCGATTTTTTCTAGGGATCGTGATGGTTTTTGCACAGGCTGTTCACGCGCGCCTTGAGCCCCAAGGGTTTTGCGCGGGCCAGTCGCGTCGAGTGCACGATCACGCCGTCAGTAGCGGACTTCGACGAGGTAGAGACCACCGGGTGGAGCGTTGGCGGGAGCCGCATGGCGATCGAGTCCGGCTAGAATCGCCGCGATTTTTTCAAGCGTGAGCTTGCCGCGCCCCACCTCGATCATCGCCGCGACCATCGCACGCACCATGTGCCGCAGAAAACTGTTGGCCTCGACGCGGTAGATGAAAACGTCGGCGTCGCGCGTCCACTCGCTCGAAATTACGCGGCGAATCGTGGTCCTGACTTCAGTGCCGAGAGAACGGAACGCGGCGAAATCATGCTCGCCGACAAAGATTTGCGCGGCGCGGTTCATCGCCGCGTGATCGAGCTGGTCGCGAACCAGCCAGCTGTAGCGATACTCGAAGGCGGACGCGACTTTTCGATTCAATACGCGATATTCATACACGCGCGAGTGGGCCGCGCGTCGCGGATCGAAATCCTCAGGCGCGACAGAAATGTCGAGCACCACGATGTCGTCCGGCAGAACCGCGTTGAGCGCGCGTTGCAATTCGGCGGGATCGAACGTGCGCGGAATCGAAATCGACGCGACTTGCCCTCGCGCATGTACGCCGGCGTCGGTGCGGCCCGAACCGAACACGCGGATCGGCACGCTAAAAATTCGCTCTAGCGCGGCTTCGATCCTTCCCTGAATAGAATCCTGGCGCGGCTGAAGCTGCCATCCCGAATAGTTGCTGCCGTCGTACTCGAGCGTGAGCTTGAGAACCATCGACCGGCGGTTCAGGCCAGAGTCGGTGAGCTGAGCGCCAGGGTCTCTGCGATCCAAAGCGCTCCCAGAGCCGTCAAGCGCGTGTTGTCGAATACGCACCACAGCGAAAGCGAGTCGGCGCGCGTCTCGACGCTGACCACGATTGCTTCCTGGCCGACGGCATCGATTACGCCGAGCGGCTCGCCCTCTTCGGCGATTAGAATTCCCGGCGCGACGCGCAGCAGTTCGACCGGATCGTCGCCGTTGCCTTTGATCGCGCGCGGCCGCTGGATATCGACAGTAAGCGCGGAACCGTGAAGGACGGGAATTGCGACCACCTGCACTGACAGCGGCGGCGCCTTTTCGAGCAGCGTCGCGATTTGCGCGGTGATTGCGGTCGCGAGCGAGCGCTCATGCTCGCGCATGAACGCGTTGAAGCCGCGTTGGGTTTCATCGTCGTCGAGCTCGAGCCGCGCGCTCAGCAGATCCGTGGTTTGATCGACCGCCGCGGTCAGCACGTCCCTGCCGCTCGCGCTCGCGCCGAGCATCGCAGTCGATGTGACGAAGCCAGTGTGGATGCCAAGCGCTTTGAGACAGGTTGCAAGCACGTGCGCGGCGGGATGAGGAACCGCGAAAAGCTTCGCGTTGCGCAACTGCGCGAACGTCTCGCGCGAAGTCAGTCCGGGCGCGACCATCGGCACGTCCGAATGCGGGCGGTTCGCCGCGCTCAGATCGATCAGAATCGGGCCGGGCTGCGCGGCAACAATTTCGGCGGCGCGCGGCGCGGGAGTCGCGAGAAATGCGATGTCGAAATCGCGAAGAT
>DATNLS010000371.1:0-12555 GCA_035602775.1 Candidatus Acidiferrales bacterium | reverse complement strand
TGGTTAGCGGCGCGCTCGACGCCGTCGAACGCGTCCTGCAGGCCCATCTGCGGCCCGGCGACGTCGTCGCGGTCGAGGATCCGAGCTACACCGGCGTGCTCGATCTGGTTGCGGCGCTGGCGCTGGTGACTGAGCCGGTTGCGATAGATGATTCGGGGCCGATCGCCGCGGATTTGAATCGAGCGCTAAAGCTTGGCGCCAAGGCGTTCATTCTGACGCCGCGCGCGCAAAATCCCAGCGGCGCCGCGCTCGACCGCAAGCGCGCGCTCGAGTTGCGCCACATACTCGCTGCATTTCCGGACGTCGTGTTGATCGAGGACGACCACGCGGGTCCAGTGTCGGGCGCGCCCGCGATTACATTGTCGGGAGGTCGCGCGCATTGGGCGACCGTGCGCTCGGTGTCGAAGTCGCTTGGCCCCGATTTGCGAGTGAGCGTAATGGCGGGTGACGCGTTGACGGTCGCGCGGGTCCAGGGGCGGCAGAGCCTGGGCCCGCGATGGGTCAGTCATATACTGCAGGATCTCGTCGCGATGATGTGGGCGGACGCGGAGACGCCGGCGCTCTTGCGCAACGCGGCCGATACGTATGCGCATCGGCGGCGCGCTTTGATCCAGGCGCTGGCGGATCAAGGAATCGAGGCGCGCGGACGCTCGGGCCTGAACGTGTGGGTTCCGGTCGCGGAGGAAGCAGGGGTCGTGAACGCGATGGCATCGAGAGGATGGGCGATTCGCGCCGGCGAGTGCTATCGAATCAAAAGCGCGCCCGGAATTCGAGTGACGGTATCGACCCTTCCAGTCGAGGACGCGGGAAAGTTCGCGGCTGATTTGGCTGAGTCGATACGGCCGCGCACGCATGCGCAGTCGGGATAAGTCACTTTGTTGAATGCGGAACCCGCGTGGGTTCCGCACCTCCTTCGGCAGGGGTGACCCCTGCACCCAGTATCAATCGCAAAATGGCGAGGACGCCCTTTTGCTCTCAGGTTCCTTTTTGTCTTTGTTGCGGTAGTAGAGGTCTGGTGATACGTCAGTTCAAAAAGGGAGGGATTCCGATGATTCTGACAGTTATCCATGACGAGGAGACTGACATTGCGATTGCCGTTGTGGTCGCAACCGCTTTGTTTGCCGCCGGTCTGACGCAGGGTTTCCCAGACTCAGAGGACTCGACAAAATTGGTCGCCTATCGTGAAACGGGCGCCGCTGGGGGCGGTATCCAGGTACAAAGTTCGGTCGCGAACGGCCCGTTTGTAAAGGCTGCGTTCGTAGCGGTCAAATTTCAGATTCTGGAAGGCGTGGGTGCCTTGGTTCCTTGTCCGAAGACGAATGTAAAATCTCATACCGTCACGCCTGCGTTGCCGGATAATCAGTATCCGGAAGGAACCGAGGCTACTGGAAGAGCCGCTGCGACAGGACTATGTGGCGCTTGCCTGACACAACCAATTCCTCCGGACGACGATCCATTCAAGGGAGATCCTGGAGTATCGATGCAGATCCTTTGCGATGACTCGGACAAAGCTAGTGTCATCAAGGGCTTCGGGGCGGTCGGTTTCGGCGTCGACTGATTTTCACCCGTGGCCGGCCGCGCGGAGCGGGATGCGTAGAGAGGGGAAGAAATTACTTTAATGTGAAACCGCCGCGGGATTCACGCTTCCCTGGGCAGGGGTGACCGCTGCACCCAGTATTCAGAAAGAGCAGATGCGGGGCTGCGCCCCTGTTAGAACTGTGAAAGGGCAGAGCCGTATCCTCTCGTCGCGATTGTTCCCCTTCCATCGAGGGAAGGGGTTAGGGGTTAGTTTCTTCGGCGGCCCCTGCACCCTTCGCTGAAATCGGACCGGATGGAGGCGCCCCTTCCCGCGTGGGAAGGGGGACCCGGAAGAGAAGTTATTCGAGGCGCCAGAGGGAGCGGGCGGCGCTGGCGGAGCGCTCGACGAACTTTTTGCCGTATTCGATCTGGGCGTCGAAAATTGGGGCGAGCGGGGTTTCCTTGGCCCACTTGGTCGCCGACGCCTGCATCTCGATCGCCTGCTTGGCGACTTTCTCGCTGGTGTCGATGTACCAGGCGGCGAACTTCTTCGCGCCCTCGACGGTGAATACGCTGCTGATACCGCTCAGACCTTCGAACATTTTTCCATTCTCTTTTTCTGCCATCGCTTCTTCTCCTGGTTGTCGGCGCGACTCGTGCCCGCCGGTCGGTTTACTAACTTCAGTCATCGAAATTGTTTTGGCCGCGGCGCCGACGGCATCGGCGATCTTCCGGGACGCTACACTTCCCTTGAACCCTTTGTCGGTCCGTTTCCTCGATCGCTTGCGCGACGAACCCGGCGGTTTTGTTTCTTCAGACATCGCGCGCACTCAGCCAACTCGTGATTTGGGGCCATAGGCGCTTGAGCGAGTCGGCGCTGATAGCGGCGCCCATGTGACCAGTTGGATAATGCAGGTTCTGTTTGTCGTCGCTCGAGACCAGCTCGGGCAGCGGCTCGCTCGACGCGGGATTGACGATATCGTCGCGGTCGCCGATTACGTTGAGCAGCGGGCACATGATGCGCGTAAGGTCCGCGATCGATTCGCCGACTTTCATCGTGCCCTTCATCAGCGAGTTCTCGCGCCACATCTCGGAGGTCTCGAGGAAGATTCGGCCGGCCATCGGAACGTCGCTATGAAGCCATCGCTCAAACAGCTTGAACGTGTCGAGGTAGCCCGGCCGGGCCGAGCTGCGGTACGCGCCGACGAATTTGTCGACCAGGTGATGAGTCGGGGCGAGCGTGTTGAAGAACGAGTACATCATCCAGGCCGGCGCGTTGCCGTACATCTCGACGATCGTTTTGGCGCTGCGCGCGGTCATCGCAGCCGTGAGGTGCTCGATCGGCAACTGGCGCACGCTGGTGTCGAGCGGAATTGTCAAGGTGATGAGATTCTTGACGTTGCCGCTGTGCAATGCGCTGTAGATCAGGCCGAGCAGCGCGCCGAAGCAGTAGCCGAGGATCGAGATCTGCTGGATGCCGGTATAGATCTGGATCGCGCGGACGGCGTTGGCGATGTCGGTGTTTACGTACTCGTCGAAGCCGTGATTGCGGTCGTCGGAGCGGGGCGGAATCCAGTCGATCAGGTAAACGTCGAACCCTTGCTTGACCAGGTATTCGACCACGCTGCGGCCCGGCTGGAGGTCGAGGATGAAGGGGCGCTTGATGAGCGAGTAGATGAGGAGCAGAGGCACAGCTTTTTTGTTGTCGCCGCGCGCTTCGTAGTGGCGCAGCCGCACCAGGCCCGACTCGTAGATGACGCGCGAGCGGGTCGCGGGGGGCGGATCGTCCATGGTGGCGCCGAAGCCGGTGCGAAACGCGTCGAGCGTGCGCATCGTCCCTTCCATCCAGAGCGAGGCGATTTCGTTAATTGCCGACATCTTCAATCAACTCCATCGGATCGGCGCCGGGCCATCCCGACCAGACCGAGAATTGGTACACGCTGGATTTCTTCGCGGGCGTTGCGGTGTGCGCGTCGCCGTTGGTTTGGCGGTCGGATTTCTCGTCGGCTTGCTGGCTGACGATCGACTCGCGGACGGCGATGTGAAGCTCGCTCGCGAAGGATTCTTTCGATTCGCGCTCGGCGACCGCGTCGCGAATTTCATCGCGCATCGCGCGTACCTCGCCACGAATTGCCTCGACCTCGGTGGCCGACGGCAGACCCACGGCGGGCCACAGGGCCGAGAAGAACGCGCCGGCGAGCGCGGCGTTGAAGCGCTGGTAGCGCAGCATCATATCGATTGCACCGCCGAGGACTTGGCCGATGGCGGGGCTAGTGAAGACGCGATTGGTGGTGTTGTTGGCGGCGCCGATAACAGTGTCGTACGCCTTCCATCCGAGTTCATGAAGCTGGCGATCGATTCCCGCGCCGGCGATGTTGGCGACTATCCGCTTGACCTTGGCGGTCGGCGGCTCGGGCATCAGGCATTGTGCGAGCTTCAGGATCTCATCGGAAAAGGAAATGTCGGTGGAATTCAGTTTGCTCCTTGGGTTGTCGTTGTTGTCAGCCATTTGGGGTTCCCTCTCTCATTCAGTGAAGATGCTAAATTCTTCGCTAAGTAAGTTGCGGTAATATGACAGTTACGTCAAGCATTAGATATACTTACGTTTGTCGCAGGTGTGACAAAAGCCGCAAATGGGGGAGAAAAATCGTGGATGGTGTCACATTCGCGACAATTGCGGCGATTGTGGTAGTGAAAGACCGAGGCAGGGATAGCGCGGGAGAGGCAGAATCTTGAATCGCGCGCAACAAAGAGCGCGCTGTACAAGGAGCCTTACCTTCATCCTCGCCCTAACAGGGCGAGGAGACAGAAAGAGAAATATGGCGGCGGAAATTGCGATCGATCCGAAATCGCTGGTGCGGCTCAAGTCGCTCGCGTGGATGCATCCGGAGCAGGCGCAGCAGTTGGCCCGGGCGTCGGCGCCGCTCAAGGTGCCGCGCGAAGGCGCGATCTTCAGGGAGGGCGAGGCTTCGAGTCACGTCTATATCCTGCTGTCGGGCGTGGCGAAGCTGTGTTACGTGAATCGGGAGCAGCGCGTGCTGGTCGGCTTCGTGGGGCCGGGTGAGGTGTTCGGATTGTCATCGCTGCTGCCGCAAACTACGCGTCCGTTTCGATGCGAGGCGTACAGCGATTGCATGGTGGCGGTGGTGAAGCCGGAAATTTTTGTGGATACTGTGCTCGGCGTTCCGCTCGAGCGGCTGAGTATCATTCTGGACGCGACGGTCGGGCGATGGTGGGGGATGTTGGTGCGGTACGCGAACTTCGTCGGGCTCGGACTGCGCGAGCGGCTGGCGGGCGCGCTGCTCGAGCTGGCGGAGAAGTTCGGCGTGCGCGACTCGCGCGGCACGCTGCTGACGATCAAGCTGACGCATGCGGATTTAGCCGAGCTGGTCGGAGCGTCGCGGCAGCGCACGACCGAGCAGCTCAACGACTTCGAGCGCGAGGGTGTGATTACGCGCGAGGGACGGCGGCTGATAATCGTGCCGGAGAAGTTGTGGCAGCTGGCGCAGATGCCCCATCCGGGAGAAAAGAATTAGATGGCATCCGATAAATTCGTCAACGCTAACGGGCTTCGGCTCCATTATATCGATCACGGAAACGACGGCGCGCCTTGGGCCGTATGCGTGCATGGGCTGACCGGCAACGCGCACAATTTCGACGCGCTCGCGCCCCATCTGGCGGCAAAGTATCACGTGATTTCGGTTGACGTGCGCGGGCGCGGAGACAGCCAATGGGGTCCGACGACGGAATATCTCAATCAAAATTACGTGACCGATCTGGCGAAGATGCTCGAAGGGTTGGGCGTCGCGCGGGCGAGTCTGATTGGCACGTCGATGGGCGGGATAATCTCGATGATGTACGCGGGCGGATGGCCCGAGCGCGTCGAGCGGCTGGTGCTCAACGATATCGGTCCGGAGATCGATCCGGCGGGAGCGGCGCGAATCTCGAGTTACGTCGGAGAGGCGCCGGAGCGGTTCAAAGATATCAGCGAGGTCGTGAAGTACTACAAGGCGCATTATCCGGCGATGGCGAAGCTCGAGGACGGCGTCGTGGCCGATCAGGTGAAGTGGTCGGTCAAGCCGGGTGCCGATGGCGACCTGGTTTGGAAGATGGATGCGAACGTGCGTCGGCCGCTGCGTGGCGCCACCGCGCAGCAGCGATTCGATTTGTGGGTGCCGTACGCTCGAATCGCGTGCCCGGTGCTGATCATTCGCGGAGCGGACAGTGATGTTCTCGACAGTGCGACGGCGAGCCGGATGTGCAAGGTGCTCAAGCGGGCGAAGGTCGTCGAAGTGCCAGGCGTGGGGCATGCACCGTCACTGACGGAGGTCGAGTCGCTCGGGGCGATCAAGGGATTTTTCGGGGTTTAGGGGAAGGGGAAATCACTTTGTTAAACGCGGAACCCGCGTGGGTTCCGCACCTCCTTCGGCAGGGGTGACCCCTGCACCCAGTATTCAGAAAAAGAAAGATGCGGGAATTCCTCCCTGTTAGCCTGTTAGGAGAGGTGGTGCGGATTTATCTCTCCCGCGGCTGGCGACTTCGTCGCCAGCCGCGTACCGAGAGGTATTAGTGCGGGAATTCCACCATCACTTTGGCGCGGGTGCCGGGGCGCTTCAGGGCCAGGAACATTTCGGGGACCTGATCGACGTTGATTACGTCGGTGATCATCGGGGTGGCATTGACGGTGCCGTTGGCGAGCGCGTCTATCGTCTCCTGGAATTCGCCGCGGGTGTATGCGAGTGCGAAATTGATTTGCACTTCTTTCATCACGCAGCTCAGCGGATAAATGCTGTCGGATTCCATGCATACGCCGATCACGACGACCTGCCCGTGCCGCCCGACCATCCCGATCGCGGCGCCGAGCGTGGATTTGACGCCGATACATTCGAATACCACCTCGGGCGCGCGGCCGGTGATCGATTTCACCGCATCGGCGGGATCGCTTTCGGTTGGGTTCACGACTGCGCTGGCGCCCAGTTTCATTGCGACCTCGGTGCGGCCCGGTGCGAGTTCTGATACGACGACCGCGCTGGCGCCCTTGGCCTTGGCCCAAATCAAGGTGGAAAGGCCGATCGGCCCCGCGCCCATCACGACGACGCCCATCCCCGGTTCGATCGACGCGTGGTTCACGCCGTGAAGGCCGACCGAGAGCGGCTCGACCAGCGCGCCGGCGCGGGAGCTGACGTTGAGCGGGAGTTTGAGCAGGCTGGCGGCGCTGCATGCGACGAACTCGGCGTACGCGCCGGGCAGCTGGCCGAGTCCAAGACTGCGGAGCCTTGAACAATGCATCGCGTCGTCGCGGCGGCACCATGCACATTCGCCGCAGGCCATGTATGGGAGCGAGGTGACGCGCTCGCCGAGCTGGTAACCGTCCACGCCGTCGCCGACGGCGTGGATCTCGCCGCAGAACTCATGGCCCATCACGGTGTCCATCTGCATCCCGAGGCCGTATTGGACGGCGTGCAGATCGGATCCGCAGATGCCGCAATTGTGCACCTTGAGCACAACCTCACCGGCGCCGGCGGTGGGATCGGGTACGTCGATCACGGCCATCTCGTCTTTTCGCTTGAACACTGCAGCTTTCATCGCAGACCAACCTTTCTTCGAGCGTGCGACACGCGTCCGGTCGAAGCTTACTTTTGCTGAATCAGCTCGATCTTGTACCCGTTCGGATCCTCGATGAACGCAATCGCGGTGGTGCCGTGCTTCATCGGGCCGGGCTCGCGCACGACCTTGACGCCTTTCTGTTTGAGGTCGGCGCAGGTGGCGTAGATGTCGTCGACGCCGAGCGCGATGTGTCCGTAGGCGGTGCCGATTTCGTATTTCGAGGTTCCCCAATTCCAGGTCAGCTCGAGGACCGCCGTCGTTCGCTCGTCGCCGTAGCCGACGAAGGCGAGAGTGAACTCGCCGCCGGGGAAATCATTCTTGCGCAGCAGTTTCATCCCGAGCTGCTCGCAATAGAACTTCAGCGACTCGTCGAGGTTGTTGACGCGGAGCATCGTGTGCAGCAGGCGCATGCGCTTTATCCTTTTGGTTTGGCGGCGCGTCTTGCGCGTTTGGAGTCGATCGCCCTGGTGAGCTCGCCCTTGATTTCGGCGAAGACGTCCTCGGTTGGCGCGATGCCCGCGGCTTTCATCCGCTCGACCAGTTCATAGCGCTCGAGCGCGAGCATTTCCTTCGCCTCGTGCTCGTGCAGACGTTTGGTGCGCACGAGTTCGAGGATGGCGAGTTCGCGCACGCGGACGGCGAAATGGGATTCGGTGAACTGGGCGTCGAACAGGTCGTCCGGAAGATCGATCTTGAAGTTTACGATCATGCTTGGATTAAGGACTTTCCGCAATCGCCAAAGTATTGTCAAACGCGGGAAGAGGGGAGGTTGCTTGATTTAAGTGAAACCCGCGGTGGATTTGACCCTTCCTTCGGCAGGGCTGAGCCCTGGACCCAGTGTTAAGAAAGACAGAGGGCTTTGCAGAGGGTGGGGCTAATGTTTTAAGTTCATGCGTTGCCTACGCCTGACGGTCGGGGGTGATCGTCATAGCCGGTACAGGCCCTCGAGCCGTGCCAGGAGAAATGCGCGATGGATTTCAATTTCAATCCCGAAGATGAAGCGTTCCGGATGGAGTTTCGCGAGTGGCTCAACGCCAACAAGCAGTTCGCGCCGCATATGGGCGAGACGACGATCGGGATGGCCGAGGGGCGCGGCGAATTTGACCAGCAGAAGCGTTGGGCCAAGAAGATGGCCGAGGGCAGGTGGCTCGCGCCGAGTTGGCCCAAGCAATACGGCGGTCGCGGTGCGGGAATCCTGCAGAATATCGTCTATGGCGAGGAGCTCGCGCGCGCGGGCGTCGCGGCGCCGATGATCGGGATGGGCATCAGCTTGTTCGGCCCGACGCTGTTGCATTGGGGGACCGAGGAGCAGAAGCAGCGCTTTATCCCGCCGATCATGAAGGCGGAGGAAATCTGGTGCCAGGGATATTCAGAGCCGGGCTCGGGCTCGGACCTGGCGTCGCTGCAGACCCGCGCGGTCGAGGACGGCGACTACTTCGTCGTCAACGGACAGAAAGTGTGGACGTCGATCGCGCAGCACGCCGATTGGATTTTTCTACTCGTGCGGACAGATCCCGACGCGCCCAAGCATAAGGGGATCAGCTACCTGATGGTCGATATGCATAGTCCCGGCGTGACGGTGCGGCCGCTGGTGCAAATCACCGGCAACAAGGGATTCAACGAAGTTTTCTTTGAAGACGTGCGCGTGCCGAAGAAAAACCTGGTGGGCGAGAAGAACCAGGGCTGGCAGGTCGCGATCACAACGCTGATGTTCGAGCGGTCGGGCGGCGGCGGCGATCGCGGCGGGATGTCGCAAGTCCGCGAGCTGGCGGCGCTGGCGAAATCGCTGCAGCGCAACGGCGCGACGGCGTGGGATGATCGCAGCGTGCGGCAGAAAATCGCGGAGTTCGCCTGCGAGGCGACGGCACTGCGCTACACCGGTTACCGGCAGCTCACGCGGCGGCTCAAGGGAATGCCGCCGGGGCCGGAAGGATCGATGATGAAGCTATGCGGCACCGAGCTGAACATGCGAATCCAGTTGTTCGCGATGGAACTCCTCGGGCCGTACAGCCAGATGGAGTACAAGGCGCCGTTCGCGATCGACAAGGGCAAGTGGTCGTTCCGGATGCTGGCGGCGCGCGGCGGCACGATTGCGGCGGGCAGCAATCAGATACAGCATAATATTATCGGTGAGCGGGTGCTCGGACTGCCCAAGGGCTAGGCGGCGGGCGCATAAGGAAATCAGGAGAAGAATTCAATCGATGGATTTTAACTATACGCCGGAAGACCAGGCCTTTCGCACCGAAGTGCGCGCGTGGCTTGAAGCCAACAAGAAGTTCGCACCGCCGCCGAGCAATATCATGGCCGACGAGGGTGCGGGCGACTGGGAGGCGCGCGTCAACTGGCACAAGAAGCTCAACCAAGGCGGCTGGGTTGCCGTGAATTGGCCCAAGGAATACGGCGGACGTGGCGCGACCGTGATGCAGCGGCTGATCTATCGCGAAGAGCTGGGCCGGCTGGGGCTCAACGAGCCGATGATCGGAATGGGAATCAGCCTGCTCGGTCCCACGCTGATGCATTGGGGGACCGAGGAGCAGAAGCGAAACCATATTCCGAAAATTCTCAAGGGCGAGGAAGTCTGGTGCCAGGGCTACTCGGAGCCGGGTTCGGGATCCGACCTCGCGTCGGTGCAGACGCGCGCGACTGACGACGGCGACAACTTCGTCGTCAACGGACAGAAAGTCTGGACCTCGATGGCGCAGCATGCGGACATGATCTTCGCGTTGGTGCGCACCGATCCCGACGCGCCCAAGCACAAGGGCATCAGCTATCTTCTGATCGACATGCACAGCCCAGGCGTCACCGTGCGTCCGCTGGTGCAGATGACCGGCGGTAAGGGCTTCAACGAAGTTTTCTTCGAGGATGTGCGCGTGCCGAAGAAAAATATCGTCGGGGAGCGCAACAACGGCTGGCAGGTCGCGATGACCACGCTGATGTTCGAGCGCGGCAGCGGCGGCGGCGAAGGCTACCTCGGCGAGGTCCACGAGTTGGCGCGGCTGGCCAAACGAATCCCACGCAACGGCAGCAACGCGTGGGACGATTCGAGCGTGCGGCAGCGCGTCGCGGAGTTCGCGGCTGAAGCGCTCGCGCTGCGATACACCGGCTATCGCCAGTTGACGCGCCAATTGAAGGGAATGCCGCCGGGGCCGGAAGGCTCGATGATGAAACTGTGCGGCACCGAACTCGGCCTCAAGATTGCGCTCTATGCGATGGAACTGCTCGGGCCGTACAGCCAGCTTGAATTCAACGCGCCGTTCGCGGTGGACAAGGGCAAGTGGTCGTTCCGCATGCTGGCGGCGCGCGGTCCCACGATTTACGCAGGGACGAATCAGATTCAGCACAACATTATCGGGGAGCGCGTACTGGGGCTGCCGAAGGGGTAGGAGGATTGCGTAACCTCCGCGCGGGTGGTGCGGGATTCGTACAACCCAACCCCTAACCCATTCCCGAGCGGGAAGGGGAACCGGACGCGGAGGGGCTGACCCCGTTCTTGATTCTATCGCTCGATCTCTTCCAGGACTTGCGACAGGTAGCGCGCGAGGTTGTCGTCGAGGACGCGGACTAACGCGTCGGTTTGGGCGGCTTGGGTGATTTTTAGAAAGCCCTCTAGGCGATGCTCTTTGTCATGACTGCGGATCAGTCGCGCGATCATGCTTTGTGACAAGGCGGCCAGCTTGAGTTCGAGTGCGCGGCGAATGTTTTCCATCGTATCTTCGAGTTCCGCCTGCGGCGATGATGCGCCGAGCTGAAACCGGCAGCTCGCACATCGCGGGGTCGTCTCGGGCGCGATTGCGTCCCGCAGATCGCATCGGACGACGCGGGCGCTCAGCTCCGATATCCGCGCTCCCAGCTGCGCGCCTTCGGGCCGTCCCAGAGCAGCGATCGCGTTGAGCCGCGCGAGCGCGTCGAAGTACCGCCGCGCATCCGCCGCCGCCAGCTCGAGCCGCGCCATCTTCTCGAGCCATCGCCCATGCGCGCTGAGATAACACTGCACGTAAGTCCATTTGAATTTCTGAAAACGCGCTTCAAGCGCGTCGAGACTGGGCGGCGGGCCGGTCAGGATTCGCGGCCCCAGCTCGACCCGGAGCAATTCGCACTCGGTCTCCAGCGAAACGATGGCTGACTGTTGCCAGACGTTTTCCCTGGGGCCGGCTTCGTCGGGCGTGGCGTGCAGCCCGGTCGCCGCCAGGTATTCGCGCATCGCACGCATCCGGGGGATCGATTCGGCCGCTGCCGCCAGGACTTCGTATGCGCCGGCAGTTTGAATTGCCGACGCCAGGTACGATCGATCCGCAGCCGCCTCGAGCATCGCAACCGCGCCGGACTCCGCCAGCGTGATATATTCGGCGAGCGCGGTACTGTTCGCCGCGGGCATTTCGAGATTGGCCTCTTGCAGCGCGGACGAAAGTACCTCGCGAGTGCGGACCGCGCCCTCGACCGCAAGCGCCATCGAGCGGTCGAGTCGATTCAGGCGTAGCTCGAGACCCTCGCGGTCGCGCGCGATCGTAAGCCTTGGATCGAAGAGCCGCGCGAGCACTAGCGCCGCGTTGAATGACGCCAGCTCCGGGGCGCCCGCAGCAGCCGGATCGAACCGGGCAGCATCGGTCTCCAGACGGATCACGCCGCCGGAAGAGACCTCCAGTCGTCGGATCAGGTCGCGGACGGTCACTGCCGCCTGCGCATCCGCCGCGACCGTCGGCAAGCGCGACTTCAGTTCTTCGATCGGGAGCGCTTCGGCCTCACCGGACACATTCTCGATGATCAACGAATCGACGATTTCGCGTGCGAGATCCTTTTCATACAGGTCGAGACCGGCGATCGTATCGCACGCAATCTTCCACGCCGCGCGTCCCGCTTCGGGAAGCAGAAGCTTGAGGCGCTTCGAAACCTCGGGGTTCATAGTCAGGTCGGGCGGATAGATCAGCCGCATCGGCCGTTGATCGCCGCCATTAGCCGCCAATACTTCACGCGCCAGGCGCGACAACGGCACGATCGCAGTGATCGCCGTGCGATCGGATCCGTTGCTATCGGGAACCGGACGGCTGGCGATAGTTCGAAGCGCCTTGAGCGCCGACGGATGGAACGGGAAGATCGCGTCGGGCGCCAATCCCGAGGTATCTATTCCCGCGTAGGCGTGTCCGGGGTCGAGATCGGCGTCCTCGATCAGCCGCCGCGCGCGCCGGACCGCAATGACCGTTTCTTCATTGGCGTCGCGCGCCGCGACCGTAAGCGGCAACGTCGGCTGCGGAGCCGCCATGCGGCTGGCCGCGATCACGGTGAACTTTACCTGGCTGAAGGAGGCGGCGACCTGGGCCAGCACCGCGAAAAAATCCGCCGCCGCCTCGCACTGCGACGTGCCAAAATCGATCGCGACGGTCACCGCCCGGATTCCCGTCCGCCACGCCGTTTCCAGCGCGACGTTCAACGCGG
>DATNLS010000341.1:0-20205 GCA_035602775.1 Candidatus Acidiferrales bacterium | reverse complement strand
ATCGGCTTGCCTCTGCGAACGAGCGCCTCCCGATCGGCCAAATAAAGCAGCTTGATCAGTTTCAGGTAATTGAGCCGATGATGCTCATGCAGCATGAGGATGCACGCCGCCGCTTGGGCCGCTTTTCTTTCTTTGAATGGGAATTGCATCACTCACAATCATAGCGGTCTGTCAAGTCCGATCCTAGCGGGGTTTTGCCACTTTTCCGCCCGGAATTACTCTGAGCTTCAACGGCGTGTATCCGAGCTTGAGCGTCGATTGCGGCGCACGATCCGGCAACGGCGGCACGTCCTGAGGCTCAAGCGCAGCTTGCACAAGCTCCGCAATCGTCCAGATATGATCCGACACGCCAAGCGCCATCGCGGGCGTGCAGCGCAGCGTTTCATGCACGCGGCACAGATTGTAAAAGCTGATCCACAAGGCGACCGCTGCGCAGTGACTTTCCAGTTTCTTTGAGAATCCGTTGCTCAAGCGCGTGAACCGGCGCATCTGCATTCGGCTGCTCAGGTTGAATCGTTCGACGTAAGACGTGCTGATCAGATCGTTGTCGGGGCGTCCTCTTATCACGGTCTTTTCGATGCCCGCGACGTGGCCGGGGCTGTAGCGATGCGCCGCGTCCGGCAAGTTGGAATCTCCGACATATTGTTTGGTGAGCATCGCGTAATCGACATCCCAGCCGAACGCGGATTCAACCGCGCCAACATACGGCGCGTATCCGTCTGACGTGATCTGCGGACGGTTCACGATTCGAGCGCGGAGATCGCACGCAAGCGCGTTCGTATTTTCAGTTGAGCGTTTGCCTACCAGATAGCTCAGAACGGCTTTCTGCGTGGACGCCAGCGCCACGAACAACCATACGTCGCCGAACTCCGACGGATCGCCGGTCTGCACGCGCTTCTGCTTTTTCTGGATGAAGTCCCACTGCTCATCAAGCTCGATCTGATTCACTTGCAGATCGCGCATCATGCCATCGTGCAGCCGTTCGCAGCCGTCGCCGACGCGAAGGCTCAGACTCATGATCGTGTTACGGTTTACGTCTGTCAGCCGTTCAGTCGAGCGGATTGAGCAGCCTTCCGTGAGCGCGCTGATTACTTGGATTTGTTTGTCGAGCGCCAGATTGTTCATTGTCAGCCCCGTTACTTGCTTTGACCGGGGATCGGCGCGACAATGAAACTTGCCAGCTTCGCCGTGTCCGATAACCCGGATGCGTTGGAGACGTGACCGGCGGGAGCGCGCTAACGCCCTCGCCGGTCGGCTTTAAACTGTTCACCACGGCCCGCTGTCCCTGATGCAGCCAAGCAATCAGGGCGCGGGCCTTTTCGTTATTGCCCGCCGCGTCGGTGAACGTGGGCGCAGGGGCTAGTGTGGTTCTCATAACGATGCAGACTAATCGATGGTCGCTACTGTGTCAACAGTAAACGTGATAAAAATATCACGTTACCGGGTACTTGACCGCCCCGACTTTTATCGGCATATTATCAGCATCATGAAGGAGCCGCATAACATGAGCACCCCGAAGACAGCAGCGAACGCAACGACAAATACCCCTGACAAGAAAAAGCGCCATCGAAGTCCAAACTACCCGGCAGAGGGGCTTGAAGCCGCGATCAATCGGGTTCGGAAACTATACGGTGCCGATCATGAAGCCGGTTCAAGTGTGGCATCGGCGGCAATTCATATCGGCTTCACGAAAGCTCACGGAGAGGCTCAATCCGTGCTTGCAGGACTGAAGAAATTCGGTTTAGTCGAAATGCGCGGTGATCGAGTTTTTGTAACAAAACGGGCTGTTAGTATTTTATTCTTTCCGAATGATGAGCGGGGCAAGCGGGCGCTTCAGGAAGCCGCCCTGCTGCCACAAATTTATCGAGAGTTGGTCAACGACTACAAGGAGACTGGACTGCCTTCTGATCAGACCCTAAGGGCCGAACTCATCGGTGATAGGGGCTTCAATCCGAATGCCGTAGACGCCTTTTTGAAGGATTTCCGCGCCTCATTAGCGTATGCTGGCATATCAGTCAAAAAAGGGGTAGACTCGTCTGAAGAAGAACTCGAAGAAGCCGATCTTCACGACGAGGGCGAGCAGTTGAAACCCGAAGAAGAAATCCAAGAAAAGCCGGAAATCCAGACAGGCCAAGCGAAAACGCTTAAATCCAAGGTGTTCAACGTCGCGTTAGACCCGATCACAAATGATGCGCCTCAGTTCGCTCAGGTGCTAATCCCAGTGCCGTTAAGCGACGATCAGAAGAAACGATTGATCAGTTTCTTGCAGAATCTTTAATGAAGTCCGGCTATTTGATGCCGAATCGGTCTTTGAGGTCTTTCAATTTGGCAGGGTCTTCCCTTCGCTTCCTGGCGTCAGCTTCGTGAACTTCGCGCCGATGTTGAGTAATTCTAACGGCCAGTTCAGTTATTCGCTCGACCCACGGGCCTTCAACGAACGCTTCCACGTTGCGGATCGTCCACTCCATCGGAACGTATTCGTCGCTCGATTGGTCTTGTGTGCCGAACAACGTCAGTTCAAATACGCGATCCTCTGCGACATTTAACGCGAGTCGCCCGTTGTAGCTAGCCATTCTGGAACGATAACTGTCGTAGGAATCGTTGCTCTTTTCCGACCACGCCAAAGAGTACCCGACGCCTTCATAGGAAAACGCAAGCCCGCCTTCTGGCAATGCCTTAATTTCGGTTACGAATGGCGGAACAAACTTCTTGTCGTTGGGCCGGTCATCGCTAGCCCAACTTGGCAAATACTTGACCGTCTCGAAGAAGCCCCAAACCAACTGCGGAACCCCAAGCTCTTTCGCTCGTTGCTTCCGTCTTTCGATTTCGGCGTAAATTGCGTCTGCATCGTCTGCCATTTGATCCCCCTTTATTGTCTGCTTACCATACGGGCGAACCAGCAACAAATTAAGACACTGACGGTTTCAAATTCAGACACTCACGCCCGAATTAAGACAGTACCAAGGAGCGGGTATTGTCCTGATTCGGAATTCGCTCTAATAGCTCGATCAGCCCTTGAAAGGAGCGTCACATGATCACAGGCGGCTGTCTCTGCGGCAAAATTCGGTATGAGGCTGATGGAGAGTCATTCCTCGCGATTCGCTGCCATTGTAGAGACTGCCAATACGTTGCCGGTGGTGAACCTACGGCCGTGATATCGGTCGGGCGGGGCGCGCTGCGCGTTCAAGGCGAACCGCGCGCCTACCGGTCAAAGGCCGATTCGGGTGTTGGCGTTTTCAGGTCTTTCTGTGCGGATTGTGGTACGCCTCTGTTCGCTGGCAACGAGAAAGACGCCGATGTTATCGCTATCAAGCTCGGTTCGCTGGACGATCCATCCAGGTTCGCACCAGCCGGTCACATATGGACCTCATCTGCGCAACCTTGGCATCACATCGATCCCAATGCGCCAATTGTTTTTTCAAAGAACTTCGTGCCTCCGCCAAACTAGGACACTACCGACGATCGGTTTGCGCTGAAGTCCTCCGAGCCGAGTATTGGCCAACCGATCGAAGCCGACCGGCTCCGCCCGAGAAAATTTTCACAGGGACGAAGTCCCGCATCTTATCACTGGTTGCAGGGGTCACCCCCCGCGACGGTGTCGATGCCCAAGGAAGCGTGAAACCCGCGGTGGGTTTCACATTAAAGTTAAGTGATTTCTCCGCACCTGATCTCGATCCAGCGCTTCACCAGGTTTGCGCTGAGTCCTGCTACTCGCGAATAATCGCGGGCATGGAATATGACGTAGTCGTTCGCAATGGCGTCGTCGTCGACGGCAGCGGCGCGCCGCGCTATCGCGCCGATGTCGCAATCAAAGACCGTAAAATAGCCGCGCTGATCGATCCCGCCGATGCTGCAAGCGCATCCGGCGCGCGTGAGATCGATGCGACCGGACTCGCGATCGCGCCGGGCTTTATCGATTTGCATTCGCATTCCGACTGGGTGCTGCCGATTGCCGATCACGGGCAAATCCTGAAACCGTTTCTGCTGCAAGGCGTGACCACCTTCGTCGGCGGCAATTGCGGATTCTCGGTAGCGCCTGTAATGCGCGAGCGGCAGCGGATGCTCGACGAGTCGGGCCGCCTGTGCGCCGAGCGCACGTTCGAATGGGCATGGGACGACGTGGCGGGATTCGCCGCGCATCTCAAGCGCCAGGGGCTCGCGCTCAACGTCGCGCATCTGGCCGGCCACGGCAGTATCCGCCTGAGCGTGATGGGCTCGGACGCGGGCGATCCGTCGGCGGACCAGTTGCGCGCGATGCAAGCGATGGTCGAGCGCGCGATGGCTGACGGCGCGGTCGGACTGTCGTGCGGGCTCGGCTATTTTCCCGGGATGATCGCGAAGCCGGCCGAGCTTGGCGCGCTCGCACGCGTCGCCGCCGCGGCGGCCGGCGTGCTTACCTCGCATCTGCGCGCATACTCGGAGCGCTCGCTTTTCTTCGACAGCAGAATTCCGCACAACATCCTGGCCGTGCGCGAGATGGCCGACGTCGCGCGCGAGGCGGACGTGCCGCTGCAAGTCTCGCATCTGATTTTCGTCGGACGCCGCACCTGGAGAACGGTTGACGACACGATCGCCGAAGTCGAGCGCCACAAAAACGACGGCGTCGATATCGCGTTCGACACATTCCCCTACACCTGCGGCAATACGACGATTCGCGTGATTTTCCCCGCATGGGCGCAGACCGGACTCGAAGCCCTGCTCGACTCATCCGACGGATGGAAGAAACTGCACGACGGATTCCAGCCGCTCAAAACCTTCATCGCCGACTCGGTGCAGCTCATGTGGGCGGTCAAGCCCGAGCTCAGTCATCTCGAGGGCAAATTCTTCGGGCAGATCGCCGATGAGCTCAAACTCGATCCAATCGACGCGTACCTGACCGTCACGCGCGAAAGCGGGACACGCGCGCGCGTGCTCAACCATCTATACAGCGGCGACGATTTCGGCGACGAGCACGCGCTGCAGGAAGCGATGAAGCATCCGCTGAATCTGTTCGAGATGGACACGATTCTCACATCGCACGGCCATCACAACCCCGCGAGCTTCGGCACCTACCCGCGAATCCTGGGCCATTACGTGCGCGAGATGAACCTGCTGACCCTCGAAGACGCGGTCCACAAGGCGACGGGGATGGCGGCAAAGCGGATGCGCCTCGGCGCGCGCGGTTTGGTGCGTCCCGGCTACGCCGCCGACCTGGTGATGTTCAATCCGGAAACAATCGGATGCGCCGCGGATTCAAGAACCCCAACGACCGCGCCGGTAGGAATCGAGCACGTGATGGTTAATGGCACCCCGGTCGTCACAGACGGCAAATGGTGCGGCGACGGCGTAATGCCCGGCGAGTGGATCGCGCGAGCGTGACTCGCAGCAACCTAAGCCCCTAACCCCTTCCCTCTAGAGAAGGGGAACAATCGCGTGGAGAGGCGGAGCTAGCGCTCCATGTCTGACATCTGCTTGTCCATCGCGCGCAGCTTGGCCAGCTTCTGATCGGTCGGCTGGTTCGCGTCTTTCGTGTTTGCAGCCACCGTCTTGGCGCGCTCGGTCGGCAGCTCGCCGCTGACCTTTTGCAGCGCTTCCTTCGCCAGCCGCCGGACCATCTGACTCTGATCCTGCGCAACCACCGCGTTCAGCAGCGGGACCGCCTTGTCGCTACCGATTTCACCCAGCGCAAAGACCGCGGTGCCGCGGCCGCGTTCATCCTGATCCTGGCCCAGGTACTGCATTATCGGTATCGCGCCCTGCGTATCGCCGATCCTGCCGAGCGCCGCCACCAGATGCAGCTTGACGATCGGCTCGGTCGAACGCAGAAACAGCATCGTCGACATCGGCGTCACCGCATCGTTCGCTTCGCGCGCGCCCAGGATGTCGATGGCCTTTATCTTGACGCGCACGTCGGGGTCGGACAGCGAGTCCGTCAGGATCTGGTTGACTTCGGGATCCTGAAGATTGCGAAGTTTCTCGAGTTCCGAGACGCGCACTTCAGGGTCGGCGTCCTTGAGCCCGAGTTTTACGTCTTTGATAATCTTGAACGGCGTTTCAGTCGCCGCGTTACTCTGAATGTCGTCGACCCCGGGCTTCACCTGGCCCTGATGCGACATTGGATTGGAACTGAGCGCGCTGCCTAATCCCTGGCCGCCATACTGCGCCAGGGCGAGATGAGGAACGGCAAGCGCGACGGCCAGCGCGAACGCAGCAAATAAATTTCGCGTGATAGTCATTTCCCCTACCTCCCCGATCGGCCAGAATTATTGGTGATTATGAAAGGCATTGCAAGGAATCGCGGCGTAACGACGCAGCAGAAGAAGGTGCGCCGCGACGCGTTAGCATGCGTCGTTATCGCTGCGTTCATGGTCGTGATGACCGCGGTGGCGTCGCCGATGCTCGCGTCGGACGCTGGGGATTCGAATCCACCGGCGGACACTGCGCCCGCTCACAAGCACAAGCATCGCCACTTGCCGACGCCGGTGCCGACTCCGATGGCGTTGCCGCCCGAGATCAAGGCCAAGGTGCCCGCCTACACGCCGGGGCCGATACCGTTTCACGACGGCGAGCAGTTGATCTACCAGGCGTCGTGGGTCGGGATTCCGGCGGCGCAGGCGCGCCTCGAATTCCACAAACAGCAAAAGCAGGATCAGCAGCGATGGCTAGGCGAAGTCTGGATCGAGACCAATGCATTCGCCGATCTGTTCTACAAGATGCGCGACTACATGAAGGAGAGCATGGCCGCCGACACGCTGCACTCGAGCGGCGTCTACCTGGTCCAGCACGAAAAATCGCGGCTGAATTACTACCAGGTGACGATCGATCGGCCGGCGCAGACGGTCACGATGACCAAACAGAATCACAAGGGCACCACCAGCAAGGAGTACATCGCGTCGGATCCGTGGGGGCCGATTTCGGGCGCGATGATGGCGCTGACGCAGAACTTCGAGCCGGGCAAAACCTACGCCTTCGACGTCTTCAGCGGCAGCCAGCGCTACGTTTTCGCGTTCGTGGTCGATAAGCGCGAGACGATTCACCTCGCGCTCGGCGACTTCGACGCATGGCGCGTCGTGCCCGACGTCTGGTACGTCAGCGACGGCGAGCTGCGCAGCGAGGCGAGCGGTACGGTGTTGTGGATCTCCGCCGACGAGCGCCATCTTCCGCTACGGATTCAGGCGCAGGCTTACATCGGCTACGTGCGCGCGGACCTGATCGCGATCGACGGCAAGGGCGGCCTCCAAAGCGCGCAGAACTGATGGCTCGGGGATTGGACTGAGCTACTATATCGAGCAAGGGGACAGGACGATGCCGAAGAAACTAGAATTTTTCTACGACTGCTCCAGCCCGTGGACTTACCTTGCGTTCACCAAGATCGAGGACCTCGCGCTGCGCCACGACGCGCAACTGATCTGGCGGCCGATCCTCGTGGGCGGGCTGTTCAACACGGTCAATCCTTCCGTGTACGAGAGCCGCGCCAAGCCGGTTCCGGTCAAGGCGAAATATTACGTGAAGGACCTGCGCGACTGGGCGAAATTTTACGGCATCAAGATAGGCAACCCCACCGTGTTCCCGGTCAACTCAGTCAAGGCGATGCGCGGGGCGCTGATCGCCGACGAGCATCGCGTGATCTCGCGCTACTCCAGGCGCGTGTTCGAGAGCTACTGGACCGACGACAAGGACATCAGCCAGGACGACGTGCTGCGCGAAATCGTGAAAGAAGCCGGGCTCGACGAAAAAGAATTTTTCACCAAGATCGCGTCCGCTGAGTACAAGGCGAGGCTGCGCGCGAACGTCGAGGAGCTGATCGCGCGCGGCGGTTTCGGCTCGCCCACGATGTTCGTCGAAGGCTCGATGTTCTTCGGCAACGACCGGCTGCCACTGGTCGAGCACGAGCTGGCGGTCGGCGTCGGCGGCGCTTTGGACCAGGGATCGGGTGGGTCAACCTGATTTCAATCGGCTGATTTCAATCGGAATCCAATGACGCATTGGGCTGAAGGCCAGGCACGAACCGACCTCCGCGACGACCTTGGGGATCGCGAGGCCAAAGGCGTGCGCGCGTTCGTCGCCGTGCGGATGAACGATCAGGTCGAGGAAGCGATCGCGAAAACGATCGACGAGATCAAGCATCCGAATGATGGCGTCCGATGGGTGCCGCGAGCCAACCTGCATATCACGCTCAAGTTCCTGGGCCCGAGTGTGGATTCGCATCGGTTGCAGCGGCTAACCGGCGGGCTTCGTCAACTCGCGGCGAAAACCGCGCCATTCGAAGTCAGTGCGGTCGACCTCGGCGCCTTCCCCAATCTCGAGCATCCAGGCGCGATCTGGGTGGGATTGCGCAGTGTCGAGTCGGGCGCGTTGGCGGCGCTCGCGGCGCGGCTGGAAACCGTCGCAGCCGATTACGGATTCGAACGTGAGAAGCGGCGCTGGAGCGGGCATCTGACAATCGGGCGCGCAGGCGACCGCCAGCTAGAGGACCAAACGCGCGACGCATTAAACGCGGCGCGCGATCGTGAATTCGGAGTCTCGCGAATCGAATCGATCACGCTATACCGCAGCCATCTAGCGCCCCAGGGCGCCAGCTACGAAGCGCTCGCGACCTTCCTGTTCCAGTCGCGTTAGCTGCGGGGGCCAAGCGTTAACAAAGTGTCAACATTTGTTCTTTTCGTAACACCAAGGTCGCGTTGTCAACACCCCTGTGGACACGGGCGGCCGTGCGGATAGAGCTATCGACGCGAGTTTGTGGCAAGATTCGCAGCGAAATCAATAATTTCCGCGTGAGCAAAAGCGATGGCGATAGAAATCAAAGGTAAGGCACTCGAACTGGCGCTCAGCCAAATCGAGAAACAGTTTGGCAAAGGCTCGATCATGAAGCTCGGCGAGCAGGCGATTTCCGCCGACATCGCGGTCGTGCCTACTGGCTCGCTCGGCCTCGACGTCGCCCTCGGCGTCGGCGGATTACCGCGCGGACGCGTGGTCGAGATTTACGGCCCCGAATCGTCCGGCAAAACCACGCTCGCGCTTGAATGCATCGCGGAAGCGCAGAAGATGGGCGGTACCTGTGCGTTTATCGACGCCGAGCACGCGCTCGACGCCGCCTACGCGCGCAAGCTCGGGGTCAAGGTCGAGGACCTGCTCATCTCGCAGCCCGACAACGGTGAGCAGGCGCTCGAGATCACCGAGACGCTGGTGCAATCGGGCGCGATCAACGTGCTGGTGATCGATTCGGTGGCGGCGCTGGTGCCGCGGGCGGAAATCGAAGGCGAGATGGGCGAGCCGCAGATGGGCCTCCAAGCGCGCCTGATGTCGCAGGCGTTGCGCAAGCTGACGTCGATCATCTCGCGCTCGCGCACCATCGTGATCTTCATCAACCAGATCCGGATGAAGATTGGCGTGATGTTCGGTAACCCGGAAACCACCACCGGCGGCAATGCGCTCAAGTTTTATTCGTCGGTGCGAATCGACATCCGGCGAATCGGCACGATCAAGAACGCGACCGAAGTGATCGGATCGCGGACCAAGGTCAAGGTCGTGAAGAACAAGGTCGCGCCGCCGTTTCGCGAGGCCGAATTCGACATCCTCTACGGCACCGGCATTTCCAAGGAAGGCGAACTGGTCGATATGGCGAGCGAGCACAACATCATCGAGAAGCTCGGCGCGTGGTACTCCTACAACGGCGAGCGAATCGGCCAGGGACGCGAGAACGCGCGCGATCTGCTCAAGGCCAACCCCAAGCTGGCCGAAGAGATCGAAGCCAAGGTGCGCGAAAAGCTCGCAGCCAAACCGGTCGCGCTGCCACCCGAAGCAGCGGTCGAAGAGCCGGAACAGCCGCCCGCGCAGATCCCAAAGAAAAAAGGGTAGCGCCTTAGTTCAGATGTTCAACAGGCCGCTTGGCACCGCAATGTTGGCGGCTTTCGCATTCATCTCCATCGTTGGCGCAAGCCAGTCTTCCTTCGGCGCGAACGCGGCGGCCGACCCAGCGCGAGAACAGTTCGCTCGAACCCTAGTCGCCGCCTTGGAGTCAAAAGATCCCGCACGGGTGAAAACCCTGATCCACCCTCAGGTCCTGGCATGCAAGAACTTCGCCGAATACTTCGACCTCATGAAGGGGATGGAGTTCCAAAGTCTACCTCTTCCTGGCTATACGGTTTCCTTCACCGCTCTCCCGCGGGATTTCAAGGTTCCTATTCTGCCGCAAGATAAGTTCGCGTTTCTTGTCCAGCCGAGCTACCAACTCCAGATCGATTGGCAAACAGGTCCGTATTCGCTTGCCAGTACCATCCATTTCATCGCCGAGAAGGATGACGCGTGGTGGCTTGTCTATCCGTGTCCCAACGACGCCGGAATTCAGCTGGTGCGTCAGATGGCCGCTGCCAGCCACCAACATCAGTAACTAGCCTCGTTTCACATCGCGATGTGAAAATGCGCGAGGATCGCCGGCCCGTTGTGCGACAGTATCCGCGATAGCGCGAATATCAGCCCGAAGAATGCGCCGAACAGGCCGCCGTTGACGCGAATCCAGTCCAGATGCGTGCGCGTCTTCGACTCGATCTGAATCCTGATCTGATCGTCCGACAGCCGCGCGAGGTTCTCGCGCACCATCAGCGTGATCTGCCCGCGGCTCGATTCGACCGTCCGCCGCACCATGTTGTCGATCAGCCGCTGCGCAAATTGATTCGCGTAGCTCTCGGGATCGTGCAGTTGAATCCCGAACTCGTGGATTGCGCTTTCGATCGTGTCGCGCAGCTCGGGATCGTTCTGCAACTCGGGCAGCCGTTTTCGCAAATTCGCCGCGACGCGCGCGCCGATCGATTGTGCGCCGAGCCGATTCATCACCGCGTAGATTCGGGTGACCGTCTTCGGCAGCATCCGCTTGAGCACTCTCTCGAGCCGATCGCGTTTCTCGGGCGATTCCAGGTAGCCGATCGCGTTGGTAAGTATCCGTTCGAGCCCGGCCTGCCCCAGAATGTCGTTCAGCTTCAGCTCCTGCAGATAGGTGCCGAGACGCCCGACGAGATCCATGTCGCTGAGCTTGCGCCCGATCATCTGCGGGGTGAGCCATTCGTTCTCGATAGTCGCTGCGATTCCGTCGATCAGTTTCGCGCGATTGCGCGGCAGCACGCCTGAGTTCGGCAGGTACCATCGCCGCTCGAAGATCATTTTGAGCGCGATATAGTCACAGAGCCCGCCTATTAGCGCCGCCTCCGCCATCGAGACCGCAATCTCCGAAGAGGTCTTGAAATGCGTGAACATCAGCGCGGCCAGACTGACGAGATAGATGAAGAACGAAAAGGCCAGGGTCAGGTCGCCCTTATGCATGAGAAAAAAGTTGCTGAAGGAGAAAGGTTCGCGGATGCGGCTAGGCGCGTTGATGCTGATGTCCATGGATCCAGTTTGTCCGACCCATCGCATCAGGCCAACCGGCAAGCGCAGTCAGAACGCTGCTTCTCCCTACAGAACCTGAGAGCAAAAGGGCGTCCTCGCCATTTTGCGATTTCTTTCTTAACACTGGGTGTAGGGGTCACCGCTGCCCAAGGAGGCGCGGAACCCACGGTGGGTTCCGCATTCAATTGAGTGATTTACCCTTCCCCAGCTACAATCAGGACAGACATGCGCTGGACTACTGCAAAAATTCGACAATCGTTCCTCGATTTCTTCGCCGCGCGCGGTCATACGATCGTGCCCTCTGCCTCCCTGATTCCCAAGGGCGACCCCACCCTGCTCTTCACCAACGCCGGGATGGTGCAGTTCAAGGATTATTTTCTCGACGTGCGCACGCCGCCGCATCTGCGCGTCGTCGACGTGCAAAAGTGCCTGCGCATTTCGGGCAAGCACAACGATCTCGAGGCGGTCGGCCGCGACACTTACCATCACACGTTTTTCGAGATGCTCGGTAACTGGTCGTTTGGCGATTATTACAAGGAAGAAGCGATTCGATGGCACTGGGAGCTCATCACCAAGGTCTGGGAAATCGATCCGAGCCTGCTCTACGCGACCGTCCACAAGGACGACAAGGAGTCCGAAGACATCTGGCTGAAGATGGGAGTATTGCCGCCAGAGCGGATTCTGCAATTCGGCGACAAGGATAATTTCTGGGAGATGGGCCCGACCGGGCCATGCGGTTACAACTCGGAGATCAGCATCGACCGCGGCGAGGGCGCTTGCGTTCCTGAAAGGAACCACGCCGGGCAGAAATGTTTCGTGAACGTCGACGGATGCGAGCGATTCATCGAAGTCGGCAACCTTGTCTTCATCCAGTTCAACCGCGACGAGTCGGGAAAACTCACACCGCTGCCAAAGAAGCACGTCGATACCGGCACGGGCCTCGAGCGAACCGCGGCCGCGCTACAGAGCATCGAGACTGGCAGGATTCTCGGCAACTACGACATCGATCTGTTCCAGAAGATCATCAAGAGAATTGAGATAGCCGCAAAGGAACTCGGCGATGGGCGCGCGTACGGCAAGGACACTGAGAGCGACATATCCTATCGCGCGATTGCGGATCACGCGCGCACGATGACCTTCCTGATCGCCGACGGCGTCATGCCCGGCAACAATGATCGCGAGTATGTGCTGCGGCGAATCATCCGGCGTGCCGCCCGTCACGGCCGCTATCTTGGCATCCATCGCCCCTTCCTTGCGGCGGCGCATGCGGGCGTGGTCGAGGCGATGGGCGACGCGTATCCGGAGATCAAAAAGGCAGCAGCTAAGACCGCCGAAGTGATCACACAGGAAGAGTCGCGTTTCGGCGAGACGCTCGATCGCGGTCTGGAACTAATCGACACCGAACTCGCGCGCATCAAAAAGAGCGGCGGTCACACGCTGTCCGGTGAAGTGGCGTTCAAACTGTATGACACGTACGGGTTTCCGGTCGACCTGACCGAGGACGTGCTGCGCAATCATTCGATCGACGTGGACGTCGCGGGTTTCACCCGCCTGATGGACGAGCAGAAAGAACGCGGACGCGCCGCGCGCAAGGACGACGCCAGTGCGCCGGAGATCAGTCTCGGCACGGGCACCGCGTCGCGCTTCGTCGGCTACCACACCTACGAGGGCGAGTCCGAAGTGCTCGCGGCCGGCGGCAAGGACGGCGATCAGGTTGCGGTGGTCGTCGCGGAGACGCCCTTCTATCCCGAAGGCGGTGGCCAGGTCGGCGACCGCGGGGTAATCGAGACGGGGTCGGGCGCGATTCTCGAAGTATCGGACACGCGCAAAGCCGAAGGCTCGATCGTTCACGTCGGGCGCATTCTGCGCGGCAACGCCGGCGACTTCGCACGCGGCGCGCGCGTCAAGCTCAAAGTAGATCGCATCCGTCGCGACGCGGCGGTGCTGAATCATTCCGCGACGCACCTGCTCCACTACGCGTTGCGCGACGTGCTCGGCAGTTCGGTGCATCAGGCCGGCTCGCTGGTCGAGCCCGACAAGCTGCGCTTCGACTTCGCACATCAAGGTCCCGTGAAGGACGACGCGCTCGCGACCATCGAGGAAGAGATCAACGCGCGCATCCGCGAGAACGCCGAGGTAACGGTCGAGGAGATGGCGTACGACGACGCGATCAAGGCCGGCGCGCTCGCATTTTTCGGCGACAAATACGGCGACCGCGTGCGCGTCGTGCGGATGGGCGATTTTTCGGTCGAGCTATGCGGCGGCACGCATATCTCGCGCACCGGCGACGTCGGGATGTTCAAGCTCGAAGCGGAATCGGGCGTCGCGGCGGGCGTCCGGCGAATCGAAGCGGTGACGGGACAGGGCGCGCTCGAAACGATTCGCAAGCGCGAGAAAATCCTCGAAGAGATTGGCACGCAGCTCGGCGCGCGCGACGGCGCGGCAATCGAGCGCCTGGAAAAACTGCTCGCGCGCGAAAAAGAACTCGAGAAAAAGCTGCGCGCGATGGAGCAGAAACTGGCCTCAGGAGCCGGCGCCGCGTCATCCGAAGAAACCGTCACAGAAGTCGGCGGCATCAAGATCGTGACGCGTAAACTCGACGGTGTCGATCCGCGCACGATGCGCGAGATGGCCGATCGGATGCGCCAGAAGCACGGCTCCGCGGTAGTCGCGCTCGGCAGTGACCTCGGCGAGGGCAAGGTCGCGCTGCTGGTCGCAGTAACCCCCGACTTGACCTCGAAAATCAAAGCCGGGGACATCATCAAAAACATCGCGCCAATCGTCGGCGGCACCGGCGGCGGCCGCGCCGACCTGGCCCAAGCCGGCGGCCGCGACCCCTCGAAACTCGACGAGGCGCTGGCGAAGGTCGCCACGCTGGTGTCGTAGTGTTTTCTGCCTCCTCTCCCAGTTAGGGAGAAGATGAAGGGGAAGTTACGCACAGCTTATTTCGCAACCACTTTCATACGCCCGCCGAAATGATTACCATTAGCTTCGCCGGTGATTGAGCGAATGCCGACCGGCGGGCGACGGACACGAAAGCAGTACCTCAAGAGGCCCAGGCAATTTCCCAGTTAGCGACTGAAGACTCGCTCGAACTCCATTTCGACGATCCGCGTTTGTTTACCGACTTGCTTGGCCAGCATGACGCGCACGTCCGCACCGTCGAGACCGCGCTCGGCGTTCGCATCGGCGTCACCGGCACCTCGCTCAGAATTTCTGGCGCGCACGCGGAGCAGGCGCTCGCGGGCAAAGTGATCGGCGAGGTTTACGATCTGCTGAAGCACGGCTACCCGATCTATCCGAGCGACGTCGAGTACGCGATTCGAATTATTCGCGGCGACCGCAACGCCGAGCTGAAAGATATTTTCCTCGACACGATTTACGTCTCGGCCAACAAGCGCGTCATCTCGCCCAAGAGCATCAACCAGAAGCTCTACATCGACTCGATTCGCAATCACGATATCGTTTTCGGTATCGGCCCCGCCGGCACCGGCAAGACCTACCTGGCGATGGCGATGGCGCTGGCCGCCCTCATGAAAAACCAGGTCACGCGGATGGTGCTGTGCCGGCCCGCGGTCGAAGCCGGAGAGAAGCTCGGCTTCCTGCCCGGCGACCTTGCCGAGAAAGTGAATCCGTACCTGCGCCCGCTCTATGACGCGCTGCATGACATGGTGGATTTCGATCGCGCGCGGCGGATGCTCGAACGCGGGACGATCGAAGTCGCGCCGCTCGCGTTCATGCGCGGGCGCACGCTCAACGACTCTTTCATCATTCTCGACGAGGCGCAGAACACGACCTCCGAGCAGATGAAGATGTTCCTGACGCGGCTCGGCTACAACTCCAAGGCCGTGATCACCGGCGACGTTACGCAAATCGATTTGCCCAGCGGTAAGCTGTCGGGGCTGAAGGAAGCGAGCATCGTGCTGGGCAACACGCCGGGGATTTCGTTCGTGCGGTTCAACGACCGCGACGTCGTGCGGCATCGACTGGTGCAGTCGATAATCAAGGCGTACGAATCGTTCAACGTCGAAGGCGCGGCGCCGCCGCCGGCACCTCCAACGCCAACCGACGGCAACCATCGGGATTGAAGCGCGTGGCGGTCGAGTTCCGGTGCGCGACGGCGCGCGGACGTGGCTACGCGCGCGGGCTGCGCGCCGACGCCGATCGCCTGATGCGCGCGGCGGGCCTGGCGGAGTGCGAATTGTCACTCACGCTCACGTCGGATCGCGCGATGCGCCGGCTGAATCGCGATTTTCGCGGGATCGACACTGCCACCGACGTCTTATCCTTCTCGCAAATCGAACAGGCAGGCAGTGCGCCGCCGAATCCGCGCAGCGTGAGGAATAGTCCGGGACTGCCCGTCGGCGACGTGGTCATCTCGATCGACACTGCGCTGCGGCAGGCGCGCGAATATCGCGTGAGCCCGTCGTCGCGACTTCGCCGTCTTCTGGTTCACGGATTTCTGCATCTGATCGGCTACGACCACGAGCGCTCGGCGTCAGACGCGCGGCGGATGTTCGCGCGCGAGCGGGCGCTGACTGCGAAGATCGGCGAAAGGCGCGTATAGTCGCGATGAAGCGCGAGGCCGCAAAGATTCCCGCCGTTGCGATGTTGACCCATTTCACGCGCGCATCGACCTCCGCGACCGCGCTGGACAACCTCGTCGCGATTCTCAAGGATGGCGTGATTCGCGGCGGCATCCGGATGGTCCGCGGCGCGCGTCCGGCGGTGTGCATGTTCGACGTGCCAATCGCCGAGCTGCGCACGATCCTCGACCGCCGCAATCGCCGGCGCTATGAACCATTCGGGATCGCGGTCGACAAACGGTATGCTTTCACGATGGGTGCGCGGCCGGTGATTTATCTGCCATGGCGCGAGGCCGAAAAAATTCTCGCGCCGGAAGAGAGTTGGCGCGTGGTGTCTCTCGAGATCGACAAGACTCCGCCGGTTGATTGGAGCTTCGAGCGCGAATGGCGCGCGGCCGGCGATCTCGCGTTCGAACCGCCGATTGCGGCCGCGCTGGTCGAAACCTGGAAGGACGTGGACGAGATTTTCGAACGCTTCAACGGCCGGCCGCCGTGCGCCGGCGTGATTCCTCTGGCCGAGATGTTTGGCAGTCCCGCCTGACGATGTCGTCGAACAGCCTAACGCGCGCGGCGCTCGCCGTAGCCAGCGGCCTGGCGATGGGGCTGGCATTTCCGAAGTTCGACTACGGACTGCTGGCGTGGGTGGCGCTGGTCCCGCTGTTCTACGTGATCGAAGGCGAGAGTCTGCGACGCGTGTTCTGGTGGGCCTACCTGCAGGGATTCGCCGCGAACGTCGTGTCGCTCTACTGGATTCCGATTCCGCTGCACGATTTCGCCGACGTGCGAATGAGGTACGCGATCTTTCCGATGCTGGCGCTGGCGGCAATCGTTGGGATCAACACCGCGCTTGCAATCTGGGCGGGCGAATTCACCGCGCGGCGGACGCGAATCCCGTCCGTGATCACGATTCCGATTGCGTGGACCGCGGTCGAATGGTTTCGCACTTATGTTCCCGCCTCGTTCCCGTGGAACCTGCTCGGCTACGCGGCGTATCGAAACCTGGAACTGATCCAATTCGCCGAGTTCACCGGCGTTTACGGCGTCTCCGCCTTGATCGTGTTTTTCAACGCCGTCGTCTATGTCGTGATCTTCCGACGCGGCGCCTATCGTCTGCAGACCGTCAGCCTGAGCGTGCTGACGGCGATGATGATAGCGCTGGTCGCGTTCGGCGCGTGGCGAATCAACAATCTGAAAGAGGCGCCGATGACGGGAAGTCTCAAGGTCGCGATGGTGCAGGGCAATATCCCGCAATCGCTCAAATGGGATCCAAAGTTTCTGCCGACGAGTTACGGAATTTACCAGGAGGAAACCGTTGACGCGGCCAAGCGCGGCGCCGACCTGGTCGTCTGGCCCGAGGCAGCGGCGGCGTTCCTGTTCCAGCCCGACGATCAATATCCCGCCATGCTCGCAAGTGACGCCGAGTATCGCGCGAACTTGCTCACAACCGCGCGCAATCTTGGCAAGCCGATTTTGTTCGGCGCACCGGCGCTGGCTCAAATCGATGGGCGGCTGGGATTTTACAATCGCGCTTATCTGATCTCGGCCAACGGCCAGGGCGAAGTGGATGCGCATTACGACAAAATCGAGCTGGTGCCATTCGGCGAGTACGTTCCCGCGCGCGCGATTCTTGGCTTCTTCGTCAACAAGGTCGTGAACGGTATGGGCGATTTGATTCCCGGCAAGGAGCAGACCCTGTTCGACCTTAAGGGCGCGAAGCTGGGAATTTTGATCTGCTACGAAAGTATCTTTCCCGATTTGACGCGACGCGAGGTAAATGAAGGCGCGACCGTCCTCGTGAATATCACCAACGACGCGTGGTACGGCGAGAGCTCGGCGCCCTACCAGGTGCTCGCGATGGCGGCGATGCGATCGGTCGAGACCAAGGTGCCGATGGTGCGAGTGGCGAACACCGGCTTCAGCGCGCTGATCGAGCCGTCGGGACGAATCACGGATCGAACGCCCCTGTTCAAGCGCGGCATGACGATCGTGGACGTATCGTGGCGTCCGGTGCGTACGGTGTACACGATAGTGGGCGATCTATTCGCGGAGACCTGCTTCGTGCTGACGGTGATCGGACTGATCATGGCGTGGCAGTGGCCGCGCCCGGCCACGTTCGAAGTCAAGCCGGTGAGATCGCGACGAGTCCAGGCAAACGGCCGACCCCATTAAGCGGCGCGCGGCTTCGTGGCATAATACGCGAGTCGCCGGCTGATGCCGGCGTGAGGTGTGACTTCCGATGCTCAGCGACATGAGACAGCAGCTTTCCGAGTTCGACGACCGCGCCGAAAAGCTCGGGAGGCGTCTTTGACGTCCCCGCACTGACCGCCCGCCAGAACCAACTCGTCGAACAATCCGCTCAGCCCGGCTTCTGGGACCGGCAGGAAACCGCGCAAGCGGCGCTGAAGGAGCAGGAACAGATTCGCGCTCAGCTCGCGGGTTACAAGATGCTGCGCGACAAGCTCGACGAGGCGCGCGTGTTCCTGCAGATGGCCGAAGAAGAGAGCGGCGAGGATTCCGACGCGGCGCGCGAGACCGCGTCGGCGCTGGACGCGTCACGCGCCGAGCTCGAGCGCCAGGAACTCCGGCTGATGCTCAGCGGCGAGTATGATCGCCTCGGCGCGATCCTTTCGATACATCCGGGCGCCGGTGGCCAGGAGGCGCAGGACTGGGCCGAGATGCTGCTGCGGCTTTACATGCGATGGGCCGAGCGGCGCGGCTTCAAAACCGAAATTGCGGACTTGCAACCGGGCGACGGCGCGGGAATCAAAAGCGCGACCGTCACCGTCGAGGGCGACTTCGCGTACGGATATCTGCGGGCGGAGGCTGGCATACATCGGCTGGTGCGAATCTCGCCGTACGACTCGAATGCGCGGCGTCATACGTCGTTCGCGTCGGTCTTTGTTTTCCCGGAGGTCGACGACACGATCGAGATTGTGATCAATCCCGCGGATTTGCGGATCGATACGTTTCGCGCGTCAGGTGCGGGCGGCCAGCACGTCAACAAGACCGACTCGGCGGTGCGCTTCACGCATATCCCGACCAACATTGTCGTGACCTGCCAGAATGAACGCTCGCAGCATAAGAACCGCGCGATGGCGATGAAGATATTGCGCGCACGGCTGTTCGAGCTTGAGCAGCGCAAGAAAAAAGAAGAGCTCGAGAAATTCAGCAAGGACAAAAAAGAAATTGCCTGGGGCAGCCAGATCCGTTCGTACGTCCTGCAGCCCTACCAGATGGTCAAGGACCATCGCACCGGCGTCGAGGTCGGCAACACCGGCGCGGTGCTCGACGGCGCAATCGACGAGTTCATCCAGGCCTACCTGATGGGCGTGCGCAAAGGCGACGCCGATAGCGTGCCGAATTAAAGTGGAACCCGCCGTGGGTTCCACACCTCCTTCGGCAGGGCTGAGCCTTGCACCCAGTATTCAGAAAGAGAAGTTCATGTTGCGTCGCGCGGGCGACTGATCCAAGTTGCAATATGAAACGGACGATTGATCGAACAAGGAGTTGCAGATGATCGACTTATATTTTTGGCCAACGCCCAACGGCTACAAAATCACCTGGATGCTCGAGGAAGTCGGCCTCAAGTACAACGTGATCCCGGTCAATATCGGCGCGGGCGATCAATTCAAGCCCGAGTTCCTCAAAATCAGCCCGAACAATCGGATGCCCGCGATGACCGATCCCGACGGTCCCGGCGGGAAGCCGATTTCGATTTTCGAGTCGGGCGCGATCCTGATGTACCTGGCCGAAAAGACTGGCAAGCTGATGCCGTCGGACACGCGCGCAAAGTACAACGTGATCCAGTGGCTGATGTTCCAGATGGCTAGCGTCGGCCCGATGCTCGGCCAGGCGCACCATTTTCGCCGTTACGCGCCCGAGAAGCTCGAATACGCGATCAATCGCTATACCAACGAAGCGAAACGCATCTACGGAGTGATCGACAAGCGCCTCGGTGAAGCGAAGTACCTCGCGGGCGAATACTCCATCGCCGATATAGCGACCTACCCGTGGCTGGTGCCGCATTCGATGCAGGGGCAGGCGCTCGAGGATTTTCCCAATCTGAAAAAGTGGTACGACGAGTTGCGCGCGCGACCGGCGACTCAGCGCGGCTTCGCCGTGATGAGCGAGATCGTCGAGAAGATGCGCGCGGCGGCAGCCGCGAATCAGCCGCCGCAGGACCCGAAGTCGTGGGAGATACTGTTCGGCAACAAGCAGTTCGAGAAGAGATAGGGCACTTTATCTAATGTGAAGCCCA
>DATNLS010000121.1:0-4490 GCA_035602775.1 Candidatus Acidiferrales bacterium | reverse complement strand
CTCGCCACGCGCGGCGCGAGCCTTGGCGTAAGAATCGATGACCCCGTCGGCGGCATCGGCGGTCAGTCGCCGGCTCATGCGCGCACCGAGGCCGGCGCGATCGAGTTTGTGCAACGACGGATCCATCAGCGAGAACAATTTCCATTCCTCGAGCGTCGAACCGACCATCACTGCCACGCCCGACGCCGATCCGTCCGCTACCATCTCGATCGCCGCGCGCGGCACGTGCGTGCCGTCGATGCATGGCTGATACGCCATCCCGAGTTCCGGATCGGGAGTCTTGCCGTCGTCGAGCAGGGTGCCGGTGAGCAATTGCGCGGGCGTGAGCGCGCGGATCGCGGCGGTGTCGCCCGGCTGCACACGAAGCCTCGACAGGACTCGCTCCGCCGTGCGATTCGCGCGCGTAGCCGGAGCGCCGGTATGGCATGCGCCGCTTTGCGGAATCGCTTTGTGGAATAGGCCGCGCGCCGCCGGCATCGCGAGCAAGGTTCCGACGCTCATGCCGCCGGCTGATTCGCCGAAAATTGTGACGTTGCCGGGGTCGCCGCCGAACTCCGCGATATTGTCGCGCACCCATTCGAGCGCCGCGACTTGATCGAGCATCCCTTCGCTGCCGCTGGAGGGAATCTTGCCGTTAGTCACGTCAGCGAGCCGCAGGAAGCCGAGTGGTCCGAGACGATAGTTAACTGTGACGAGGACGACGTCGCCGCGCCGCGCGAGAACCGATCCATCGTAGAGCGACTGCGAGCCCGAGCCGATTGTGAACGCACCTCCGTGAATCCAGACCATCACCGGCCGCCGCTTGCCGTCGTGCGCGGGAGTCCAGACGTTGAGCGTGAGGCAATCTTCGGACTGTTCGCCGTCAACCACCATCGCGGAAAGCGCCGTCAGCATCATCCGGTTCTGAGGGGCGACCGGATTAAAGCGACGAGCGTCCCGAACTCCGGTCCACGACGCGGGCTTCTGCGGCGCGAGCCATCGAAATGCACCGACCGGTGGAGCGGCAAACGGGATTCCTTTGAAGACCAGAAGTCCGCCCTGCTCGTCGCCCTCGAGTTTGCCCTGATGGATCGAAACGGTCGCGCTCATGTGTGTGAACCTCGATTCGAGAATTGCGACGGATTCTCGCAGAATTCGTGTGCACTTAACAAACGTCGCAAGTTGCGCCCATCCAAATCCCAAAGTGGGACACATCGCTCGAAATCGCTTCGCGAGCTGAGAGGATCGAAGCGCGATCGGACTCCTGTTCACGAATCTGCGACAGATTTGCGGGCATCGGACTTGCTGCAATCCAATGTGTCCCTGCGCCGGCCCGGGACGGGAAGGAATTCGGATGGGCGAAACGCCCAGGCACCATGACATTGCCTCGCACGAGAGGATCACCGATCACGCTCAGTTGAACGCGGCAACGCTGACCTCGGGTGCGCAGCCGCACGCTCAATCAAGCGATACGTTGCTCGACGCTCGAGTGGTGGATGACAACGTCGCGGCTCCTGCGATGCCGCGCTATTGGCGCCAACTCGCGCTCCTGGTGTGCACCGCGTTGCTCATATCGACGACTGCGATCTGTGCCAGCTCGATGCGCGTTGAAGGGCTATTCGTGTCCACGCTGGTCATCGTGGTTGGCGCCGGGACGCTGGCGCCGTGGGACTGGGGCTGGCAGGCGGCGCTTAGCACGGTCGCGATGATTTGCTTTTTCGTTCTGGAACGCGCGCCTGGGATCGTCGATTCCGAACCTTCGATGTATTGGCTGGGACTGATGACCGCAGTCGGGCTGGCGCAATCGAACGTCTATCTGCAGATGAAGAATCGACGCGCGCTCGCGCAAAACCTCGCGGACCGGCTGCGCAGCGATCAAAAACTCACCGACAGCGAAGAAAAATTCCGCCAGATTTTCCAGCAAAGTGGCGACATAGTAGCAGTCACCAACCTCGACACCAGCGCGATTCTTGAAGTCAACAACCAATTCGTCGTGCGCAGCCGCGTGCCGCGCGAGCTGGTCGTGGGCCGCCGCGAGATCGACTTCAATTTCTTTGCGGAGCCGGCGGCCCGCGAAGATTTCATGCGGGAGCTGCTTGACAGCGGCGTGGTGAAAAACCTCGAGGTCCGGCTCAACGGCTTCGGCTATGACCGTCCGATGCCGGCGCTGATCTCCGCGGTCGTAGTCCGGCTGAGCAATCAGAACTGCGCGATCATCGTGGTCCGTGAAATCTCGGATGTCAGGGAAGCGGAGCGCAAACAGCGCAACAGCGAGACCACGCTGCGCAAAATCTTCGACGCGAACCTCGATTCGGTGACGACCACCGACGCGCAGACCCGGCGCTACACCGACGTCAATCAGGAATTCTGTCGCGCGACCGGCTTCAGCCGCGAGGAGGTGCTGGGCAAGACCTATTGGGAAGTCGGCGTCTGGCCCAGCCGCGAGGAATCGGACAAGTTTTCGGCCGCGATGACTCGCAGCGGCGAAGTCCGCAACCTGCGCGCGAATTTTTACGCCAAGGACAGGACCCGCGTCCCATGTCTGATGTCCGGTGCGTTGGTCGAGTTGGACGGCAAGATGAGTGTCTTGACCATCACGCGCAACATCGGCGATCTGCTGGCGGCGGAAGAGAAGCTCAAAGAGAGCGAGGCCAGCCTGCGCAAAATCTTCGACTCGATCCTCGACCCGCTGTCGATCACCGACCCTGATGGCCGCTTCGTCGATGTCAATGACGAGTTCACGCGGCTCAGCGAATTCTCGCGCGCCGAGACTATCGGACAGGTCGCCGAGAATGACTTAGCGCCGGCATACACCGAATCCCTCCGGACTACTGGCCAGGCACGGAATTTCGAAATGACGCTCAAAAGCAAAAGCGGCGTCGGCATCCCCGTACTGCTCTCGTCAGTGGTGGTGGAGTTGAGCGGCCAAGCGCGCATAGTGACGATCGCCCGCGACATTACCGTGCTTAAGGAACAGGAGCGCAAACTGCAAAGCAGCGAAGCGATGCTGCGAGAGATCTTCGACGCGAGCGTCGATAACATCGCGCTGACCGGTCTCAGCGACGGCATCATTATAGATGTGAACAACGAAATGGTGCGGTCGCTCGGGTTGGCCAAAAATGAAATCGTCGGCAAACGCTTCGACGAGGTCAACGTCTGGGAAAGTACCGAGCAGCTCGCGCTCTTCGCGGCGAACCTGCTCGAGCGGCGCGAGGTGCGCAACTTCGAGACCATTTTCCGCACCGCCAGCGGCAGCACGTTCCCGGCACTGATCTCGGCGGTGGTGCTTGAACTCGGCGGGCGCCAGTGCGCGCTCTCGATCGCGCGCGATATCACCGACCTCGAGGCGGCGCGTCAGAAGGCGCTCGCCGCCTCGAAGGCCAAGACCGAATTCCTGTCCAGCATGTCGCACGAAATTCGCACGCCGATGAACGCGATCCTCGGGATGGCCGACCTGATCGGCGAAAGCGATCTCAACTCTGAGCAGCGACGTTACCTCGATACCATCATCAGCAACGGCAACACGCTGCTCGAACTGATAAACAGCATCCTTGACCTTGCGCGGGTCGAGAGCGGACGCATGAACCTCGAGGCGGTCGCGTTCGACATTGTCGAGCTGACGGAGAAGGTCGCCGACACTCTGGCCGTGCGCGCGCACGAAAAGGGCATCGAACTCAGTGTGCGCTTCAGCGGCGATCTGCCGCTCATGCTGGTGGGCGATTCGCTGCGCCTGCGTCAGGTGCTCACCAATCTGATCGGCAACGCGATCAAATTTACCGAGCGCGGCGAAGTCGCGGTCGACGTCGCGCACAACCCGGGCCGATCCAATCCCGGCAGCGTGCTGTTCTCGGTGCGCGACAGCGGCATCGGGATGCCGCGCGAGATGCTGCCCAACATTTTCTCCGCCTTCACCCAGGCGGACTCCTCAACCACGCGAAAATTCGGCGGTAGCGGACTTGGTCTGACCATCGTCGAGCGGCTGGTCGCCTTGATGGGCGGCAACGTGTGGGTCGAAAGCGAACTCGGCAGGGGCAGCACCTTCTATTTTACCGTCGAGCTTGGCCTGACCCCCGCGCTTACCGAACAAAGCGAGACTCGGGAGCCTCGCGCACTCGACCTGTCAGGCTGTCGCGCGCTGCTGGTCGATGACAACGCGACCAATCGCTCGATCGTCAGCCAGATGCTGCGCGCCAGCGCCGCCACTGTCACCGAAGCGGCCTCCGCGCCCGAAGCTCAGGACGCGTTTGCCGCCGCGAATGTCGACTGCGCGCCGTTCGGCCTGATGCTGATCAATCTGCAGCTGTCCGCATCCGATAGTTTCGAAATGATCCGGCAGTTGCGGCTTGGCCCCAACGGAAATGTGCCGATAGTCATGCTGGTGACTTCCAATGGTCTGACCACCCGGCTGAATACGATGAGGGGATTGGGCTTGAACCATTACGTGGTCAAGCCGGTCAAGAGCCATGAATTGCGCGCCACCATTTTCAATGCGATGGCGGAACTTGCCGCGC
>DATNLS010000281.1:0-11595 GCA_035602775.1 Candidatus Acidiferrales bacterium | reverse complement strand
AGACGTGAAGACCGCCGTTGATTAACCAAACTATCAACACGATCATCAGTATCAGCATCACCAAACCGCCCGGATCCCTGGCGCCGTGATGATAGGTTCGGTAACCTCCGCCGCCGCCGAATAGGATCAGCAAGATGATCAGAATCAGTAACATCGTGTCCTACCTTCTTCTCTTAGCCCGGCCGGCTGCTAATGCCAGGTCAGTTGATCGTTAACCCCGGTGACGCCCTGCGCGCCCGCCGCAATATCGCCGGCGTGCTTTGCGTCCCGGGCCGACTTAACCACACCGCTCAACATGATCTTGCCATGGTCGCAGTCGACCGCGACGAGATAGCCGTCGGCAACCCCGTCATGGGCAAGCGCGCTCTTGACCTCGGTTATCAGCAGATCGTCGTTCGCGCGTTCTGCCGGGGAGTTATAGTGATGCTCCGCCTTTACGTTCACGCTGTCGTTCTCGCGAGACACGTCGCTGGCGGAGTCGCTGCCAGCCGTTTGGGCGAGCGCGCTGGATGCCAGCATTCCGCCGCCAATCAATAGCGCGATCGCCAATGCCGGCACGGCTGTTATTTTTCGATTACATGTATTTTGCATCGCCGAATTCTCTCAAGATTGCGAATCAGTTACTTGGCGTCACGGTGGTGGATTCGCTGTGATGGGAACTCGAGCTATCAACGGTCCCGCCAGCGCTCGAGTCGCTCGAATCATGCGACTTGTCCACCGAGGTGCTGGTAGTTGTTGTGGGCGGAATCACCTGTACTGGCGGAGCCACCACGACTTGGGCTGGCGCGGCGGCGGGAACATAAGTCGTCGAGTCGACTTCCTTGGTCGTACTGCCGCATCCGGCAACGCATGCTAAAGCCGCAACACTCACGACGCTGATCGCAATTCGTTGGATTGAATTCATTTTTTTCTCTCCCTGAAACTTCTCGTTGTAAGTCTGTTGATTGAAGCGCGATACGCCCGGTCAGGCGCGTATCGCGCCGCGATTAGTTCTTTTCGTGTCCGCCCTCGTGACCGGCATTGGCCTGCCGGTTCTGCTCCGGCTGACGGTTAGACGAATGCTGCTCATGACTCGCCGGCTGATGCGCGGCCTGCTGATGCGACGCCTCCTGATGATGCTGAGACTGCTGATGATGAGAAGCCTGCTCCTGATGATGCGACGCTTGCTGCTTGTCGCGAGTTGCCCGCTGCTGGTTCTCAGTAGCCCGCGCCTGATTGTGAGTCGCTTGCTGCTGGTTATGCGTGGGCCGCTCCTGGTTGCGAGCAGCAGTCTGCTGTCGGTCCTTCTGCTGTGTCTGCTGCTCGCGCGAGGCTTCCTGCTTGCTCGCCTCGTTGCGCTGATTGGTAGCCGCCTTCTCATTGGCAGCGGCCCGCCCATTGACTGCGGCCTTCTCGTTCACCTTGGTCTGCTGATTCGAGGCCTGCACCTGGCGGGTTCGCGCACTGCCTTCGTTCTCGGTCCGCATCACGGCTCGAGACATATTTGGCTCGGTGTGATTCGCCCAGTTGCTATGCTGGCTGATCCAGTTGGGATGGTTGGCGGAAACCCAGCTTGGATTCTGGTTGTACCACCATTGCCCATAATGCCAGTTGTGCTGCCCGTCGTACGCGCCGTCGGTGTTGCGCCAGTCCGGATACCACGAAATCCAGTTGGGATGATTGGCGTAGAAAAAATCCGGATCGTTCTGATGCCACCAGTAGGCATCCTGCCAGGTGCCGTTGCTCTCGTAGTCGCCGTCCTGACTGAGCCACAAGGCGTCCATGAAGCGCCATTCCGGATGATTCTGGTAGAACCACATGATGTCGTGCTGATGCCACCATCGCGCGCCTCGCCAGGTGTGACTATTGTCGTAGGCGCCCCATCCGGCTTGTCCCGGTCCACCGTAGTAGCCGGGACCGTCGTAGCCGGGTCCGGGACCGTACTGCGCGAACGATGGCGCTGCCATCCCGAACGCGAGAATCACGCCGGACAATGCAATCGTCTTCTTGAGTTTATTTTTGAATCTCATCCCCATAAGCGGCAATTCCACGAGACTCGGTCGTCTCGTGCGGACCTCACTCAAGCCTTGGGTTCGTGATTTAACGACGGTCTAGCGAAACGTGGTCGAAGGCGAGCGGAAAGACCACTGTCGAACTGGATCAGAGCCGGACCCGAATCCTATATCGATTCCGACAACTAACTATAAGTCTAGTATTTCGAAATAGCCATTCTGGTAAAGCGAACGCGGTACTTATAAGAACCAACACTTCATATACTTACGCGTTTCAGGCGCCGCCGATCTGACTAGCTGCTCGGCTGTTGGCTGCCAACCAAAGGACGGCCGCTACTGGCCACCGGTGATCGTGAAACCGAACGCCTGAGAGCATAGAGCCGCACCGCGTGCCGTACCTCGCCGCGACTGCCGCAGATTTCGATGGCGCCCGCCTCGAGCAGTTCCGCGCGCTGCGCCAACGCGGACGGCCCGCCGCCGATAATAGTCAGGTACGGCGACGCTGCCATCAGCGCGCGAACCAGTTCGACCGCGGCAGGCAAGCACTCTGTCGAGGTGCAGGAAAGAAAGACCATGTCCGGTGCATATTGCTTCACGAAGGCGCAGATTTCTTCCTGCGATTTATCCATGCCGAAAAAATTGGCCGCGATCCCCGTCCGCCGCAGCAGTTCGAGCAGCATCATCAGTCCCAGGCTGTGAACTTCGCCCGGCGGCACGATACCCACGATGCGCAGCCGGCCTCTCGCTTTGGGTTTGTTGAACCGGTCTCCGAGCTCTTTGATCAGCGTGGCAGTGGTCGCAAACACCAGGCTCTGATTCTCTTCGCTGATATTGTTTTCGTAGCGCTCTTCGCCGGCCAGGACGACCGCGGGCACCAGTACTTCATCGAAAGTCGGCTCGAGGCCATGCTTGTCGCAATAACCAATCGCGAGATTTCGCGCGCTCGACAGATCGAGCTCGAGCAGGCTGCGGTAGTAGTCGTGATAGTCCTCGCGCGCGCTGTCGTCTCCGAACAGCACGGAGAAGAAGCCCAGGGCCGGAATATAGTCACCGGCGACTTTCAGGCACGCGGTCAAAGAGGTCGCGAGCAGCAGTCCCGGTAGGCCCCACAGCCATCCCCAGAACATCGCGGAAAACAACAGGCCGAGCGGCGACAAACCAATTCCGCGTCCGATCAAAAAAGGCTCGATCAGGTAGCCCACGATTTGATCCAGAATCACGAACGCGGCGAATACTTCCAGCGATTCGCTCCATCCGGGTGACACCGCAAACGCCACGAACATCGGCAATAGAGCGGCAAACGGAACACCGACGTACGGCACGAAACGAAACAGCGCTGCCAGCGCGCCCCACAGGATCGGGTTGGGCAGCCCGATTATCCAGATAGTCAATCCAATAACAACTCCGTATCCGAGATTAGTCAATGCGAATAGCAACAGGTAATGTCCTACCGCTTCGCCCGCCGCCCCAATCGCCTCCGCCGAAAGCGTGACCCGCCCGCGAGCCGCCAGCCGCACCAGCCGATCGCGCAAGTCGTTCCGGCCATACAGAAGAAAGAACATCAGGATCACGACCAGCAGCGCTTCGAACAGGCCCGACAGTATCGGGACGACCGGCTTTACGGCCTGTTCCAGGTACGACGGCGGCGACGCTGCCTCGACCACGCGTGTGGCCTTCGCCAGCTTGGGTTGCGGCGTCACGTCGTTAACCTGCTGCTCGACGTCCTTAATCCCGAGCTGCACCCGCTTCATCCACTCGGGCGTGCTGCCTTCCAACGCGGTCAGCTTGGTGGCGATATTGTCGGTGTAGTTGGTAACCTGAACGGCGACCGAGGTGAGCTCGACCGTGACGAAATAGCCAATCCCCACAACGATTGTAACCGCCGCGACCACCACCAGCGCCGCACTGACAAAGCTTCCGACCCAACGCTCGAGCCGGCTGGCAATCGGACTGAAGATGACCGCGAGCAGCGCCGCCATCGTCAACGGCATCAAAATATCTTTGGCGAGATAGAGTACCGCCGTCGCCAGGATTACTGCGACGATCGGCCCCGTGGAGCTCCCCTCGTCGAGCCCTTCGTTAAGCTCGTGCTCGCCAACGAGCGGAGCCGTCGAGAGTTTTTCCACAGCCGGTCCCCGGGTCAGCGTTTCTGATACAGACCGCCAGCCACCATAACCAACCCCACGATTAGTGCCGCCCCACTTAGAATCGGCGGTATCGCGTGCGAGGTTTGCTCGTTGGCCTGGATCTTCAGATCGCCAAGCTGGGCGACGTTCTTCGTGTCGTTAGTGGTGAAGGCGGGCATAGCAATCGCGAGCAGGCCCAACAAGGCGATAACCGCACCGATCATTACCATGGGTTTCACAAGCTGATGTTACGTTTGGAATATCATATTGAATAGTCCAGTTAATTAAATGAAGTGCTCAAGAGAACGGATCAACTGGATATAATCGATTACTCACTTTACTCGCCGATTACGCCGCTCAGCCAAACGCGCTCCACGGCAGATCGTAGCGGCGCCGGTCTTGCCGCTTCATCAATAGTGGGCGACCATATTTCCGCAATGGCCACCCGTGAGCGTCGGTTCAACGTCTCGTCACGATGCGAGCTGCTGCCCTTTCTGCTCAGCCTTCCGCTCGGATTGTCGCGCAAACAGGCGAAGGATCTCATGCGCTTCCGCGCGGTGGCCGTCGCGCGATTGAATGCCGTGCGGCACGACACCCAGCTGCAGCCGGGCGACGTTGTGACTATTGCGGCGGGCAAGCAAGTCCCCTCGCCATCGCTCGATCGTCACGGCTTGAAAATCGTCTATCTCGACGACGACATCGTCATCGTCGATAAAAGTGCCGGGCTGCTTTCGATGGGCTCGGAGGGCGAGAAGGAGCGCACCGCGCATCGGATTCTCAACGAACATCTGAAGTCCCTGACCAGCTCGGATTCGCAGCAGGCCTTTATCGTGCATCGCCTCGATCGCGAGACGTCCGGCCTCATGATGTTCGCGAGGAGCCGCACCAGCCAGGCTGCCCTTCAGGAGAACTGGAAGACTGTCACGAAAAAATACCTCGCCGTCGTCGAAGGCCTACCCGCGAAAGCCGAAGGGACGCTTCGCGATAACCTGGTCGAGAGCAAGTCGCTCAGGATGCATCGCGTCGATCGCGGCGGCGCTGTGGCAATCACGCACTACCGCGTCTTGCGCAAAGGTCGAGCGAATTCCTTGCTCGAGCTGACGCTGGAAACCGGTCGCAAGAACCAGATTCGCGTACAGATGGCCGGCCTCGGCCATCCTGTCGTAGGCGATCGCAAATACGGAGCGACGACGGATCCCGCGCGCCGCCTGGCCCTTCACTCATGCGAGCTGAAGTTTCACCATCCAGTATCCGGCGCGCCGATGGAGTTTCGCAGCGCCATGCCCACCCGCCTTATCGAGATCCTCACATAACCAAACGCCCAGGACCTCCTACTCCGCTCGCTCCCTTTTCCCAAGAACCTGAGAGCAAAGGCGCGTCCGCGCGATTTTGCGATTTCTTTTCTTAATATTGGGTGCAGGGGTCACCCCCCCGCGACGGTGTCGATGCCGCCCGCCGCGCAGGCGTCTCTCCTCCGGGATTGAGATTCGGGCTGACACAAGCTCAGTATAGAAATTATGGCGGCGATGTCGCTGGAACAATTTCTCGAAAATCATCGCGATACGATTGATCGCCTGTTCGCTGCCAGCAACGCCGATTCATGGAATGTCTCACGTCAGTCTTTCGGCGCGGCGTTGTACCGAAGCTTCCAGCGCCGCTTCGGTGCGGATGCGACCGCTGTCGCCCGGGTCGAGGCGGTTCAATTTCTCGAGTCGCTCCATGCGCGCGACCTTGCGCTCGCCATCGGATGCCGCGACGGCGACGCCGACGCATGGCGTCATCTGGTGGCGACATATCGCGCGCCCATCGACGCGTTCGCAAGGGCCGTGCTCGGCAACTCGTCGCGCGCGAGCGAGATCGCCGACTCGTTGTGGGCGGATCTTTACGGCCTGCGAGGCTCGGACGGCGATCGCCGCTCGCCGCTCGATCATTACGGCGGGCGCAGCTCGCTGATGTCGTGGATGCGAGTAGTTGTGACCCGGCTTGAAGCCGATCAATGGCGCGCGACTCATCGCATGGAACCTCTCGACGAAAAGCGCGACAGCAGCGGCGCTATCGCCAATGGGGCTGTCACTGATTCGCCCGATCCCGATCGCGGACGACTGATTGGCGCCCTCGAACGCTCGCTCGGACAGGCGTTGAACGCGCTGGAACCCGACGACCGCCTTCGCCTTTCATATTACTATGTGCAGAATCTCACACTCGCGCAGACCGCGGCTCTGATTGGCGAGCATGAGTCGAGCGCGTCGCGCAATCTCGCGCGTGCAAGGACGGCGATTCGCGATTGCGTCACCCGCACGCTGCGCCGCGAGTATCGTTTCAGTGACGATCAAATCCGTCAATGTTTCGAGTACGCGACCGGCGATTGGCCGTTCGATCTCGGCCGAATGCTCGCGCTGGGAAAATGATGCCAGACGAGAAGAACCAGGATAACCGCCTTGACGCGATGATTCGCACCAGGCTTGCGTCCGGCCTCGACCCCTCGGGTGCCAGATGCCCCGACGCGGACCTGCTCGCGGCGTTCGCGGAGAACACGCTCGCAGTCGACGAGCGCACAACGTTGAATGCGCACGTCGCGGGATGCGCGATTTGTCAGCGCCAGCTTGCTGCACTCGCCCGAGCGGACGCACTCGGCGCACCAGTAGCAGCGCGCGCGCCTGCGCCGCTCCTAATTCAGACAGTTGAGACAGTTGACGATGACGAGGCTCGCGAGGAGGCCGGCGGTTTCTGGCCGGCTATCCGCAGCGCAATTCGATTCTTGATCGGCCCGTTCCCGCTCTCGGTCGCGCTTCACGTCGCCCTGCTGCTCATTCTGATCATCACCATCCACGAGCAGCGCGGGCGCGAGTTGATCATGGTGAACCTCGAAGCGGGCGGCGGCGGCGGTGGCGGCAACGAGATGCAGGATCTCGATATGCCCGAAGTGCCGATGCCCGACACTGCGCCGCAACAGATGGAGCAGCCGACTGCAGTCGACACCTCGCAGGCCGTCGGTCTGGCCAGTGACTACGTGCGCGCAGCCGGCGGCGGCGGTATCGGCATCGGCCGTGGCGGCGGCATGGGCTCGGGTTACGGCCACGGTATCGGCTCGGGCTTCGGCGGCTTTATCGGCGAATTAAGACGCAAGGGTCTCGATGTGGTGCTGGTCATCGACGGCACCGGCTCGATGCGGCTGATTATCGACGACGTCAAAGCCAAGATGCAGCAACTGGTGCAGTCGATCCATCGGCTGGTGCCGATCGCACGCATCGGAATAATCGTGTTCGGCGGCAAGGGCGAAGCGATGAAAATCCAGCCGCTGACGCTTTCACCGCAAAAGCTGAGCACCTTCCTCGACAGCATCCAGGCGATGGGCGGCGGCGAATGGGAAGAGGATACGCTCGGCGCGGTCGAGACCGGCATCAACAAGATGGACTGGAAGCCGTACGCCAAGAAGGTCGTGGTGCTGGTGGGCGATTCGCCGCCGCGCACCGAGGACTTCGCGCCGCTGCTCGCGCTGATACGGCAGTTCAAGAACAACAATGGCACCTTCAACACGGTGGACGTGGCGGCCGAGGAGCACGAGCGCTTCGAGCGCGAGTTCTGGCTGAAGGTGCATCGCGAGGAGCCGCCGAAGATTTCGCCATTGCCGGCGTTCTACCGGCAGACGCAGGCGGCGTACAAAGTTCTGGCGACGGCAGGCGGCGGCTCGATGAAGTCGCTGAGCAAGGACGCCCACATCAACCAGCAGGTGCTGATCCTCGCCTTCGGCGACCAATGGCAGTCGCAGGTCTCTGCTTTCGGTCGCGGGTTGAACGGCGGCAGCTCGAGTCCGTAAATATTTGCGTCCGGTCAAGCGTCTACTATGATGGTGACTAGGACGACATGAAAAACCTCCAGATACTCAGCGCGGTCGCCCTTGCGGCCGCGCTCTTTTTTCCCGCACATCCGCTGCGCGCGCAGAGGATGGATTTGCAACACGCGCGCGCGCAAAAAGATCTGACGCCGGCGGTCCAGCAGTCGCTTCAGGACAAGCTCTCCGATGTGACCGGGCCCTACTTCGACGAGCAGGACGAAAACAAAGCCAACGGTAAGGTCTACATAGACCTGCTGCAGAAATTCGAGTACCTGCCGACCTACGGACCGCACAATCATCTGGTCGTTAGCTGCAAGCTCGGCGGCGTCGAGTACAATCCCGTCAAGAAGGGTACCACCAAGGGCCTCGCTACCGGCAATCTCAAGTATCTCGTCTTCACCTACGCGCTCGAGAACGGGCAGTGGGTCTCGGTCACCAAACCCAAGTGGGAAACGCAGAACCTCGGCGCGGCGGGCACGGCGCAGATGAGGCAGAACCTCGCTCGCGGCGAGCAGCGCAAAGCCGCGATGGAAAAAACCGCCCAGACCCACGCCGCCGCAGCCGCAGCCGCCGCAGCCGCGCAAAGAGCCGCGGACCGCGGCGGTCAATAGAATCTTCAGAATCTTCGCCGCCTCTCCCTGGAGAGAGGGAGGAACTATCTTCCCGACGCGGCGGCTTTATCGACTATGTGGCTCTGCACCTTGCTGTGGAAGCGGCCGTAGCTGAAATAAATGACGAGTCCGATCACCAGCCATACGATCAGGCGGATCCAGGTCGCCTCTCTAAGGCTCGCCATCAGGTAGAGGCAGAAGAACGCGCCGAGGATTGGGACCAGCGGCACCAGCGGCGTGCGAAACGGGCGCTTCAGTTGCGGCTCCGAGTGGCGCAGAATCCACACTCCGATGCACACCAGCACGAAGGCGAAGAGCGTGCCGATGCTGGTCATTTCTCCCAGCTCGTCGATCGGCAGAAACGCGGCGGCGAGGCCTACCGCGATACCGGTCAAGGTCGTCGGAATATACGGCGTGCGATATTTCGGATGTATCCTGCTGAACGCGGGCGGCAGCAGGCCGTCGCGCGATACTGCAAAGAAGACTCGCGACTGTCCCAGCATCAGGACCAGCAGGACGGAGGTCAATCCGGCGACCGCGCCCAGCGAAATCAATCCCGATATCGCATGCATCCCGCGCTGCAGAAATGCGGACGCGAGCGGCGCCGTAATGTCGATGCCCTTGGCCGGTACCATGCCGGTCAAGACTCCGGCGACGAGGATATACAGCAGGGTACACACGAACAGCGACCCGAGAATTCCCAGTGGCAGATCGCGATTGGGATCGACCACCTCCTCGGCCGCCGTCGAAACCGCGTCGAAGCCAATGTAGGCGAAGAAAATAACGCCGGCGCCGCGCATCACTCCGCTCCATCCCATCGGCGCAAACGGACTCCAGTTGGATGGCTTCACATAAAATGCGCCGACCACGATCACAGCCCCGATGACAAACAACTTGATCCCGACGATGATCGAGTTGAGGCGCGCGCTCTCGGAAATGCCAATGTAGAGCACGTAGGTGATGAACAGTACGATCAGCAACGCGGGCAGATTCATGATCCCGGCCGGCTGCGCCAGCGGTGCATGGGTCCACGCTTGCGGAAGATTGATCCCGAGCCCCCGCAAAAGAATCCCCAGGTAGCCGGACCATCCAGACGCTACTGTGGCGGCGCCGACGGCGTATTCGAGCACCAGGTCCCATCCGATGATCCAGCCGACCAGCTCGCCCATCGTCGCATAGGAATAGGAATACGCGCTGCCCGCGACCGGGATCATAGCCGCGAATTCCGCGTAGCACAGCGCGGCCATCGCGCACGCGAATCCTGAGACTACGAATGAGACCACGATCGCCGGTCCCGCATATTCCGCTGCTGCGACGCCGGTCAGCACGAAAATTCCCGCGCCGACGATCGCGCCGATTCCCAGCAGTGTGAGATCAAAGGCTCCTAGAGCCCTCTTGAGCCCGCCGGCGTGTGTGTCGGCGTCGGCCATCAACGACGCTATCGGCTTGCGCCGGAAGAGTTGCGCTCTAAGTCCGGTATCGCTCATCCACACTTCCCCCCGGCGCCTTCACCACGCCTGGTATCCGCCGTCCACCGAAATTACCGAACCCGTAACGTAGCTGGAAGCCGGACTGGCAAGGAAGATCACCGCGCCGCGAATCTCGTGCGCCAGGCCCAGCCGCTTCATCGGCGTGAAGGCTTCCATCCGCTCCTTGTTCGCGGGCTTGGCGATTCCGCCTTCAGTTGCCTCCGTCGGGATCCATCCCGGCGCGATCGCGTTGACCAGAATTCCGTAACCCGCCCACTCGACCGCGAGCTGACGCGTCAAATTCGCCAACGCCGCCTTGGTCGCCGCGTATGCCGACAGCCGGTACACGGAACTCGCCACCGACGCATAGATCGAAGCCATGTTGATGATCCGGCCGGGCTGTTTCGTCTCGATCAAGCGCCGCGCGAAGCGCTGAGAGAGCATCATCGGCGCGGTCAGATTCACGGCGATTGCTTCGTCCCACGCTTCGCGCTTGAAATTCTCGGCGCGCCCGGTCGGCGACACGCCCGCGTTGTTAACCAGGATGTCGACGTCGCCCAGCGCTGCGGTCGTTTCGGCCATCATGCGATCGAGGTCGGCCTCGCCCGTAACGTCGGCGCCGATTCCAACAGCCTTGACGCCGTGCATCTTCGCGAGCTCGGCCGCAATTTTTATCACGCGATCTTTGCGCCGTGCGACTAGCGCAACGTCGGCGCCCGCAAGCGCCAGCGCCTTGGCGCATTCGACGCCCAGTCCCGACGACGCGCCGGTTACGATTCCGCGATGCCCGCGCAGGGAGAATAGCGACTCGATCGAATCCATCAGCCGCCGAAGACTTCGCCGGCGGCTTGCGCGGCGGCCGCCACTGCGTGATCGATGTCGGCGCGCGAGATTCCGTGATGCGTTACGGCGCGGAACGACGCCGGCTCGCGCGGCGAGATCAGAACGCCTCGCTCCTTCATCGCCGTCGCGAAACGCCGTGACGCGTCTGTGTCGCCGTCTACGTCGAACACCACCATGTTGGTGCGATTCTTGACCGCCCGCACGTTCAGTCCCGCAACCAGCGCGAGTCCCTGCGCCAACGCGCGCGCATTCTGATGATCCTCGGCCAGCCGATCGACCATCGTCGTGAGCGCGAAGATTCCCGCCGCCGCGATTATTCCCGCCTGTCGCATTCCGCCGCCGAGCACTTTGCGCGTCCGATGCGCGCGCCCGATAAATTCGCGGCTCCCGCACAGCAGCGAACCGACCGGGCATCCAAGACCCTTCGACAGGCAGAACGACACGGTATCCGCGCCGCTCGCGATTTCCTTAGGCGTCGTCTCGAGCGCGAGTGCCGCGTTGAAGATTCGCGCGCCGTCCAGATGCAGCGGAATTTTTCGCCGATGCGCCGCCGCTGAAACTTCCGCCATGTGCGAGAGCTTGATCGGCGCGCCGCCGCACCGGTTGTGAGTGTTCTCGATCACCACCAACGACGGCTGCGCGAAATGATCGTCGGCCGGTGCCGCCAGCTCGTGCGCGAGTCCGTCCAGATCGAGTTCGCCGACGTCGGTGTTGGCGACC
>DATNLS010000289.1:0-31523 GCA_035602775.1 Candidatus Acidiferrales bacterium | reverse complement strand
GGACCTTTTCGTGCGCGAGGATATTCATCGACAGGTACATCGGATTGATCGTCATCTCGCCGGCCTGTTCGAGCTTGTTCTCGGCCTGCGGCAGATCCTTCGCCGTGACGATCGCTTTCACGCCGGGCAGCTTGAGCGCCTTGTCGACGTTGATCGATTTGATATTCGCGTGCGCGTGCGGGCTGCGCAGCACCTTGCCGTGCAGCATGCCGGGGAACGTGTAGTCGGCGCCGTACTTGGCGCGTCCGGTGACCTTGTCAACGCCGTCGTGCCGAATCGGACGCGTGCCGATGACTCTGAAATTGCCTGTCGTAGTTGATGCCGCCATGGCCTACCTCGTGAATCGCCTAGTCGTAGCTGTCGAATGATCTCGCGATGCTCTGGTCATGCCGCCGACTTGCTCTTGTCCTGCTGCGAGCGAATATCCGCGGCGGCGTCGAGCACCGCTTTCACTATCTTGTCGTAACCGGTGCATCGGCAGAGATTGCCGGCCAGCGCGTAGCGAATTTCTGGCTCGGTCGGCTTCGGATTGCGATCGAGCAGCGACTTCGCCGAGATCAGAAATCCGGGCGTGCAGATGCCGCACTGCAAGCTCGCGTGCTCGAGAAACTTGTTCTGCAGAACGTGGAGCACGCCGTTGGTAGCAAGTCCCTCGACGGTGTCGATTTTCTTGCCCTGCGCCTCGACGCCCAGCACCAGGCATGAGCACACCGCGCGGCCGTCGAGCATTACGGTGCATGCGCCGCAATCGCCGGTCAGGCATCCTTCCTTCGAGCCGGTGAGTTCCAGCACGTCGCGCAGGGTTTCGAGCAGGCTTTGGCGCGGCTCGCACAGGAACTCGACGGTTTCGCCGTTGATGGTCGCTTCTACCAGGGTCTTTTTCATAACTCTATGCCGTAGGTTTGATTCAGATTTTTTTCGCGCGATCGGCAGCGATGGTCAGCACACGGCGCGTGAGTACGGCGGCGACGTGGAGCCGAAATTCGATCGTTCCGCGCATGTCGTCGATAGGCTTGCACACCTCGCTCACCAGGCGTCCCGCGGCCTCGAGCGATGCGTCGTCCAGTTTCTTGCCGATGAGCCCGTCGGCGGCCTTGGTCTCGAGCAGCGGAGTCGCCGCGACCGCGCCAAGACCGATACGCGCCGCCTTCACCTTGTCGCCGTCGAGCGTGACCGACGCGCCGACACCGACGACTGCGATATCCATCTCGTTGCGCGGGATGAAGCGCAGATACGCGTCGCTCGAATGCGGCGCAGGTGCGGGAATCAGCAACTCGACGAGCAGCTCGCCAGGCTTGACCACGGTGCGTCCCGGCGACACGACAAAATCCTCGACCGGAACTTCGCGCTCGCCAGATGGCCCGACGATTCGCGCGCGCGCGCCGAGCGCGATCAGCGCCGGCGTCGTGTCGGCGGCGGGCGATCCGTTGCACAGATTGCCGCCGACCGAGGCGCGGTTCTGAATCTGCAGCGAGCCGATCAGATGCGCGGCTTCAGTGAGGCCGGGGTAATGGCGGCGCATCACGTCGCTCTGGCTGATATCGATGCAGGAAACCGCGGCGCCGAGGCGCAATCCCTTCTTCGCGTCGAAGGAGAGAGTCTGCAGTTCCTTGATCTTCTTGACGTCGACGAGATGCCCAGTGCGGCGGACTCCGGCGCGCAACTGGATGATGATGTCGGTGCCGCCGCAGAACGGGCGGGCATTCTCGCCGTGAGTCTTGAGGATACTGACCGCCTGATCGAGCGTGCTGGGGATTTCGTAATTAATGGCGTGCAACGGTGAGAAACCTCCGGATCGGGTCAAGATTATACCCGCCTTTATAACTTGGATAGCCTAGATGCGGCGCGCTGAAAAGGGGACGACGACCGTTCCGCTAGCGTCACGCGGCGCGCTTGGCTCGAGCCGTGTTCGCGCGCCGTTCTGAATCAGACAAAGAACACTGAGTGCAGGGGTCACCCCTGCCGACGGAAGCGTGAAACCCAACCCGGGTTTCACATTCAACGAAGTGGTGGCGATGCGCGATCGCGCATCGCCACCTGATTTGGGGGGAGGGGGACTAGTGGCCGGCCTGGACCATCTTCGCGGGGGTGAAGAATGTGCGGTCGACGGCGCCCATGTTTACAAACAGGCTGTCGGTCTGACCTGTCCGTGCCGGTGAATAAACCACGGTCGAAAAGCCGCTGGTAACATCTTCATCGACCAGCGCGGTCTCGAAGATCCGTTTGAACGGCCAGATCGCTACCGTCGAGTTGGGCAGTGCCCGGTCGCGATAGGCGTGGAAGGTCGCGATCGTTTTCCAGAGCTGTCCATCGTTGTTGTATTGGTCGGAGGCGGTTACGAACCAGCCTTCGGAATCGATGTAGAGAATGCGCTTCGGAATAATCACGTTACCGCCCAACAAAGAAGGCTTCGCGGTCGCTTCGATCACATACACGTTGCGCATTTCCCAATTCTCCGGGCAGACACTGCGGCCGCCGTCGCTGGCGCATGGCTCGGCGGGAGAATTCGCCGCTTCAACCGATGCGAGCATCGGGCGCTCGCCGAGGAGCCGGTAGTTGAAGTCCTCGATCTTGGCGGAGAAACCAAATGCGGAATCGGGATCCCAGGTGGAGGCGTAGGTTGTGGCGCCCGTGTCACCACCGTAGTTGGGGCCTACTCCGTCGTGGCTGACCACGCCGAACGCGTCCGAGAGTTCCGTATTCGGCAGACGCCTCAACCTTCGCGTGTCAGCGCTATATTCCCAGACCGCGTCCTCGAAGCCTGGAATAGCGTAGCGCTCGGCGACAATTCCCGCGCCGCGCATCTCGGAAGGTTCGAGGATCGGATAGGCGCCGCGACGGGACGCGATGCCGGTCTTCATCAGATCCGGGTCCATCGGCATCGGTTCGACTTCAGTGCGCCCGATAGAGTTGTAAAAGCCTAGATGACCGAAGGTAAAATGCTCGATCTCATTGGCCGAGCCGGCGCGATGACTGACAGCTTCCATACCGCGCGAATCCAGATCGTCCGTGTGAGTCGGCCGGAACTGGAAGTTCCACATGATCTTGGTTGCTGCGTCGGGATCATTGGCATCGACCAGCGGAAAGGGCAGGCCGGCGGCGTAGCCCTTCAGTTCGCCATCGGAGGTAAGCGAAACCTGGGGCGAATATCGTTCGGTGGCCTCTTTGTAAGGTGGCGGCCAATCGAGGTGACCAGTCGGTACTATTTTCATCATCATGCCTTGCCTGACGAGAATGTAGTTCCCGGGACTGACCAAATTCGCGACCTTTGATGCGTTGTCCGGAGTGATCACATCTCCGGGTGTTACCTGAGCGCCCGCCGGGACGGCCGTAGAGAGTGCGGCAATCGCAAACGCGAGCGCAGCGACTGTTGAGAACCGTTTGAATGTCATTGCGGTGAACCTCATTAAAGAACCCAAGGTTTATGCCAATTCGGCACGCGGCGGCTTATTTGGTCGGTGTCGATCGATAGCGTTCCGTCTCCACTGATGGAGGCGTGAAAAGTAGCCGCACAAAATGCGCGACTTCACCGGCGGAGAGCTTTGCGTAAGACTCTCCGTCGGGGAGAAGATGATTCAGAGCATCAGCGAGTTAGCGAGCGAAATTTCGCGGATTTACAATGTATTGATAAGAATTGCACGCACTGCTTCGCAGAGTCGCGCGCGTCACACCAAGAGAGTTGTTTGGGGAGCGAGAGAGCGAAAACGCTAGCTCTGGAACCCGAGTCGCGAGGCGACTTGTGCGGCGGCGAGCGCGAGGGCGGGGGCCATTGGGCCCATTAGGGCGAAGCGGGGATCTGTCGTTTGGCCGCGGACGTAGCGGACGTAGATTTGCTCGACCACGGTCGCGGTCTTCCAGTGCGCCCAGGCCCAGTAGTACGGCATCGCGCTTACGTCGCGGCCGGTGCGGGATGCGTAGCGATGCAGGAGTTCGTCGCGGGTCAGGAAGCCGGGGCGCAGCGTGTGCGCTTCACCTTGGGAGGTACCCAAAAGTTCGGGCGGGTCGTTTTTGTCGCGCCAGTAGTTCATGACGATTCCGAGATCGACGAGCGGATCGCCAATCGTCGACATTTCCCAGTCGAAGACGCCGACTATCTCGCCGTGATTCACCGCGCCGACCATGACGTTGTGCAGGTAGAAGTCGTTATGCACGAGCACGGGCGGCGGCGAGACCGGCATGTGGTCGAGAAACCAGGCGCCGAGTTTTTCCATCAGCGGCACTTCGCGGGTCTTGGCTTTTTCCCATCGCGCCATCCAGCCGGTGATCTGGCGTTTCAGGAATCCGTCGGGCTTGCCGAGTGTCGCGAGACCGATCGCGCTGTAGTCGACGCCGTGCAAGTCGGCGAGCGTGTCGATGAATCCCTGCGACATGGCGCGGAACGTCGCGGCATCGGTGCCGATCTCGGCGGGCAGCGGCTGGCGGTTTTTGATTACGATGCCGGTGCGGCGTTCCATCATGAAGAAAGGCGCGCCGACGATCGACGCGTCGTCGCTGTAGAGCATCCCGCGCGGCGCCGGTTTGAATACTTCCCATAGCCGCGAGAGTACGCGGTACTCGCGGCCCATGTCGTGGCCGCCCACGGGCAGCGGACCGAAGGGTGGTCGGCGCATCACCCATTCGGCGTCGCCGAAGCGCAGCAGGTAGGTGAGATTCGACGAGCCGCCTCGAAACTGCTTGACCGTCATCGGCGTATCGGCGCCGGGAATCTTGTCGCGCAGGTAGCCGGCGAGCTTGCCCCAGTCGAGCTGCTCCTCGTCGCGGACGTCGCCGAATTCGGGGACGATTTCTATCGCTTCAGCCATGCGTGATGCGAGATCCTTCGCAGGAGCTCAGGATGACCCCTCGGCGTTGCCTCGAGATCACTTGTACTTGCGCAGTTCGCGGCGCGCGATCGTCATGCGATGCACTTCGTCGGGGCCGTCGGCGATTCTGAGCGCGCGGCTGTCGCGCCACATCCGGGCGAGCGGGAAGTCGTCGCTGACGCCGGCCGCGCCGAACACCTGGATTGCGCGATCGAGCACGATCATCACCATGTTCGCGCACATCACTTTGATCATCGCGATCTCGTTGCGCGCGTCGCGCTTGCCGGCGGTGTCCATCTTCCACGCCGCATGCATCACCATCAGGCGGCACGAATCGATCTCGATTCGCGAGTTGGCGATCCATTCCTGGATGTTCGATTTCTCGGACAGGTAGCTGCCGTGGGTGAAGCGGCTGCTCGCCCGTTTGCACATCAGCTCGAGCGCGCGCTCCGCGATTCCGATCGTGCGCATGCAATGGTGGATGCGTCCGGGACCGAGCCGCGCCTGCGAGATCGCGAAGCCGCCGCCTTCCTCGCCGAGCAGGTTGGTCACCGGCACGCGGCAGTCCTTGTAGATGATTTCGCAATGCCCGCCGCCGCCGGTGTGGCCCATCACGGGAACGGGGCGAATCAGGTTGAATCCGGGAGTATCGGTCGGAACGATTATCTGGCTGGCGCGGCGATGCGGCTCCGCTTCGGGGTCCGTCACCACCATCGCGATTGCGAAGGCCGAGCCGATCGCATTGGACGTGAACCACTTGTGGCCGTTGATGACGTAGTTGTCGCCGTCGCGAACCGCGCGGGTCTTAAGCTGGGTCGGGTCAGAGCCCGGAGTGTCAGGCTCGGTCATCGAAAAGCAGGTGCGGATTTCGCCATCGAGGCATTTTTGCAGCCACTGTTTTTTCTGATCGGCGGTGCCGAACTCGGCGAGGATTTCCATGTTGCCGGTATCGGGCGCCATGCAGTTGAACGCGCGCGCGCCGATTGGGCTGCGGCCCATCAGCTCGCATAGCGGAGCGTATTCGTAGTTCTTGAGGCCGGCGCCAAATTTTTCGTCGGGCAGGAAAAGATTCCAGAGGCCTTCGGCCTTGGCTTTTTTGCGGACATCCTTAAGCGATTGCGGCTCGGTATTCCCGCTCTCGCCCATCGCGCGCTGAACTTCCTTTTCGATGGGGAAGACGTATTGGTCCATGAAGTCGGAGACGCGCTTGCGCAACTGTTCGGTCTTGGGGGTCAGCGAAAAGTCCATTTCGATCCTCTCGGGAGTGATGATTTGTATCGCAACAGGTAACCCAGATCGGGAGGAAATGAAAGGCGAGGAACCAAGGTCACTGATGCAACCGGAACCCTCGCCTAACCTCTCCCGTAGAGTAACGGGCGAGGGATCAGAACTTAGGCGGTGGGTTTGCGCATTACGTAGAAGACGTAGCCGTAGGTGTCGTGGTAGGCGCGGAACATATCGTGCTCGCGGCTGGCTTCATCGAAGAGGGCGAGCGCCTCGGGATTGTCGGGGTATTTTTCGCGCAGCTCCTCGACCCGGCGCTCGCTGGGGTCGTAGTAGTTGTTCCACCAGTCCTGCACCGGAAGCACGAAGCCGTCCATGCTCACGTATCCCGCCTCCGCGATGACTTGGCAGTTGCGCTCGATCGAGCCCATCCCAGGATAGCCGCGCGCCCAGTATTCGGCGGCCTCGGCCGGTGGATTCGGCACCAGCCAGGTGAGTTCGGATACCACCAGCCATCCGCCCGGCTTCAGGAAGCGCTGCCATGCATTGAGACCGGTGGCGAATCCCTGGATATAGATGGCGCCTTCGGACCAGATCAGATCGAATGACGCGTCGGCGAAATCCATGTCGAACATCGAGGCATTGACCGGCGTCACCTGCGCCAGAACTCCCGCCGCGCTGGCGCGTTCGGTGAGCTCATCGAGAAATCGCTGGCCTAGGTCGACCGCGACGATCCATCCACTGGTGGCCCGGGCGAGGTCGATGGTCTGTGCGCCGGGACCGCATCCGACGTCCAGGATTCGCGGCTGCTCCGGCATCCCGCGGACCAGGCCGAGCGCGCGCAGCGTCGCCGCCGTGGAGCCGGGCGCCTGTCGCGGCAGGCCCTCGGTCATTTCGCGGAAAATGCTCATCTCCCGACGATACTGCCGTTGAACGCGGGGTAACTCAACGCCCGGGTGGTCAGGCGCTCGGCTTGTCGGCGGCAAAGCGGATGCGAACGTAGTCGGCAGTCCATTTGCCGTTACTGTCGCAGAGCCTGGGACGCAGCGCTTCGCGAACCTCGTCGATAAACGATGCGCGGTCGCCTTCCGCCAGCGGCGCCATGAAGCTCTGCGCAAACGTCTCGATCCATCCGTTGATTTCGGTCGGAAGCGGAGTCGGGCGCGGAATCAGCGCGATATACCTGACGGCGAAACCGCGGCGCGCGAGCCGCGCGGAGTAATCTTCGACGGTCGGGAAATACCACGGGCTGAGGGCGTCGCCGTCGATGCCGCGGCGCCCGAGCGCCTCGATCAATGCGCGCTTGATCGTCTCGACGCAGCCGTGGCCGCCGAACTCGCCGACGAAGCGGCCCCCGGGCCGGATCGCACGCCATACGCCGGCGATCACGTCGTCAGGAGGCTTCATCCAGTGGATTGCGGCGTTGCTGAACACGGCGTCGAACTCGGCGTCGAAACTGAGCCGCTCGCCGGCGGCAAGGCGGGCGTCGAGGCCCAGCCGGCGACAGGCTTCGACCTGGGGCGCGCTCGAATCGACGCCGACGACAGTGCATCCCATATCGGCGAGCTTCAGCGTGAGGGCGCCGTCGCCGCATCCGAGGTCGAGGATCCGCTCTCCGGCACGGGGCGCGAGCAGCTCGACCACCGGCGCGCCGAGGTCGGAGACGAAGCGGGCATTGCGCGCGTATCCGTCGGGATCCCAGCTTTGGTTGGCAGTTGGCATAGTACTTAACTATAGTTAATAATCTCCCCGATGCAACAGCATTTGAAACTGTAAATCACTTTATTGAGCGTGAGACCCGCGCCGGATTTCACGCTTCCTTCGGCAGGGCGGAGCCCTGCACCCAGTATTAAGAATCGCTTGACAGATCGCAGCGTCTGGCGGCAGGCTCGATCGGCGAGTCAAATCCCGGCGCCCTGCAGGCCGGAACGTGTGATGATATTCAGGGTTCATAGAAGCAGCGGTACGACGACGCGGGCGATCGCGCTATTCGGCGCCGCGCTATTGCTCCTATCGCAGCTGATTGGCGTCGCGCATTTTCATGAGGGCGCCGTTTCTCGCAGGGGCATCGTAGCCGCGCAAGCTATCGACGACTCGGGGCTCTGCCCCATTTGCCAACTGGCGCTCCATTCGCCGGGATCGGTCACCGCGGCAGCGACGATTGCGTGCGGACCGGTGATCGCCGAGACGATTCTTATCGCCGCGCCGACTCGAGCCGAGTCGCCGGTGTTCTCGACCGCGCGCGTGCGTGCGCCGCCCGTATCGATCTAAGCCCCCTTTTCGACATATCCAACTTGTTTCTGGCGCGCGCGACCGTTTCGCGCGGCGTCGCTCGCGTCCCGAAGGTGCGAGAGGAACCTTGATTTTTGATGGGAGCTTACGATGCGGAGGAATTTATTTGCGTGGATCCCGGTGGCCGGGGTCCTGATTCAACTGGTTTTTTGCATGCCGGCAATGGCGGCTAATTTGAAGACCACGACGAACACAAATTATCGAATTACGGGCGTGGTGAAGGACGCGCTCGGCAGGCCGATCGGGCGGGCGGCGCTGTCACTGCAAGGATCCAACGGACGGGTCGTGGCACATGCGTCGAGCAATAGTGCCGGAGAATTTTCGTTCAAGGTGGCGGCGCCTGGCGTCTATGCAGTGCTGGCCACCAAGCAGGGCTTCAAGACGGCGACGCAGATCGCGTCGATAAAATCCGAGGGGACCGTCAATGTTGACCTCTCGCTCGAGACTGAAAGCGCATTGAGTCTCCAGGTGGTCACCACCGTGATCAGTCAGCAGCCCAATGCCATCTCAAAAACCGGCAACAGCCAGTACACGCTGACCCAGCATGATATTGCGGCTCTTCCGCAAGGCGAGAACACGCCGATCAACGAGGTGCTGCTGCAGGCGCCTGGAGTAGTTCAAGACGATGAATCACAGGTTCACATCGAAGGTGAACACGAAGATCTTCAGTGGCGCGTCAACGGGGTTATGATGCCGATGGACAGCTTCACTGGGTTCGGCCAGATCTTCAATAGCTTCTTCATAAAGCGCGTGAGCTTGCTCGATGGGGTCCTGCCGGTCACCTACGGCTACCGGGACGCCGGCGTGCTCGACCTGGTGACCAAAGACGGCTGCTCCGATCCTGGTGGACATGCCGGATTCTATGGCGGCCAGCGCGATACCTATCAACCGAGCTTTGAATATGGAGGTTGCGGGGGCGATTGGAGTTACTACTATACGGGCACGTATCTTCACGACAACCTGGCATTCAGTTCGGCCACGCCCGGCCCGACTCCGTTCCACAACGTTACCAACCAGGGTCAGGGTTTCGGGTACTTTACCTACCAGATCAATCCGCTCACCAAGTTGAGCTTTACCACCGGGGTGTCGGTCAACAACAGCCAGTACCCCAGCGAGCCGGGACTGACGCCAGAATTCAAACTAGCCGGGATAAATGTCGCGAATTATCCTTCACAGGACATCGCGGAAAGTCTGGACCAGAATTACTATTTCGGAATACTCGCGCTGACCGGCGTGATCGGCCCCGCGATCAACTACCAAGTAGCGTACAGTGGCGCCTACAGCACCATCAAATTCAATGCAGATCCAATTGGCGATTTGATCTACCAGGGCATCGCCTCGAACTCCTTCCATAGCGAGTTCGATAATTCTCTGCAGACCGACGTGTCCCGTGAGTTCGACCTGGGTGAGTGGGGCAAGCACGACATCGGTACGGGTTTCTATCTTGGCGAGTACGGAGTCGAACTGGACGACACATCGCTGACGTTTCCTGCAGTGACGCCCCCAACAACGCCGCCAATGCAAGCCAGCAAGATTCCATTCCAAATCGTCGAAAACAACAACGAGCTGAACTTTCTTTACGGCATTTACCTGCAGGACATCTGGCAGGTGAACGAGAAACTAACCGTGACCGCGGGACTCCGTTTCGACGGCGTGAGCGGGATAATCAACACTAATATGCCAAGCCCGCGGGTTAACGTACTTTATCAGCTCGACAAAAATACCGCCTTTCACGCGGGGTTCGCCCGCTACTTTCAGACTCCTGATTTTCAAACAATATCGCCGCGCAGCTTCGAGCTCTTTAAAGATACCACCGCCCCTGTGGGGGAAGGCGGACTGACGCCCGAGGCCGAGCGGGATTCGTATTGGAACGCAGGCGTGCTGCACCATTTCGGGTCTCATTTGACGGTTCAGGAGAACGCCTACTTCCGTCTCTCACACGATCTGATCGATCTTGGACAGTTCGGATTTGTGCCGATTTTTACTCCATTCAACTATACCAATGGACGGATATACGGCTCGGAAACGAGCGCCTCGTTCGATTGGGAAAACCTGAGTGTGCGGGGCAACTTCACCTACTCGGTGGCGCAAGGGAATGATCTTGCTACCGGGCAATTCAACTTCACGCCCGCGGAAGTGGCGTTTATCAAGGCCCACTACATTTTTCTCGATCATGACCAGCAATATACGGCGTCTGGAGGGATCACCTATCACTGGAAAAACTACCTTTTCAGCGTCGATGGAACCTATGGAAGCGGCCTGCGCGCCGGCTTCGCCAATACGGACGAGCTGGGAGAGAACTTCCAGATTAATCTGGCGGCGGAAAAGGGCTGGCAGGTGGCGGGCCTAGGCGAAGTCAAAACCCGCGTGGTGGTCGTCAACTTAACGGACAATATCAACGAGCTCCGCAACGGCACCGGTATCGGGATATTCGAACCCGGCTTTGGTCCGCGCCGAGCGGTTTACGGCGGGATCACAGTGCCGCTTCCACCCATCGGGTCATCGCATGCAGCTCCATAAGCTCGGACTCGCGATAAGCCTGATGGCGTGTGACTTAGCTGCTTCAGGCGGGCTAAAATGGGAGCTTCCGTTCCAAAGCCCCGCCAGTGCGCAGGACGCCATGAAACGCGACTCGGGTGCCGGGCGTCAGATCGTAAGGAGAAACTGAGGAATGCAGGAAGTAGCAGTAGCGTGGCAGGCGCTCAAGTTCGGCGGCGCGATGGTGTATCCGCTGCTGGCGCTGGGCGTGCTGGCAATCGCGATTATCATCGACCGGGGCGTGCTTTATTCGCGATGCCTGCGGTTGCCGGGCGCTGTCGCCGACCTGGTCGAGACCTTCGGCTTTTCGTGGACCGAACTCGAGAAGCAGTTGAAGCTGGTGGGCCCCCGCAACGCATACGGCAGGTTCCTGCAAGTGATCGCAGATAATCGGAACCAGCCCGCGTGGTGGGTCGAATCGAGGGCCGGCGACGAAGCGCGCCGGATCGAAAAGACGCTCGCCCGCGGGCTGTGGGTGCTCGAGACGGTCGTGACCGCCGCGCCGCTGCTCGGGCTGCTCGGCACTATCACGGGCATGATGCAGTCGTTCAACGTGATCGGCGCCTCGACCCTGGTCGCGCCGACGCAGGTGACGGCGGGCGTGGCGCAGGCGCTGATTGCGACCGCGCTCGGCCTGCTGATCGCGGTGCTCTCGCTGTTCGCGTTCAACCTGTTTTCGCGGGTGCAATCGCAGGCGCTCGACACGATGGAGCGGCTCGGCTCGCGCCTGGTCGATCATATTCGGCTCGACCAGGAGGGCGGCGAGGCTGCGCCGATTGCGCGGCCGGCGGCAGCCGCGCGATGAGCACGCGCATCGGAAAGATACGATGAAAATCCAGCGCGCACGCCATTTTCGTCACGGCCGCATCGAGATCATCCCGATGATCGACGTGATGTTCTTTCTGCTGGTGACGTTTATGCTGGCGTCGCTCTCGATGCAGAGTCTCAACTCGATCGCGGTCAATCTGCCCAAGGGCAACGCCGAATCGATGGAGCATCAGGAGCCGATCACGCTGACCGTCACCCACGACAGCAAAATCTTCATCGACAAGACACCGACCACGCTCGATCAGCTGGCGTTCGTGCTCAAGCCGATGCTCAAGACTAATGACCTCGGCCTGGTGGTGAACGCGGACACCGATGCGCCCGAGGGCATGGTGGTCGAAGCGATGATCGAGGCTCGGCGCGCGGGCGTCGAGAAATTTCTGATTGCCGTGAAGCATTAGCTGTGGCCAATGCGGCTCAAATAGCGATGCGGCCGCCGGAGCTGGACGAGCCGGCGCGGCGCCTGTTGTGGATCATCCCGCTGTCGATCGTCCTTTGGGCGGCTCTGCTGAGCGTGTTTTCTCTCATCCTGACGCGCACCACCGTGCAGCAGGAGGAGCCGACGCCGATCGAGGCGCAACTGATCGACATACCGAAGGCAGTCGGCGGGCTCCAGGGCAACGGTGGCGCGCCCCATCCCGCAGCGCCGGCGATTCCTAAACCCAAGCCGATCGTAAAACCGCATCCTGCGGTTCACGTGAAGAAGGTCGCGCCGCTGCCGCCGGTTATTCGATCGCCCTATGGCACCGAGAAAACCACCGAGGCCCCGAGCGTCGAGGAGAAACCGGGCACAGGCGCGGGCACCGCGACGGAAAGCGGCGAGAGCGGCGGTTCGGGATCCGGAACGGGTGAGGGCGGTGGCGGCGGAATCGGCAGTGATACGGTGGGCGCGCGGGCGATTTACGCGCCGACCCCGGTGATACCCGACGAACTGCGTGAGGAGGCGATCCAGACCGAAGCGGTCGCGCGATTCAACGTGTCGTTCGACGGTATCAGCGAGGTCACGCTGGAGAAGCCAACTTCGAGTCCGCGCCTGAACGAGGTGCTGCTCGAGACGCTTAAGCAGTGGAAGTTTTTCCCGGCAATAAAGAACGGCATCGCAATCCCATCGTCATTTGAAGTTAGAATCCCGATTTCAGTTCAGTAGTGTGTTTGGCCCTCCCGGCATTGCGAACGATGCACACAACCTAACTGCCTAACCCCTTCCCGAGCGGGAAGGGGAACCGGACGCGGAAGGATTGGACTGTACTGAAGGTCTGGAAAAACACAGACTCCCTGAGTTGCGGCAGAAAATTAAGCGGCGCTGCAGAGGCGTTCGATCACCTTGGTGATCATTGCGGGGCCGCGTTCGAAGGCTTCGCGGCGGATGTGCTCGTTGGGCTGATGCGCCTGCTCTAGATCGCCCGGGCCGCAGATGAGCGACGTGATGCCCGAGCCCGTGAACCATCCGCCGTCGGTCGCATAGAGTGCGCCGCCGGACGTATTCGCGCCGGTGACGGCGAACAGCGCGGCCTCCAGAGCCGTCCCGCGCGGCGAGTCGAGCGGCGGCACCACGTTCATGACTGCGAGCTCGATTTTTGCGCGATGCTCGCGGCCGGCGTAGTCGTGGCCGTCGAGCGCGGCTACTCGGCGTTCGATCTCATGGTAAACGCTCAGCGGATCGGCGTCGGGCAGGCTGCGATAGCTGACGCGCAGCTTGCATTCCTCGGTGATCATGTTGAGCGCGATTCCACCGTGCACGGTTCCGAAGTTCAGCACATCGCACGGTGCGTCGGGGAAAATATCCAGATATTTGGCAGGGCGGCGCGCGGCAAGCTCCTGCTGATAGCGGCCGATCGTGTCGATGACGCGCGCCATCACGGCGATCGCGTTGACGCCGCGGGCCGGTGCGCCGCTATGGCCGCCGATGCCGCGGACGGTTACGCCGAACGACACGATGCTCTTGTGCGCGTGCGACACGTTCCACGAGGTCGGCTCGCCGATCCACGCCAGCCGCGGGACTGGCGTTTCGCTCAGGATTTGTTTGAGCGCGGGCGCGACGCTGTGAGCGCCGAGGCAACCGACTTCCTCGCTCGCGGTGAAGACGAATACCAGCGGGCGCGTGAGCCGGGACGAATCGAGCGTGCGCGCCGCGTCGAGGCATTGCGCGATGAAGCCCTTCATGTCGGTGGTGCCGCGGCCGTAAATTCTCTCGCCCGCGAGTTCGAGCTTGAGCGGATCGCGCTCCCATCCGGGCTGCCCGTCGAAGGGCACGACGTCGACGTGTCCGGAGATTATCAAGCCTTCGGCGCGCCTTGGCCCGACCCATGCGACCAGATTGGCTTGCGCGACGCCGAACAGATCGATCGGCTGAATTGCGGTTTTGAATCCGCGGGGTGAAAGCTCCGCCGCGATGTATTCCATCGCGTCGCGATCGCTCTTGGCGCTGACCGTGTCGAACGCGACGAGCCTGTTTGCGACCTCATACAAGTAGTCGTTCATAGTGCCACCGGAACGTGGATGCGGTCAGGAGAATCGCACAATCGACGTGTCGAGAACAAATCGACAACTTATAACATCGCGGAAATACTCAGGTATTGCGCGATGCAGTCTGCGGGTAGGCAGCAGGCCGCGCGGGTGGCTAGAATGCTTTGGTCGGGAGGAGGGGCTGGATGGAGTTTGAAGAGCAGATGGGTAATCAATCGGATATTCATGGAATAGTTGCGCCGGCGACGACGGTCGTCGTCGATGCGCCGGCGCCTCAAAATGGAACGACGGTCGATTCGCCAGCGACGGTGCTGAGCGATGGATCGGTCACCGCGGTCGAGAAGGCGCCGCCGCCGCATATCGACAAGGACCTCACCTCGCCAGACCTGTTCCTAAATCGCGAGCTGACGTGGCTCGCGTTCAATCGGCGCGTGCTGCACGAGGCCGAAGACGAACGCAATCCGCTGCTCGAGCGAATCAAGTTCCTGTCAATAACCGCGTCCAATCTCGACGAGTTTTTCATGAAGCGCATCGGCGGCCTGAAGCAGCAGGTCGTCGCCGGGATGCATGAGCTGACGGTCGATGGGCGCACGCCGCAGCAGCAAATCAACGAGTGCTACCTGGTGGTGCGCGAGCTCGAGCAGCGGCAGCGCGAGATTGGTCCGCAGATTCTCCGCCAGCTCGAGAACCACGGCATCCGCGTCCGGCTCTACGCCAGCCTGAGCGACGACGAGTGCAAGTCGGTTCGCGAGTATTACTACAAGAACATTTTCCCGCTGGTGACGCCGCAGGCGATGGACCCGGCGCATCCATTCCCGTTCGTGTCGAACCTGTCGCTCAATTTGCTCGTCACCGCACGCTACCAGAACGACTCGGACCCGCTAATGGCGCGGGTGAAGGTGCCAATCGGTTTCGGCATCCCGCGCTTTATCCGGGTCGGCAAGCAAAACGATTATGTGCGGCTCGAGGACGTGGTCGCGAACAATCTCGATCTGCTGTTTCCCTCGATGCTGATCGATTCGTACGAGCTTTTCCGCGTCACGCGCAACGCCAACACCGAGCGCGACGAGGACGAGGCCGACGACTTGCTGGCGTTAATCGAATCCGAGCTGCGCGACCGTCGTTTCGCGCCAATCGTGCGGCTGGAAGTGCTGACCGGGATGAATCCGGTTCATCGCGGGATGCTGGCCGCCGAACTCGGGCTGGACGAACGCGCCGACGTGTTCGAGGTCGACGGCATGCTCTCGATGCGCGACCTCGCCGAGCTGGCGGCAATCGACGAGCCCGCGCTGCACGATCCGCCGCATCATCCGGTGGATCATCCGCGGCTGACGGTCGGGCGCAGCATCTTCCACGTCATTCGCGACGCCGGATCGTTCCTGCTGCTGCATCCGTACGAGTCGTTCTCGACCTCGGTCGAGCGGTTTCTGCGCGAAGCGGCGGACGACCCGAAAGTCCGCGCGATCAAGATGACGCTGTATCGGACCTCGCCTGATTCGAAAATCATCGGCTACCTGTGCGACGCGGCGCGCAACGGCAAGCAGGTCGCAGTGGTGGTCGAGCTGAAGGCGCGCTTCGACGAAGCGGCGAATATCCAGTTCGCGACCCGGCTCGAAGAATTTGGAATTCACGTGACGTACGGCGTGGTGGGCCTGAAGACTCACAGCAAGGTGATTCTGGTGATTCGGCAGGACTACAATGGACTGCGCCGTTACGCGCATATCGGCACCGGCAACTACCATCCGGTGACGGCGAGATTTTATGCCGACTACGGGTTGCTGACGTGCGACGGCACTATCGGCGAAGACCTGACCGAGCTCTTCAACTACCTGACGACCGGCTATATGCCGAATCGTCCGTATCGCAAGATTCTGCCGGCGCCGACCGTGCTGAAGCGCGCACTGCTGGCGCGCATCGAGCGCGAAATCAAGGTCAGCTCAGCCGCATCGCCGGGGCTGATTCAGTTCAAGATGAATGCGCTCGAGGACGTAGATATCACGCGGGCGCTGTATCGCGCGTCGCAAGCGGGCGTGAAGGTCGAGCTGATCGTGCGCGACACGTGCAGGCTGCGTCCGGGAATACAGGGTCTGTCGGAAAACGTGCGCGTCGTTAGCATCGTGGGCAGATTCCTCGAGCACGGGCGCATCTACTATTTTCGCAACGGCGGAGCGGAAGAATATTTCATCGGCTCCGCCGACTGCATGAAGCGCAATCTTGAAAGCCGCGTCGAGGTGGTCGCGCCGGTCGAGGATCCTCAGCTGCGCAAGGAATTGCGCACCGTGATGGACATCCAGCTGCGTCCTAATCGATGCCAATGGGAAATGCTGCCCGACAGCACTTACCTCAAGACTGCAGCCGCCGACGCCGCGCCGGCCTGCCAGCAGGCGATGATCGATTTCGCGGAGAGGCGGCAGACGGAAGCGACCAACGGCAAGAAGCGCCGCTCCAAAGGCTTCGCCCGCCGCGCAGTACGAGAAAGAAACGACGAGTAACGCGATAGAGAACGATTCGCCCCAGGCCGGTTTTGACTGAGAACTCGGAAAATCGTCTGGCTGGAAAACGGGTGACCGTCACAGGCGGCGCCGGATTCCTGGGCGGCCCGGTGGTCGCGGAATTGCGGCGAGCGGGATGCGACGAGGTGTTTGTGCCGCGATCGCGCGACTACGACCTCAGGCGCGCGGATGCGGTAGCGCGGATGTATGCCGACGCGCGCCCCGAGATTGTGATTCATCTCGCAGCTTCGGTAGGGGGCATCGGCGCCAATCGCGAAAATCCGGGACGATTCTTTTACGACAATCTCACGATGGGCGTCGAGCTGATGGAGCAGGCGCGGCTGGCGGGTGTCTCAAAGTTCGTCGCGGTTGGCACGGTCTGCGCCTATCCCAAATTTACCCCGGTGCCGTTCAGGGAAGATGACCTGTGGAACGGCTATCCGGAGGAGACTAACGCTCCTTATGGATTGGCGAAGAAAATGCTGCTGGTTCAGGCGCAGGCGTATCGCGAACAATACGGCTTCAACGCGATCTATCTTCTGCCGGTGAACCTGTACGGGCCGCGCGATTCGTTCGATCCGGCAAAGTCACACGTGATTCCGGCGTTGATCAAGAAATTTCTCGACGCGATAGCGACTGGTGCGCCGCGCATCGAAGTGTGGGGCACGGGCGCCGCCAGCCGCGAGTTCCTGTTCGTCGAGGATTGCGCGCGAGCAGTCGTGCTCGCGACTCAAAGATACGACAAGCCGGAACCGGTAAACCTCGGCGCCGGAATCGAGATCAAGATTCGCGATCTCGCAACGCAAATCGCGCGCCTGACGGGTTTCAAGGGCAAGATCGCGTGGGACAGTGATCAGCCCGACGGGCAACCGCGGCGACGACTCGATGTATCCCGAGCGGAACGAGAATTCGGCTTCCGCGCATCCACTGACTTCGAGTCCGGACTGCGACGGACGATCGACTGGTTCCTCGAATCCAGGACTACAGCCACCTCGTAGAGGTCAGCCTGTCTATTCGCCGGGACGCGGCGGAATCGCGTTGTAGTTACCGGGATTCGCCGCCATCGCCTGGCGAATTTCCGGATGCGCGGAAAAGAATGCACCGAGCTGCGGATGCTTCTTCGCGTACGCGTCGTCATTGATCAGAGCAGGATTGTGCGCAAGCTCGCTCGCGACCTTCGGATGCCTGCCGGCGAACTCGTTCCAGGTCTGGAGCTTGTGCGTGTCGATGTCGCGGTTGTCGGCGGCTTTAAATACCGTGGTGGTGTTTCCGTTGACGACAGTGCCCATCGTCTGTCCTTCCTGTGCGATCGCGGGAGCTGCGAAAGCGACCGGAAGCGCGATGGCGATCAGTAGGGTTGATATACGGTTCATGCTCTTACCTCTTTACGGCCGGGTGAGTGCTGGCGAAGGCCAGCCCAGCAGGGTCGGTACAATCAGTTTAGGGCGCCTCGCCCGAAATGCACAAATTTCTGGCGTGCTGTCGGGAACACGAACCCTTGATTGACTGACGACGCTAGCTTCGCCAGCGCGGTTCGCTATTCGCCGGGACGCGGTGGAATCGCGTTGTAGTTTCCGGGATTCTCCGCCATCGCTTCGCGAATATCCGGATGCGCCGAGAAGAACTGTGCGAGTTCCGGATGCTTCTGCGTGTAGCTGTCGCTGTTTATCAGCGATGGCTTGTAGGCGAGTTCATGCGCGATGTCCGGGTGTTGGCTCGCGAAGTCGCTCCAGGTCTGAAGCTTTTGCAGATCGATATCGCTGGAGTCGGCGGCCAGGAACTCGATCGTGGTGTTTCCGTTGACGACGGTGCCCAGCGTCCTCCCTTGCTGCGCCATCGATGGAGCAGCGAAAGCGAGTGGAACCGCGGCTGCGATCAAAAGGGTTGATATACGTTTCATGAGTTCACCTCTCGCGGGCTGCCAAAATAATTGGCAAACCTCAACACTTACGAAACAGCAACTCTCATACCGAAATTTTTTCAGGCGAACTTTGCCGCGAAGGTCGAAGTGAGAATGTATTACTTACGTAGTATTCGGTTTGGTCGCATTCGATTTCGTCTGAACTTCGCCTACTGACGCGCGCGCGCGCTTCGAATAGTTCAGCTTGGGTGGGGCAGCGGCACCGCCCGACATGATGAACGTCATCGCTTCGTTGATTGTCCAATCGAGCATGACGAGGCGGCTGGTGGGAACCAGTTCCATGTAGCCGGAGGTCGGGTTCGGAGTGGTGGGGACGTAGACGGCGGCGATCTCTTCGCCAGTGTCGGCGTCGTTGAAAATCCTGGTCACGAGGCCGACGGTTTTCATATCGGGCGAGGGGAATTCGATCAAAACGACGCGCTGGGAATTGCCGGGCCGTGTCTGAAAGCTGGTGACGAGTTGGCGCGCGGCGCCATAGATGGATTGCACGACCGGAATTCGCGCCATCAGGTAGTCAAACGCGGCGAGCAGCCTACGGCCCGCGACCGCGGTCGCAATCTCGCCCAGGACGTACAGGGCGGCCAGCACGATCGCGATCGAGATGGTCCCTTGAAACCAGGGAGCAGAAAATCCCTCGGCCAGCGTCGGCGAATGAATCCGCAGCCACGATACGTATGCGCTGACGAACGGACTGCCGAGTGCAACCAGCAGCCCGACCAGAAAGCTGATGACCCACACTGTGACAAGGATGGGAATGGCCGTCAGAATTCCCGCCACGAGGTTGCGACGGATCTTTGCGAGCATCGCTCCGTTCATCCTCCCGCGTGAGCGGGTCCAGTCGCGCGGCGGCGCAGCGCGATCGCGGCGAACACGGTGGCCGCGATCGCGAGGATCGCGATCGCCATCATCATCCAGATGTAGGCTTCGACCTCGGTGCCAACGATCGCTGCCAACGCGAGCACGACGCTGACCCAGTAAAAGCTGGGCTCAATGTACACGCCTGCCATGAAGCAGGTCACCGCGAGAATCAACAATGTCATCAGCGCAACCGCGTCAGCGTCCATTTGCCCTCGCGCAAGCTGCAGGAAAACAATCCGCACAGCAATGATCGGTCCGAGCCAGTGCAGCACCTGCTGCAAAATTCGCTTCCACGCCTGTCCCGGTTCGAGGCTCGGCCCGAGTAGTTCCTGACCGATGCTCACGATGCCGAAGACTGGAAACATCGCGCTCCAGTAAAAGCGCGCCCACAGGTGATTCACGTTGGTCAGGAACAGGCCGACCATCACGAGCACGCACATTCCGCCGACGATCAGCAGCCGTCGCAACAGGTGCGCCTGGATCCTGCTGGTCCACGACGCCGGCGCGGGGGGCGTGGCAGGGGCGCCTTGCGCGACCGGCGGTTCAGTTTCGCTCACACTCATGCACCGATGATTTAATATCGATCGCTTAGGCGCAAGCTGCGGCGCGACTCCACGTCACCAGGTGTCGACGTTAGGCCGCTTCTTGCCGGTACGCGACAGCTTCGGCGGCGTCGATCGCAGACCCGCGACGATCCATTTGCGCGAGTCGAGCGGGTCGATGACGTCGTCGATCTCGAAGTGGGACGCGGTGTTGACGGCCTTGCCGTGGCGATACATCCGATCGACCATCTCGTCGAACAATTCCTTGCGCTTACCGGGATCCTCGACCGCGGCCAGCTCGTTGCGATAGCCAAGCTTCACCGCGCCTTCGAGTCCCATCCCGCCGAACTCGCCGGTCGGCCATGCGACGGTGAAAATCGGCGCCTTGAAACTGCCGCCCGCCATCGCCTGCGCGCCCAGGCCGTAGCCTTTGCGCAGTATGATCGTAAAAAACGGCACGCTGACATTTGCGCCAATCACGAACATCCGCGACGCGTGCCGCACCAGCGCCGTCTTCTCGACTTCGGGACCGACCATGATGCCGGGAGTGTCGCACAGGAACAGCAGCGGAATGTCGAAGGCGTCGCACAGCTGCATGAAGCGCGCGGCCTTGTCGGCGCCGTTGCTGTCGATCGCGCCCGCGAGATGGACCGGGTTGTTGGCGATGAGCCCGACCGGACGTCCTTCGATCCTAATCAACGCTGTCACCATTCCTGGACCGAAATGCCGGCGCACTTCGAGCACCGATCCGCTATCGGCCAGCGTCTCGATGACCGCGCGGACATCGTAGATGCGTAGTCGATTCTCGGGGATGATCGTGCGCAGCAAGCGCTGATCGGCGCATAGCCAGTCGCGAACTTCGCCTTGAAAGTAGGATAGATACTTCTTCGCTACTTGTACTGCTTCGGCTTCGTCGGCGACGGGGATGTCTACTACCCCATTAGCTACTTGCACCTCCATCGGGCCTACTTCTTCGGGGCGGAATATACCTAGTCCGCCGCCTTCGATCATCGCGGGACCACCCATTCCGATGTTCGATCCTTTGGTGGCGATTACTACATCGCAACATCCTAGTAATGCTGCATTGCCGGCGAAGCACCTACCCGAGTTGATACCCACTAGCGGTACCAAGCCGCTCAATTTTCCCCAGTAGTTGAACGCCATGCAGTCGAGGCCCGCGACTCCCAGGCCGTCGGTGTCGCCAGGGCGTCCGCCGCCGCCTTCGGTGAAGAACACCACCGGTAGACGTGACTTCTGCGCGATTTCGAACATCCGGTCTTTCTTGCGATGGTTCTGTTGGCCCTGCGTGCCGGCGAGCACCGTGTAATCGTACGACATGAGGATGCACTGCGCCCTGGATTCCTCGAACAGGTCGCCGTTGACGCGTCCGATCCCCGCGACCATTCCGTCGGCCGGCGTGTTCTTGACCAGGTCTTCGATCGTGCGCCGTCGCCGCTGCGCCGCGATCACGAGCGGACCGTATTCGACGAACGTGCCGGGGTCGCACAGGTCGTCGATATTTTCGCGAGTGGTGCGCTGTCCGGTCTTGCGCCGGCGCGCGACTGCCTCGGGCCGTGCCGGGTCGAGTCCGAGCGCATGACGCTCGACCACTTCCGCAAGGTCGGGCCGCACACGATCGAGGTCCACGTCGCCGGCCTCGGCGCTATGCGTCGTCTCGACATCGGCCTCCTCGATGAAGGCCAGCGGATGCCCTTCGAAGATTGCGTCGCCCTTGGCAACCGTGATGCGCCGCACGATTCCGCTCTTGTCGGCCGCGATGACGTGCTCCATTTTCATCGCTTCCATGACGAACAGTTGCTGGCCGCGATGCACGCGGTCGCCTTCGCTCACGTCGACGGAAACGATCGTGCCTTGCATCGGCGCCTCGATCGCAACTGTGTTCTCGGGTGCGGTGATGTCGTGCGCCCGGGGAGTCACAACTGTCGCGGTCGCCGCAATCGGCGATTGCGCGTTGGTCCCGGATTTCCCGTGATGGAGCACGGCTAGCGGATCGCTCGCGTCGATCTTTGCTCCTGCGCGCCGCCCGCCGACACTCTCAACGACGGCTCTGGGAGCTGCCGCTGGACGATCGAAGAACAGTCGCCGATGTTCGGTATTTTCTCCGACCAGCGCAGGGATGTGGTCCTCGACGAAGCGCGTGTAGATGCGGTTCGCGATGAAATCAGGATGCTGCAGCAGGCTCTGCAGAAAACCAATATTGGTCGGCACGCCCTCGATTCTGAATTCGCATAGCGCGCGGTAGGTCTTCGTCACCAGCTCGGCGAAATCCGCCGAGTGCGAATGAGTAATGAGCTTGGCGAGCAGTGAGTCGAAGTTCGGGCTGGTCGTGTATCCATTGTAAGCGAACGAATCGATCCGCACGCGCGGTCCGGACGGCGCTTCGAACGCCGTGATCGTCCCGCCGCCCGGCTTCGCGCTGCCGTCGGCGCGCATCGATTCCATGTTGATTCGCACCTGCATCGCGAACCCGCGCGGCGTGGGAATGTCCGCCTGGCGCATCCCGAGTTCCGCGAGCGAGCGGCCCGACGCGAGTTGAATCTGGAGCTTGACGAGATCGATGCCCGTCACTTCTTCAGTGACAGTGTGCTCGACCTGGAGACGCGGATTGGCCTCGATGAACGCGAAGCCGGCCTCATCGGCGGCGGACGCATCCGCGTTGACGAGAAACTCGAAGGTGCCGAGGTTGTCGTAGCGCGCTTCCTTCGCCATCCGCACCGCGGCGCCCGTGAGGCGATCGCGAATCGCCGGTGCCAGTCCCGGACTCGGCGCTACTTCGACGATCTTCTGATTGCGGCGCTGGATGCTGCATTCGCGCTCCCACAGGTGGCTGACGTCGCCCGACTTGTCGCCGACTATCTGCACTTCGATGTGACGCGCGCGCGGCATCAACTGCTCGACGTACACGTCGCCGTTGCCGAACGACGCGCGCCCCTCCGACTGGCAGCGCTTGTATGCTTCGTCGATTTCGTCAACGCGCGAGATCGCGCGCATCCCGCGGCCGCCGCCGCCGGCGACTGCCTTGATCATCATTGAGGCGCCGTCGCCCAGCGATGAAAAAAAGTCGCGCGCTTCCTCGAGACTGGTCGGTCCCGCGGTCCCGCGCAGAATAGGCACGCCGCATCGACCGGCCAGCCCTCGCGCCTGAACCTTGTCGCCGAAGAGTTCGAGTATCGCGGCGCGCGGTCCGACGAACGTGATGTTCTCGGCGGCGCATCGGCGCGCGAAGGCGGCATTCTCGCTGAGAAAGCCGTAGCCGGGATGAATTGCGTCGCAACCGGCCTGTTTGGCGAGTGCGATGATTTGTTCTCCGTCGAGATACGCGGCCGCGCCCACGCCGTTGAGCCGGCGCGCCTCGTCGGCCTTGCGGGTGTGGAGCGAGTTGGAATCGTCGTCCGGGAAAACGGCGACGGTGCGGATTCCCATCTCGGCGGCCGCGCGCACGATTCGAATCGCGATCTCACCGCGGTTGGCGATCAGAAGACTGCTCGGAGTCATATTTCTCTCGTCTCTTCTTCCAGCGCGCTGAAGCCCGCGCCTGAACTTGTATCTAAAGCATGATGGGCCCGCCGCTTGAAAGCGCCGCGTGGGCTCCGGCAGAAACCTCGTTGAGCGCGTGCCGAAGCACAGCTATAGTTTTAGGCGACTGAGCGCATGCGATTCCGCATCAAACACATCACTCGATACGTTTACGAACAGCCGGCTTCCCATTCGCACAACGACGTGCGGCTCACGCCGATCGACGCGCCTGATCAAAGGCGGGTCGCCTTCAGGATCGATGTAACGCCGGCGGCCGAGATTTGCGAGTATCACGACGCCTTCGGCAACCTCACACATTCGATCGACATCCAGCCGCCGCACACCGAGCTGATAATCTGCTCGTCCTCGGTAGTAGATCGGCTCTTGCTGCCTGCTCAGCAGTCGACGCGAATCACGTTTACCGATTATCTCGTAGGCGATTCGGACAGGACTAAGGAATACGGGGAATTTCTGAATTCAAGCCGCTATGTTCCATTCAGCGATCGGTTGCGAAGATTCTTCTGGTCGGTGCGGCCGCAGCTATCCGAAGACATCACGGCGTACACCGAGCGCATGATTCAATACGTGCGCAATCAGTTTGGCTATGACAGCGGCACCACCCACGTACACTCGACCGTCGACGACATACTCACTGCCGGTGGCGGAGTGTGCCAGGACTTCGCGCACCTCAGCATAGGTCTGCTCCGGCTCGCCGGAATTCCTGCGCGTTACGTTTCCGGCTACCTGGCACCCGATCCGTACCGGAAGGCCGGTTCGCCGCCTCCTGAACTGGCCAGCCACGCCTGGATCGAGGCGCTTTTGCCCGGTACCGGATGGACCGGATTCGATCCGACTCATCGCAGTCGCACCATGATTCGCCACATAAGACTCGCGGTCGGCCGGGACTACAACGACTTACCTCCGGTGTCGGGTGTCTATAAAAGCGGCGGCGGTGGCCGGCAGATGGCCTATGAACTGGAAGTGAGTCTCGCGGGCCAAGACAGCGTCGACGAGTGGATAAGTCCGATTAGGATTTGATTTCTTCGGTACCGTCCAGGCGCTTCGATAGATCTATTGGATCACCTAGTCCCACCTGATCAGGATCGACCTGATAGGCCCACACTTCGAACTTAGTCATTCTGGCGGGTCCATATACCGTTGCAAAGGCGCATTCGACTGCGTCGAGACCTTGCGCAATCTTTATGCGGCCAATCCTGGGTTCGTTGTAGCGGGCATCGAAAACATGCCATTGGCCACCAAGGTAGACCTCGCTATAGGCGTGAAAATCCATCGGCGATCCAGGATCCACGTGTCCTATGTCGGGCAGATGACCGGTGACATAGCGCGCCGGTATGTTGAGCGCACGGCACAGCGCGATCGTACAATGAGCGAAGTCGCGGCATACACCGTAGCCTCGGTCGATGATCTGCGCGGCGGAAATGTCCGGCCTTCCCGAAGCGAAGCGATACTCGATGTTGTTATGAACCCAGTCCGAGATAGCCTGCACCTGGTCGCCCGCATCATATATGTAGCCGAACTTCTCGCGCGCAAAGGCGAACAGCTTGTCCGAATCGCAATATCGGCTGGGCAACAGGTATCGCAGAAGCGATGGCTCGAGGGTGGCGACGGACGGCGCGTTTCCGAATTGATCGGACTTGTCCGATGCGGTGGACACCTCGACTAGCGCGTCGTGCTGAATCTTGTTGAGTCCGGTTCCAAGGAGCACCCGGTAAGCGATGTTGCCGTCGCGGTCGGCGAATGATTCGAATTTCGTCGCGATTCCGAAATCGAGTTTTTCCTCACGTATCGGACGCTCGGGATCGAATTTCGGATTTACCAACAGTATGACAGTCGCCGACGTTTCGCATTCGAAATGGATATTGCAACCGACGCGAACCGTTAGCATCTTATTCGCCGTTGCGAACTCGCGCGAAGAAATCAGCGAAGAGTGGAAGATAGAGCGGGTCGCGTTCCGGATGATACTGCACGCCGATTGCGTAGGGATGCGATTGCAGTCGTGCCTGCTCGACTATTCCGTCACCCGCTGACCACGCCTCGACTTCGATTCCATCGGCCAAGTTCTCGAGCGCCTGGTGATGAGAGCTGTTCACCGCCTCGAATCGATGAATAGCCTTTGAGCTGTGCCTGAGGGGCTGGACGTTCTCTCTCTCATAGTTGTCGTGGCCGGGAATATCTACGTGCAAGGTCCCGCCCAGCGCGACGTTCAGCACCTGCAAGCCCCGGCAGATAGCAAGTACTGGCTTTCCTGAAAAGAGCAGATCGCGAGTAGCTTTGAACTCCCACGCATCACGCGCGCAGTCGGTATCGACTATCAACGACGGCTGCGCGATCTCCTGTCGCAGAAAACTGATCGAAATGTCGCCGCCGCCGGTCAACATCAGCGCATCCATCTGGCCGAGATCGACCGGATGCAATCGGGCGTTGTGCACCGTCACGTGCGGATAACGGCTGAAAATAACTGCGAACCAATGCTCGTCGCATTGGCGAATCCACGTCGCGATACTGGGCATCTTAATCCGTCTGAAGAAAATCGGTTACACGCAAAGCTCTTCCTTGAGACTACGGATGCTTCGCGATTGTCGCAAATTCACCGCGACCCGCTCTTGCGACGAATCCGCGCGCAACCTATGTACTGTGTGTTCGCGAGAGGGCGAGCGTGCATGAAGAATCACAAATTCGCGTTGGCGATACTGAGCGCAGCGCTGTGCGGCAGCGTTGCGGCCATCGCCGCCAATTCTCCCGCGCCGACTCCCGCTACCAACGCGGCGGCTCCCGCGAGCCCGGCGCCTCCAGGATTCGATGATCTCGGTACTCTTGTCGCATCCGGTACGCTGGCCGACTTGCGCTGGCCCAACTTCACCGACTATCGCGACAGTGTAAAAAAATTCTACGACGCGGGCGGCAATTCGCTGGCATGGATCCAGAACGGTAAGGCCAGTCCGCAGGCCGTCTCGATGATTCTGCTGTTTCAGCAGGCCGCGCTGAAAGGCCTCAATCCCGAAGACTACGACGCCTCGCGCTGGGACGCGCGACTCGCCAAGCTCCAGCCGACGGCGCCCAAGGCATCCGACACTGACCTGGCACATATCGATCTAGCGCTCACGGTAAGCGCGATGCGCTACATTTCCGATTTGCACATTGGAAGGGTTAACCCTCAGCACTTCAAGTTCGGCCTGACGGTAGGGCCCCAGCGACTCGACCTGGCCGACGAGCTGAGGACGCAGGTGCTGCCGGCGTCGGACATTCCCGCGGTCCTAGCGAAGGTCGAACCCAATTATGATGGCTATCGACGCGCCGAAGATGCGCTCCTCACTTACACCAAGATGGTGACAACCGGCGACACACCGCCGATACCAGTGCCGCAAAAGGGAGTGCGACCCAACGGTACCTTCGCGGCGATGCCGCAGTTGGTCGCGCGATTGCGTCAGCTCGGCGACCTGGCGGCAGCCGCCGACGTGCCCGCCAACTCGACAACTTATAGCGGTGTCGTCGTTGATGCGGTGAAACACTTTCAGCATCGCCACGGCCTTGACACTGACGGCGTCCTGGGCAAGGGCACCGTGACCGCGTTGAATGTGCCGCTGAAAACCCGCCTGCAACAGCTGCAACTCACGCTGGAACGATACCGCTGGATACCGCCGGACTTCCCCGAGCCGCCGATCATCGTCAATATTCCCGAATTCGAGCTACGCACGATGCGCCGCCAACCGGCCAATTACCTGACGATGAGAGTAGTCGTCGGCAAGGCGATGCGTACGCAGACGCCGGTGTTCGCTCAAAACATGAAGTACGTAGTGTTCCGCCCCTATTGGCTGGTTCCGCCATCGATCTTGCGCAACGAAACGATTCCGAAGACCGAGCGCAATCCCAACTACCTGGCAGATAACAATTTCGAAGTCGTGGACCGAAGTGGCAACGTGGTGCCGTCGTCGCCGGCCTCGGACGATATCATCAGCGGAATTCGTTCCGGCGCGTTCAGCGTACGGCAGAAGCCCGGGCCGAAGAATGCGCTCGGCCTGGTGAAATTCATATTCCCCAATCAGTATAACGTGTATCTGCACAGTACCCCGGAACAGGAACTGTTCTCGCGCTCGCGCCGCGACTTCAGTCACGGATGTATCCGGGTCCAAAGGCCTGCCGACCTGGCGGCGTGGGTGCTGCGCGACAAGCCCCAATGGACAATGGACAAAATTCAAGCGGCTATGAATACCGGCCCCGACAATGTTCAGGTGAATCTCGACAAACCTATTCCAGTACTAATTCTCTATAGTACGGCAGTAGTCGATCCAGACGGCCAAGTAAGGTTCTTCGACGACATTTATGGCTACGACAAATCGCTGGACAAGGTACTCGCGAGTGGCCCTCCTTATCCTAGTTGATTAGCTACTCCAATAGTCAGTCGACGCTATATAGTGTCAGACTACTCCGTGTTGCTTGAACCAGGACTGCATCCGGGTCCATCCATCTTTGGCGGCTTGCGGGTTGTAGCTGGGACGATAGTCGGCGTTGAAGCCGTGGCCGGCATCCGGATAGATGACGATTTCTGACGGCTTGCCGCCGGCCTTGAGCGCCGCGCGCATCTGCTCGATCTGGGCAAGCGGGATTCCCATATCTTTGCCGCCGTAGAGACCCAGAATCGGCGCGTTGATCTGATTCACCAGGTCGATCGGATTCTTCGGCCTGAGATCCGACGGCGGAGTCTGCAAAGGCCCATACCAGGCGACTCCCGCTTTCACTGCAGGGTTGTGAGCGGCGTAGAGCCAGACCTCCCGGCCGCCCCAGCAAAATCCTGTGATGCCGAGTTTCGTGGTATCAGCCTTACCGGTGCTTTTCGCCCATGCGACGGTAGCGTCGAGATCGGAGGCAACTTGCTGGTCGGGCACCTTGGCGACGACCTTCGAGATAATTTGCTTAACGTCACTCATGCTCGCGACGTCGCCCTCGCGCGAGTACAGCAACGGCGCAACTGTGAAGTAGCCGAGCTTGGCGAGCCGCCGGCAGATGTCCTTGATGTGCTCGTGGACGCCGAAAATCTCGTGCACCACCAACACCGTCGGAAAAGGACCGCCGCTTGCCGGCATCGCGCGATACGCGGGAATCTCGCCGCCTGCGACCGGTATCTTGACCTCGCCGGCGATGAGTCCGTTGCTGTCGGTCGTGATCGTGTCGGCCGACACCGGCATTACGGCGAGCGCGAAGCCGGCCGCGAGACTTCCCACCACAAACGCGCGACGCGTCAGTTGAGTTTTCATATTCTCAATTTCTGCAAGACGGTTAGCTGGAACGCAAGGGAGTTTCGCGCATGAAGCGGATCGTGTCGTCCAAATCGCGGATGCCGGCGTCCGAGCCGAGGCCCCGCGCGACTAACGCCGCCGCGGCATTGCCGAGCTTCATGCATTCCAATGGCGGCCAGCCAAGCCGCAGTGCGCGAATGAAGCCGGCGCAGTACGCATCACCGCATCCCGACGTATCGACGACCTCAATCTCGTGCGCCGCTAGATGAACCCGTCCATGCGCGGTCGTCAGCAAGCTGCCGTCGCCTCCCATCGTCAGAACGACTCCACCCACACCGACGAGCAGCAACTGAGTCGCTGCCTGTTCAGGTGTCGACGTCGCCGTCAGCTTGCAAGCTTGATCGGCGTTGGGCATGAACCAGTCGACGAAGGGCAGACACGGCTTCAGGATCGCGAGCAATTTCGGCGAGCCTTCGCTCAGGATGTCCATGCTGGTGGTCGCGCCGCTGTTACGCGCGCGCCGCAGGATTTGCGCGGCTCCATCGCGCCCGAGTCCGCGCATCGAATCGTTGCCGCCGAGATGCAGATGCGCCGCGCTCTCGATCAACGGCCACGGCACGTCGTCGATCGAGTAAACGGCGTTGGCTCCGATCGCATGAAGCGCAGGCCGGTCTCCATTTGGCCGAATCGGCAGGATACTCGCCGAGGTTTGAACGCCGGGCTTGCGAACGACTTGGGTGGTGTCGACGCCGTATCCGTTGAGCGCGCGAATGAGCACGTCGCCAAGCGCGTCGTCGCCGACCGCGCCCGCAGTCGCGACCTCGAGTCCTAATTTCGCGAGGCCGACCGCGGTGCCCGCCGCACTCCCGGCTGGTGCGAGCCGAATCTCGTCGAGCAGCACGCTGCCCTGTCCCTCGGGAATGTGCGTGACGTAGCGGCCGAGGATATCCAGGACGTGCGCGCCCAGCGTCACGACGTAGTCGCTCATTAGTGACTCGGCTGCTTGCGCGCGATTTCGCGATCCTGTCGTGCGACCACCGCGGCGTGAAGTTGCGCGACGGTTTTCTCAGGAAGAATTGTCACCGTCTTGCCGGTCGCCAGCGCTTGCATATAGATGTGCGCGGACTTTTCCAGCAGCTCGACGAACGTGAACGTCTTGTCGAGATCGGCGCCGATGCAGAGCGTGCCGTGGTTCTGAAGTATGTAGCAGTGGCATCGATTGGCGAGCTTGCGCGCGACGTTGTCGTGCAGTTCGCGCGTGCCTGACAGGGCGTACGGCACGACGTCTATCGTATTGCCGATAGCCAACGTGACTTCGTCGAACAGCGGCGGGATCGGCTCGTTCAGTATGCTGAGCGCGCTCGCAAACGTCTGATGGGTATGAATGACGGCGCTGACGTCGGCGCGCGCCTGGTAAGTCGCGACGTGCATCGGAGCTTCGATCGAGGGTTTGCGGTTACCCTCGATTGGCGCGAGATCGAAGTCGACGACGCAAATGTCGTCGACCGTCATCACATCGTATTGAAGGCGCGTCGGCGTGACGACTATAGCGTCCTCGCCCTCGACCAGCATCGAGACGTTGCCCGCACTGCCCGACTTTGATCCGAAGTAACCGTCGGCCGACAGCCGCTGGCTGATGCGCAGGACTCTCTGCTTGTAGTCGTCGTAGCGTCCCATTTCAAAAAAAACGCGCCCCCGCGGTATCGCCTGAATTTACGATACCGCGGGGGCGACTTTACGCAAACCTGCTACGAAAGCTTGACCGAATTAACCACCTGGATTTCCGTGAAGCCCATCAGGCCCCAGGTGCCGTTCTCCACGCCGATGCCCGACCACTTCGCTCCGCCGAACGGCAGATTCGGCGCGATCGCGAGATGCTGATTGACCCACGCCGAACCGCACTCGAGCTGCGAGGCCACCTCGGCGCCGCGCGCCGAATCGTTGGACCATACCGAACCGCTCAGCCCGAAGTGAGTGGCGTTGGCGCGGCGGACGGCGTCGTCGACATCCTTGTAAGGAATGATCGGGAGCGCGGGTCCAAACTGTTCTTCATCGACCAGGCGCACGCCGTCGGAAATATTCCCGACGATCGTCGGCGCGAAGAAGTAGCCTTCCTTGCCGACGCGCGAGCCGCCCGAGGCGATCTTTGCGCCATGCTTTTTCGCGTCCTCAACCAGTTCGGTAACGCGCTCGAATTGCATCTTGTTGTTGATCGGACCGAGCTGGGTGCCGGCCTCGAGTCCATCGCCCACTTTGACGCCCTTGGCAATCTCGCTGAGGTTGTCGAGCAACGCGTTGTACATCTGTTCGGGCACGTACACGCGCTTGATCGCGCTGCAGATCTGTCCCGAGTTCTCGAACGCACCCCAGAAAATCTTCGGCGCAACGACGGCGGGATCTACGTCCGCCAGGATGATCGCGGCGTCGTTGCCGCCGAGCTCAAGCGTAACCCGCTTCAAATCCGGCGCGGCGGCCGCGGCCACTCGCTTGCCGGTCTCGACCGAGCCGGTGAAGGAAATTTTTCGCGGCACCGGATGACTGGTCATCCATGAGCCGAGCTCGTCGCCGCCCGAGACGACGTTGAGGACGCCGGGCGGAACGATGTCCTTCAGAATCTCACCGAGCATCAGCGTCGTGATCGGCGTGTAGGGCGACGGCTTCAGCACGATCGTGTTGCCGGCCAGCAGCGCGGGCGCAATCTTCCACATCCCGAGCATGATCGGATAATTCCACGGCGTGATCGCGGCGTCGTTGCCGCCGAGCTCAAGCGT
>DATNLS010000276.1:0-6019 GCA_035602775.1 Candidatus Acidiferrales bacterium | reverse complement strand
GATTAGCATGCCGCTCGGATAGACGTAGTTGACCCGGAACCCGTGCGCTCGAAGCCATGCGTTGATCGTGTCGATGTCCCGCGCGCTTGGGCCGAGACGATTTCCAAGGTTCTGGGCGCTCAGCCAATGGTGGAAGTTGGGCGAGTTTGGATCTTCGAGATCGGTCAGCAACTGATCGAGTTGGCGCTCCTGTTGTGGCGAGCGCCGCAGCAGAAGGATCAGATGGTCCAGCGGGAAGTCGTCGGCGACGCGTCCGCGATCATTGGCGGCCGTCGCCTCGGGACGGACATTGCCCGGCACCGCGATAACGTCGTCGTCGTTGATCGACTCGGTAATTTGGGCCGGCGCGGTGGTCGCGCCGGAAGACGATCGCGCCGAGATCGGCAGGATGCAGACCGCCAGCCCGCCGATCGCCAGAGCAATCGCCGTGAACCAAATCCGTTTGCCCATAAATCTCCGTCTGCTGGGACCGCGCCTTCGCTTAACACACAGTATATTTTCACGTCATTATGTGCAAATGAGGCATTTAACTAGCAGATTGCCACGCTAGCGTCGAATGGCGCGCTGGGCTCGCACAAAGCACAGCCGAGAAGTTTGAGCGCTTTCGTGATATTCGGTAAATCGAGGCATCGATGGTGGACACCCCTCGCGACGACCGTTCGCAACCATTTCAGCGCCTGGCGCGTTGGTTCACGCCGAACCGCTCTACCGCGCTACGGCAATATCGATCGCGTGCGCGAATCTACGATCTCGAGCTTCTTCTGTTCGAGCCGGTGCGGCAGCGCGCGATCGATCTGCTTCAACTGAACAAGGGCGACCGGGTTCTGGATGTCGGATGCGGCACTGGACTCAGCTTTACGGCTCTGGAAAGCCTGGTTGGTCCCGACGGCTCAATCGTAGGAATCGAGCAAAGCCCCGAGATGCTCGAGCTGGCGCGGGCGCGCGCCGTTGAAAATAGCTGGACCAACGTCACGCTCGTTTCGGCCTCGGTCGAGGAAGCGGCGATACCGTTTGCGGCTGACGCGGCGCTGTTTCATTTCACGCACGACATAATGCGCACGCCGGGCGCGCTCGCCAATATCATCAGCCATCTCAAGCCGGGCGCGCGGATCGTCGCGGCCGGACTCAAGTGGGCGCCGGTGCGGGCGATGCCGCTGAACGTATTCGTGTGGGGCGCGGCGCTGCGATCGACCAGCACGCTCGAGGGCCTCGCGCGCCCGTGGAGCAATCTCGAGCCGCTGCTGACGCGCGTCGAGGTCGAGCAGATGCTCGGCGGCACCGTCTACCTGGCCAGCGGTATCGTCAAGTAGCGCGACCTTTTCTGATACAATTGTTGTATGGCGTTGCGAGGCCGCAATTCCTGAATACCGCTCGCGCCGCCGCCAGGTCATGAGACATATATTTGCGCTCGCGGCCCTTCTTGCCGCAGTTCCCGTGGTCGGATGCAGCACTCAGCAGGCGGCTCAGTCGGCTTTGCCATCGCAAGCGCAAACCGCGGCCGCGCCTCAACTGGAGTCGCATCTCGTAATCGCGCCCCAGGTCGACGACGTGCCCGCTCATGCGCTGCCGTTCAAGGGCAAGTTGATTTCCGGCGATCCGAATGAACTTCCGCCCGCGGTCGCGATGTCCCTGTCGGATACTTCCCCCGTGACATTCACCTATCGCGAGGAATTGACGCACGACGACTATCACGTCCCGCTGATCATTTCCTGGGCGGATCCGCAAAATTGGGCCGGTTCTCCGACCGGGGATATTGGCGTGACCGCATTCGCGTCCTTGTCGATCAGCGCCGGCGACGTTGTGCTTGGCGACTACACCGCCAAGGAGCACGCCTCGAAATCGTACAACCTTTACAAGCAGCCCACCCACAAGGAGGTGGACGACGCGGCACTGGCCGCGGTCCGGCAGAGGATCGATCAAAAGCTCTACAAGGATGAGGCGAGGTTGGCGGAGGCTGCCACCAAGGCAGTCAAATCTCCAACCGCGTCCGCGGGTCAATGAACCGTCGGCTTCTGCTGCTCTTGCTTGGCGTCGTCGCGACGGCGGCATTCGGATGCGCCGTGCAGGGCCAGCCGTTTGAAAAAATCTCGTCGCCTCCGGGCAACGCGGTAATTTACGTGTATCGGCCTTACAGCTATGCGTCGTCCTTGATCTTGCCCGCGGTAACCTGCGGTGAAGACACGGTGCGTATCGGCCCCGGCGGCTACCATGCGTTCGTGGTTCCGGCCGGCGAGAAAGTAGTTTGCAGCGTGCAAACCGATGCCGGCGCGGACGAAGTTGATTTCGAAACCGAACGGCGCTCTTACTATGTCAGAGAAGAACTCGGATGGGGCGCCTGGACTTCCATGCCTCATCTCAATCCAGTCGACACCGACAAGGCGCAGACCGAGATTCAGAGCTGCGTGCAGCAACCGCTTAATACTCAGCCCACTCAGACCGGGAGCGCGAAGTGATGCCGCACGAGGCCGACGTCACAGCGGTACGCGAGAATCATCGCTTCGATGAAGCCTCGCTCGAGCGCTATCTGCGCGACCACATGCTGGACTTTCGCGGTCCTCTCAGCGTTCGACAGTTCGTCGGCGGACAATCGAATCCCACCTTTCTGCTCGAGACTCCGGATGCGCGCTTCGTCATGCGCAAGAAGCCGCCTGGCACGCTGCTCCAGTCGGCGCATCAGGTCGAACGCGAGTTTCGAATCATCAAAGCGCTGGCGGCGACTGACGTGCCGGTTCCGCGCGTCCACCTCCTATGCGAGGACGCCGGCGTCATCGGGACCGCGTTCTTCGTGATGGACTTTGTCGAGGGGCGCATTATGCGCGATCCGATGATGCCCGAGGCGAGTCCGCGCGAGCGCACGGCGTGCTACGACTCGATGAACGACGTGCTCGCACGTCTGCATCGGGTGGATTTTCGCGCGGTGGGACTCGGCGACTTCGGCCGTCCCGAGGCGTACGTCGCACGTCAGCTTGCGCGCTGGACCAGGCAGTACAACGCGTCGAAGACCGACGAGATCCCGGAGATGGATCGACTGATCGATTGGCTGAACCGGCACATCCCCAAGGCGGATGAGACGACAATCGCGCACGGCGACTACCGCATCGAGAATCTGATCTTTCACCCGACCGAGCCGCGCGTGGTCGCCGTGCTCGACTGGGAACTCTCGACGCTCGGGCATCCGCTGAGCGACTTGGCGTGGGCCTGCCGCGCCTACCATTGCCCGCCCGGCATCGACGGCGTGTCGAGTTTTCAAGGCATCGATCTGAAACTGGCGGGGATTCCGAGCGAAGAGAATTTCGTCGCCGCGTATTGCAGGCGGGTCGGCCGGGTCGGCGTACCCGAGCTGATGTTCTTTGTGGCGTTTTCGTTTTTTCGCGGCGCCGCGATCTCGCAGGGAATCGCGATGCGCGCGAAACTGGGCAACGCTAGCGGTCCCGATGCGGCATTGCGCGGAGCGAAGGCGAGAATTACCGCGGAGCTCGGATGGGGAGTGGCGCAGCGCTGCGATAGCGCCAAATCGAAATTGTGAACGTGGCGGAAATCGTAAATCTCGACGCGGTTGCGCTTTCGCGCGCGATCAAAGCGAAACAGATTTCGTCCGTCGAGGTGATGACCGCATATCTCGATCAGATCGAGCACCTGAACCCGCGCGTCAATGCGATCGTTTCGCTTGAGCCGCGCGAGGCCTTGATCGAGCTGGCCAGAACTCGCGATGCGCAAATTGCGCGCGGTGAATATCTCGGCTGGATGCACGGCTTCCCGCACGCGGTGAAGGACCTCGAGCCCACCAGGGGGATCCGCACGACGATGGGATCGCCGCTGTTCAAGAATTTTATTCCGCGCCATGACTCGATCATGGTCGAGCGGCTTCGGCGCGCCGGCGCGATCCTCATCGGCAAGACCAATGTCCCGGAATTTGGGCTGGGATCGCAGAGCTACAATCCGGTCTTCGGCACCACGCTCAACGCCTACGATCAATCGAAGACATCCGGCGGCAGCAGCGGCGGTGCGGCGGTCGCGCTCGCGCTTCGGATGTTGCCGGCGGCAGACGGCAGCGACAACGGTGGATCGCTGCGAAATCCCGCCGCGTGGAACAACGTGTTCGGGTTCCGGACTTCTATTGGCCGGGTGCCGTCACAGTTCTACGAAGTTTTCACACCTTTGATTTCGGTCGCTGGCCCGATGGCGCGCACAGTGCCGGACCTTGCGATGTTTCTTTCGGTGATTGCCGGATATGACGCGCGCACGCCGCATTCGATTCGCCAGGATCCGACCGTCTTCGCCGGCCCGCTCGAGCGCGATTTTAAGGGGACACGCATCGGATGGGTCGGCGATTTCGGCGGACAGATCCCTTTCGATCCCGGAGTGCTTGAACTCTGCGAAGGGTCGCTCAAGATTTTCGAATCGCTCGGATGCATCGTGGAGACAGCGACCCTCAACTACCCGCTCGAGCGCGTGTGGCAGAGTTGGATGACGATTCGAGGCTGGCAAATTGCGGCCGAGCTGAATGCGAGTTATCAGGATTCCGCCCAACGCGCACTGATGAAACCTGAACTGCAGTGGGAAATCGAGAACGGCCTCAAGTCGACGGCGATGGAAGTGGCGAGCGCGTCGCGAGCGCGAACGGCCTGGTACCATGAGGTGCGAGAATTTTTCGAGAAATACGATTTCATGATCGCGCCCGCGGGCCAGGTCTTCCCGTTCGACGCGACTACACATTGGCCAAAAGAGGTCGGCGGCGTTTCCATGGATACCTATCATCGCTGGATGCAGGTGATGATTCCGGTCTCGATGTCGGGATGCCCGGCGCTCAGTGTCCCGGCCGGCTTCAACGAACGCGGACTGCCGATGGGCATTCAGGTCGTCGGCCCAAACCACGCCGAGATGGCGTGCATGCAACTCGCGCATGCGTACGATCAAGCGACCAACTGGGTTACGAAGCGACCGCCCTCCTTGCTAGCCTGATGAGTCCGAGAATCGCGCTATGAACCCCAGGCGGAATCTTACGCTCGTCACGATCGCCGCGACGATTGTTATGCAGTTTTTGTCGAGTGCGGGCGCGCACGCAGGTTCGGCCCCTGACAAAAAGGTGAAGCCGCCTGCGTACACCGAGTTCGGCAATCCGGAGATGGTGCAGATTCTCGGCTATGACGACATCGAGGGTAATAGCAACGACGCGATGGAGCCATTCATCAGCCGCGACGGGAACTACCTCTTCTTCAATAACTCGAACTCCGCACCCACCACCAGCTTGTTCTGGGCGACTCGCGTAAGTGACGTGACGTTTCAGTACCAGGGCGAGATCGGAGGCGCGGTCAACAGCAGCGGCCCGCTCGATGCGGTCGCGTCGATGGACTCACTCGGCAACTTTTATTTTATTACCACCAGAAGTTACGAGAGCACCGGCGCACCGGGATATTTGTCGACGATCTATTCGGGGCCGTTTGCCGATGTTAGCGGTGTCGCGAGCGTAACGCCGGTGAATCCGGTTCCGGGCGTCGCGGCGCCGAAGTTGGGGCTGATCAACTTCGACCAGGAAATCAGCGCTGACGGCAACACCCTGTACTTCACGCAGGGCAATTTTTCCACCGGAAATCTGACGAGCACCGAGATGATGGTCGCGACCCGTCAGACTGACGGCAGCTTCGCGATCGATCCGCACAGCGCCAGGATCATGAAGACAATTAACGACAACAAGTATCTCAACTATGCGGCGGACACTTCCGCTGACGAGCTGGAGTTCTTCTTCACGCGAACCAACGTCAAGGCAGGGCAGATTGGCATCTACATGGCGACCCGCAAGTCGGCGACGAAGCCGTTCGATGAGCCGAAGAAAATCGACGCGATCACCGGCTTTGCCGAGGCGCCCTCGATTTCCCCAGACGACCTCTCGCTCTACTACCACTGGAAGAACCCGAGCGGGGTCTTCGTAATCAATCGAGTAACGCGCACAGCGAAACCGTGACGCGCGTACCAACGGTCAGTCGGCTACATGCGACTCGGCGGGCGCGGTCGCTGGGCG
>DATNLS010000296.1:0-3442 GCA_035602775.1 Candidatus Acidiferrales bacterium | reverse complement strand
GACCAGCCCCGACGACATCCTTGGTCACGCGACCATTCGCCGCGCGATCAAGCCGATCGGCGTCGCGACCGGCGAGCATGGCGCCAATCGCGTGATGTTCAAGCAGCTGATGCAGGCCGGCGCGATCGACTTCTGCCAGTTCGACAATTGCCGCCTCGGCGGACTCAGCGAAGCGCTGGCCGTGCTGTTGCTCGCCGCGAAGTTCGGCGTGCCGGTATGTCCGCACGCGGGCGGAATCGGGCTATGCGAATATGCGCAACACGTTTCGATGGTCGATTACATCTGCGTGAGCGGCAGCCTCGACAACCGGATGGTCGAATTCGCCGATCACTTGCACGAGCACTTCAAGGATCCAGTCGTCATACATCGCGACCGCTACATGCCGCCGACCGCGCCGGGCTTCAGCATCGAGATGCTCCCCGCGTCACTAGCAGCGTTCGAGTTCCCTGGCGGCGCGGAATGGAGGAAGAAATGAAGCACCGAATCAAATTCTCGTTGCTCGTCCTGTTGGCTGGGGTGATCGCAATCTCGCTGACGCAATCGGCCCTCGCGGATGACGCCGGTACCACGGCAGCGCTCCAGGCTGCGATCGCGGGACCGCAGCGTTCCGACGCGAACAAGGCACGCGATAAATACCGACATCCGCTCGTGACGCTTACGTTCTTCGGGATCAAGCCGGATATGACGGTGGTCGAGATCTCGCCCGGCGCTGGTTGGTACACCGAGATACTGGCGCCGTTTCTCAAAGACCACGGCAAGCTTTACGAGGCGGTCGGAGGAGGCGCGGGCGCCAAGACCTTCGAGGACAAGCTCAAAGCCGATCCCGCGGTTTACAGTCAGATCATCGTCACTACGCTACAGCCGCCGGCCGAAACCGAAATCGCACCTGCGGGTAGCGCAGACATGGTCGTGACGTTTCGCAATGTTCACGATTGGCTTCCGCGCGGCACCACCGAGGACTATTTCAAGGCCTTCTACCGCGCCCTGAAGCCCGGCGGAATCCTCGGCATAGAAGACCATCGCGCCGACCCGTCGCAACCGCAGGATCCGAAAGCAAAAAACGGATACGTGCGCCAAGACTTCATGATCCAAACCGCAGAGCAGGCCGGCTTCAAGTTGGCGGGCACATCGGAAATCAACGCAAATCCCAAGGACCCGCGCAATCAACCCGTGTGGAATCTGCCGCCGACGTTGAGACAGGGAGACAAGGATCGCGACAAGTACCTGGCGATCGGAGAAAGCGATCGCATGACGCTCAAGTTCGTTAAGCCATCGAAGTAAGCCTCAGAGCGAGAAGACCAGCTTCATCTCGGCCCACCATTCGCCGGGCTGCGCGTCCGGCACTGGCTCCTGCATCGAGGCCATCAGCTCCTGCCATTCGCGATTGCGCGGATTGCTCGCCTCGTAACGCGCGAAGTCGCGCTCGGGATCGAACGCGTCGGTCGTCTCCATGAACATGAAGAGCTGGCGGCCGAGCTTGAAGATAAGCATGCGCTCGATGCCGATGGACTTGAGCCCGCGCTCGACCTCCGGCCAGATCGCGCGATGATGCGCGAGGTAGCGCTCGATGATTTGCGGGTCGTCCTTCAGGTAGATCGTGCGGCCGTACTGTTTCATCAGAATACGAGGACGCCGCCGTCGATCGGATACGCCTGCCCCGTGATGAATGACGCCTCGTCCGAACACAGGTAGAGCGCGAGCGCCGCGACCTCTGCGGGCGTGCCCATCCTGCCGAGCGGCTGATAGTCCGACAGTTGCTTGAACATCTCGGCTTCACGCCCCGGATAGGTAGTGCGCAGATAACCGTCAACGAATGGTGTGTGAACGCGCGCCGGACAGATGCAGTTGCATCGGATGCCGCGCTTGACGTAGTCGACTGCGATCGAACGCGTCATCGTCAGCACCGCACCCTTGCTCATCGAGTAAGCGAAGCGATCCGTGAGGCCAATCAGCGACGCGATCGACGCGAGATTGAGAATGACACCGCCGCCGCTCGCGAGCATCCGGCGCACGGCAGCGCGCGAACAGAGAAATATCCCCTTCACGTTGACCGAATAAACGCGGTCGAAGTCTTCCTCGGAGGTGTTCTCGACCGTGCCGATGTTCGCGATGCCGGCGTTGTTCACCAGTATGTCTATGCGCGGCGAATCGCGGTCGGAATCGATGCGCGCGAAGGCGGCCTCGACCGACTCAGCGAGCGCGACGTCGCATTCGAGCGCCGATGCGGAACCGCCAGCTGCGCAAATCTTCTCGACCACAGCGGTTGCGGCTTTGAGATCGCGATCGAGCGCGAAGACACGAGCACCGTTTTGCGCGAATGTCGAGGCGATCGCCAGACCGATCCCCGAGCCGGCGCCGGTGACAATCGCGATCTTGCCGTCGAGTCGAAACACGCCAGAACAGTAAAACAGCCGGGCGCTACATGACAACCATTCCGCTCAAGCCGCGTCCACTTCCCGCAAAACACGGTTGATCCGGGCGATCAGCTCCCCCGAGTTGAAAGGCTTGGTGATGTAGTCGTCGGCGCCCAGCGAGAAGCCCTTTACCACTTCAGCTTCGTCATGCAGCGCGCTGACCAGGATTACCGGCGTCATCCGGGTGGTGGCATCGCCGCGCAGCGCTTTCAGCGCTTCGAAGCCATCCATCTTCGGCATCGACACGTCCAGCAGCATGAGGTCGGGCCTTTTCTTGCGAGCCAGTTCCAATGCCTGCGCACCGTCGTTGGCGACTTCACACTCGAAATTGAAATGCTTCAGGATCGTGGTCAGCATCACGATGGTCGTGGCGTCGTCATCGGCGAGCACGACGCGCCGGGCACCGCTTCGAACAGCCGATTCAATCGCGATTTCCGCAGTCTCGACGTAGCTGAGCACTCGGTATGCCCTCAGCAATAGCTCCTCGGGCTTCCAGGGGCGCGCCATGAAGTCGCGGTTGAGATCGGCGAATACTGCGAATCCCGCCACCAGTTCGTCGAGCGTCCCGACGATTACCGCCGGCTTGCGGCTGCGCGCGATCATTATGATCGGAGCCGGACCTTCGCCGGCGCCGAGCGCCGAGGCGTTAACGAAGCAAGCGTCGAAAGGAGAAAAAGAGTTGAGCCCGGGAATGTTCGGCGTCGCGCCGACCACGTGGCCGATTCCGCGGACAATCCCCAATGCCGCAATGATCGAACCGCCCTCGGCTGCCTCGAATCCCATCAACGCGAATCGCCTGCCCGCCAGGGACTGTTGAATGATCTGGTCCATTAGGACGCAGCCCTCCTTGATCGCGAAAGTGCCGGAACAGAGGTCGGGCCGCCAAGTGCACTGCCCCACCGGCGCCACTGACCCCCATCGCGATACGCAACGTCCGTGCCTTGCGGCGATGGCGAGCAAAGGCTCGAATTGCGCGATTCAGCTGCCAGCATGCGTTCGAAGGCCTGCAGTAGAGAGAGACGGCGTCG
>DATNLS010000164.1:0-3856 GCA_035602775.1 Candidatus Acidiferrales bacterium | reverse complement strand
CTGGACGAAGATGCGTTCAACAAGGAAATTAATATATTCCGCGAATATCGGGACAAGTGGGTGGCGCACTTAGATACGGAACGTACCGGGTTCATCCCAGCACTGGAAGTCGCGAAGAAGGCCGTCTGGTTTTACTATGCGCGCGTGAAACAAGAAGCCGAATCCAGGGATCTGGCGGAATTTACTCGGGAACTTGATCGTGCCTACGAACATTGCGAGCGCGAGGCTAAAGAAGTCTATCGCATCGCCGCTTACAGGCCCGCCATCGGCTCCTAATTGTGCCGTAGCCCACACCAGGACCTGCGATCGCTTCTCGTTGTCGTTGGTCACACGCCGCACCAAGTCAGAGGGGTGAACTTTTCAGCCTGATCATGCCGCGCGCGATCTGCTAAACCATCAGCTGTGGACGACACTCTGACGAAACCTCCTTCGCCGTTGACCGCCAGTCACCACTGGACGAAGGCCGCTTCCGAAAAATTAATTTTGACGGAACGAAACTATCCTTGGTGGTGTCAGGGTCGCTGGACCACAACCGGTATGGCCCTTATACTGCCGGACGCGTAACCGATGGCCTCACCTGAAACGTTTGCCAAGGTCAGCCGCGTTGTTAGCCGCCTTTACGGGCGGCTGTTCTCGGCCAATCCCTATCCGCTCTACAAATTCCTGCGCACGCGCTATCCGTTGCTGCGGACGCCGATTGGGTTCTGGATTTCCACGCGCTATGCCGACTGTCACAGCGTCCTGCGCGACAAGCGGTTTCTCGCGTTCGATCTCAACGCGCTCGACAGTTTTCCGCCGGACGACGGCCTCAAGTCGATGCGCGAGGCGCTCCAGCATGCGATCGTTTTTCGCAATCCTCCCGACCACACCCGCCTGCGCCGGCTGATGACGACGTTTTTTTCGCCGGCCGTCGTGAGCGGATTGGAGCCTCGCATTCAGCACATCGTCGATTACCTGCTCGACGCGGTCGAGGCGCGCGGCTCGATGGATTTGATCAAGGACGTCGCGTTTCCATTTCCGATCGACGTGCTCGCCGAGGTGATGGGCGCCGACGACGCCGACAAGCCGATGTTCCGCGACTGGATGCGCACGCTCGGCGTGCCGCTCGATCCGGTCATCAGCGCGAACGATCCGGGGGTCGAGGTGCGCCAGGCGATCGCGGACGTGCGCCGCTACTTCTCGGACCTCGCCGCCGACCGCCGGATGCATCCGCGCGAAGATCTGATCAGCATCATGGTGGCGGCCGAAGGCCGCGGCGATTTGCAGACTGAAGAGGAACTGGTTTTCAGCGCGATGTTCACGTTGCTGGCCGGGCATGAAACCACGATGAACATGATCGGCAACGGGATGCTGGCGCTGTTCCGCAATCCCGACGCGCTGGCGCGCTTGCGCTCAGACCCGTCGCTCATCGAGTCGGCGCTCGACGAGTTCCTGCGCTTCGACAGCCCGGTGCAGGCGACATTCCGCACCGCCAGCGAGGACATCGAGCTCGCCGGCCGCACGATTCCGCGGCGCGAGCACGTCGTCGTTTTTTTAGGGGCGGCAAATCGGGATCCTGCGCGGTTCGCAAATCCCGACAAGCTCGACATCGCGCGGACCGATAACCATCACCTGTCATTCGCGGCGGGACCCCATCGATGTATCGGCGAAGTGCTGGCCAAGGTCGAAGGGCGCATCGCATTCGAGACGATTCTTCGCCGGATGCCGAAACTGGCGCTCACCGACCCGAACCCAAAGTGGCGCCCCGCGATGAGCCTGCGCGGTCTGCAGTCCCTGCCGCTGACTTTCTAATCACTGGGTGCAGGGCTCAGCCCTGCCGAAGGAAGCGTGAAACCCACCGCGGGTTTCACATTAAATCATGTGATTTACCCTTCCCCTACATCGACGCGTAGATCGCCTCGATCAGCGCGGTCGCGCGCGGGTCGATCAGCAGGCTGTTCTGCATCTTGTTCATCGTGTAGCCGAATCCGATTTTCGCCTCGGGGTCGGCGTATCCGAGCGAGCCGCCCGCGCCCGGATGGCCGAACGATTTTGGATTCGGGCCCAGCGACGCGCCCGGCTGCGACATCATGAAGCCGAGCGAGAACCGCGTGTTGATCACCAGCAATGCGTCGGGGCCGTGCGATTGTTCGATCGAGCATTTCGCGATCTCGTCCTTCGACATCACGCGCACCCCGTTCAGTTCGCCGCCGCGCGCGAGCGTGCCGTACAACTGTGCCAGCGAGCGCGCGGTAGTGTGCCCGTTGCCCGCGGGAATTTCGGCCGCGCGCCACTCGCGCGTGTTGACCATTCCAGGCCTCATCGTGCCGGGCGGATTCATGAACGCCTTGGCAACCATCGATTCCGGATCCTTCATCACATCGGCAAACAGATTGGGCTCGCCTGGCGCCGGCGGCGCCGCCGCGATCATGTCCGCGGTTCGCGCGTCATGTTTCGCATCGAGACCGATATGAATATCGGCACCGAGCGGACCTGCGATCTCGTCGCGCAGATACACGCCCGGAGTCTTGCCCGTGATACGCCGAATCACCTCGCCGACCAGCCATCCAAACGTCAGCGCATGATAGCCATGCTTCGTGCCCGGCACCCACCACGGCTCCTGCTCGGCGAGCGCCGTCGTCATGCTGGTCCAATTGAACAGCGCGTCGGCGTCGAGGAGTTTGCGCACGGCAGGAAGCCCCGCGCGATGACTCAGCAGGAACCGCACCGGTATCTTGTCCTTGCCGCCCTGCGCGAACTCGGGCCAGTACTTCGCCACGGGCTCGTCGAGGTCGAGCAGGCCCTTGTCGGCCAGCCGATGCGCACAAATTGCGGTGATGCCCTTGGTGGTCGAGTAAACGTTGACCAGCGTGTCGCGCGTCCACGGTTTGCTCTTCGCCTTGTCGGCGTGCCCCGCCCAGAGGTCCACGACGCTTTCGCCATCGAGCATAACTGCGGCGGCGGCGCCGACTTCATTTCGCTTTTCGAAATTCTCGGCGAACGCGTCCCTGACGCGGTTGAATTTAGGATCGCAGGTGCCTTCGATTTTCACAGCCATGAACTATCTCCTGTTGTCTCACCCGGTAATACTTCACGCGATTGCGCCGCCGCAACTCGAGCCCGCGCCCGCGGTACATCCGAAACAATGCGATCCAGTCGCGATGCGCGCACCCGCCAGTTCGCCGACATCCGCGACGTCCCAGATGGTCGCCGCGCCGCTACCGATCGGAATTTCCAGCATCTGATTGAAGTCGCAATCGTAGAGCCGCCCGTTCCATCCGACACTCACCAGTTCGCGGCACATCAGCGCGCCGACGGTCGCGGGGTTGAAGTGATTCACGAGCAGGCCCATGTACGCCGAATGATTGCCGACGGCGTTCAACTGATTGGCGAAGCGGGCGATCGGCATGTTCGTGATTGTGAGCAGGCGGTCGAACACGATTCCGAAGTTGCGCGCGAGCTGCTCGCGATATTGCGCTTCAAGCTCGGCCTGCGGCGGCGGCAACGACGCGCCGACAGGGTTGTACACGAGATTGAGCCGCAGCTCGCCGCGTCCGAATCCAGCGGCATTCAGATTCCTCAACGCCGCGATGCTCTTGTCGAACACGCCGGCGCCGCGCTGACGATCGGTGTTCTCCAGTGTGTAGCATGGAAGAGAGCAGACCAGCTCGACCGTCGCGCGCCGGTAGAATTCCACCAGCCATTCCATTCCCGGTTCCAGCGTCACCGTCAGGTTGCATCGCACGATCACCTTGCGGCCAAGCGCGCGCGCCCGCTCCACCAGCATCGCGAAGTTCTCATTCAGCTCGGGCGCGCCGCCGGTGATATCGATCGTGCCGACCCGCGGACTTGCCGCGATCACCTCGATCACGCGATC
>DATNLS010000179.1:0-6168 GCA_035602775.1 Candidatus Acidiferrales bacterium | reverse complement strand
CGTCTCGATTTTGATTACGTCGGCGCCGTATTCGGCGAGTAGACGGCCCGCTTCGACGCCGACGCCGCCGATTCCGAAATCGATCACGCGCAGGCCGGCGAACGGACGCCGGCGTTGCGCAGCGCTCGCGGGCGGCGCGGCCTTCGCCATGGGCGCGAAGGTGTCGCGATTGTGCTCGCCGATATTGGGAGCGCGGCCAGTGAAGCCAAGCCGGCGGCCGTCGAGCATGAAGAAGCCGTCGGCGACTCGACCCGTCACGCCGTCCGTCACTTCGGCGTTGCGGAAAGTTTTGCGAGCCTTGAAATGATCCGCCGCCAGCACTTCGTCGGGACTCAGCACCGGCGTCATCGCGAGACCGCGGCGCTGCGCCTCGCGCGCCAGCTCGAGTTTGCTCTTGTCCTTGAAAAATTCCGCGAACATCGGATCGAGAATATCGGTCTGAATCGACATGCGTCCCAGCAGGTGATCGAAATGATCCGGCTGCAGGACTTCAGGCTCACCGAGCCACGCGCGCATCGCTCGCCACTGCCGACGATTCAGGATGATCAGGCGCACGTAGCCGTCAGCGCACGGGTACATCGTGTAGATGGGGGCAGAACCGGATCGCAGCTCGTAGTATGAGCCGCCGCGCGCTTTGCTCGCGCTGAAATTTGGCAGCGCCCAATCCGACGTTTGCGCCGCTGCCTCTATCACGGAGACATCGAGATGCTGCCCGCGTCCGGTCTTCGCGCGATCCCACAATGCAGCGGTCGTTGCGAACGCCGCAGTCGTGCCCGCGATGTCGCAGGCCATCGCGCCCGGCGGCAACAGTGGCGGCTTGCCCGGCACGCCGGATCGAAACAGCAATCCCGACATCGCGATAAGCACCGCGTCGGTGGCCGCGTAGTCGCGATACGGTCCCGTCAGTCCGAAGCCGGTGATCGACGTGATGATGAGTCCGGGATGACGCCCGAGTATTTCGCGACGATCGAGATCGCTCGCGCGATGCGACTCGATCCATACGTCGGCCGCGTCGAGCAGATCGTCGAGTCGCCGTCGCCCGTCGGCGGATTCCATGTCGAGCGCGACGCCTTTCTTGCCGAGGTTGCGCACCGCGAAATACAGGCTAGTGTCACCGTGAAACGGTGGAATGCGACGCGACGCGGCGCCGCCCACTGACTCGACGCGGATAACTTCGGCTCCTAAGTCCGCCAGCAGCCGGCCGCATAGCTCACCGTTCTCGTCCGCTTGATCGATCACGCGGATGCCCGACAGCGGACGCTCCGAATCCGACGCCATGTGACGCCTCGCCTCGGACGCCGCTCAGGCGGCTTTGCGCGCGCGCGGCGTGATGCGCACGGGCAGGTGTTTCAGCCCGTTGATGAAATTCGAGCGCAGGCGCTTGACCGGGCCGATGCGCTCGACCGACGCGACGCGCTTCACCAGCTCCTCGAACAGGATGCTCATTTCCATCCGCGCCAGGCTGGCGCCGAGGCAGAAGTGCGGCCCGCCGCCGCCGAACGCGACGTGCTGATTGGGCGTGCGCGTGATGTCGAAGGTGAACGGGTTGGGGAAAATTTCTTCGTCGCGATTGGCCGAGATGTACCAGATGCTGACCTTGTCGCCTGGCTTCAACTTTTGCCCGCGCAGCTCCGTATCGCGCGTGACGTTGCGCCGAAAGAACATCACCGGCGACGCCCATCGCAGGATTTCCTCCGTCGCCGACGGCACCAGCGCGGGATTGTCGGCGAGCATCGCAAATTGATCGGGATGCTCGATCAGCGCATGCATCCCGTGCGACATCGCGTTGCGAGTCGTCTCGTTGCCGGCCACCGCGAGCAGCAGGAAGAACACGTTGAAGTCCATCTCGGAGAGCGAGTCGCCGTCGAGGTCCGCCTTGAGCAGCGCAGTGACGATATCGTCGCGCGGCTCTTCGCGCCGTTTTTTCGCCAGCTCGTTCGAATACATGTACATCTCGATCGCCGCTTGCTGGACCTTGTCCTGGCTGACCGCGTACTCGGGATCCTTGCTGCCGATCATGCGGTTGCTCCATTCGAAGAGCTTGTGCCGATCCTCGAAGGGCACCCCGAGCATCTCCGCGATCACCTGGAGCGGCAGCTCGGCCGCGACGTCGGTGACGAAATCGCAATCGCGCTTCTCGAGCGCCGGGTCGAGAATCTTCGTCACCATCTCGCGGATGTGAGTGCCGAGCGCGTTGATCATGCGCGGCGTGAACCCGCGATTTACCAGCGAGCGATAGCGCGTATGATCGGGCGCGTCCATCGTGAGCATCATGCGTCCTTGCGCCGACAGATCCGCCGCCGCGTCCGCATCTTCGAGCGCGACTACGCCGCCGCGAGACTGCTCGGACGAATACGTGACGCCGTCGCGGCCCACTTCAACGACGTCGTCGTAGCGCGTGATCACCCAGAACCCGGGACCGCCCGGCTCGGGATGCCTGAAGATGGGCGCTTGGTGCCGTAGCCAGGTGAACCACTCGTGCGGAACCTTGTTCTCGAAAATGAGTGGGTCGAGCAGATTGATCTCGCCAACGTCCACGGCGGTTCCTCCCGGAGCCGAAAATAGAATGGGTTCTAATCTACCAAGAGTGGCGCGGCATGCGTCAATGGCAAGCGGGAACTTAATCTAATGTGAAATTTCCTTACCTCTCCCGTTACGTTACGGAAGAGGCGGCCGGCCGCAACGCGGCCGGTAGGTGAGGGTTCTGGGCCACATCGCAAGCGCTCGCCCGCCAACTTTTTTGTTTTAGCAACCGCCGGCTGGACAATCGCCGCGCGCAATTTTAGAGTTCGAGCCTAGAACACGTTCTCGCCGTCAAGATTCGCGCGCACTGAGGAGATCATCACGATGCATACCGAGCTTTGCGACCGACTGGGGATCGAGTTCCCGATTTTCGCATTCAGCCACTGCCGCGACGTCGTCGCCGCCGTGACCAAGGCGGGCGGATTCGGCGTGCTCGGCGCGCTCGCCTATCCCGCGCCTCAGCTCGAGTACGAGCTGAAATGGATCGATTCGCAGGTCGGCGACAAGCCCTACGGCGTCGATATCGTAATCCCGGGAAAGTACGAGGGCATGGGCGAAGTCGATCCGGTCAAGCTCGAGCAGCAACTGATCGCGGCGATTCCGCCGCAGCATCGCGCGTTCGTCGATAAAATCCTCGAGCAGCACGGTATCCCGGATTTGCCGGCCGAAGAAAAAGGCGGCAGCGATCTGCTCGGATGGACCGCGGCCACGGCCGCGCCGCAAATTGACGTCGCGCTGCGGCATCCCAAGGTCAAGCTCGTTGCCAACGCGCTCGGCACTCCGCCCGCGGACGTGATCGAACGAATCCACGACTCTGGCCGCCTGATGGCGGCGCTGTGCGGCGCGACCAAGCATGCGCTCGCGCAGAAAAAAGCCGGCGTCGATATTCTAATCGCGCAAGGACACGAAGGCGGCGGACACTGCGGCGAAATCGGCAGCGTCGTGCTGTGGCCGGAGGTGATCGACGCCGTCGCGCCGCTTCCAGTTCTCGCCGCGGGCGGAATCGGAACGGGCCGGCAAATCGCCGCCGCGCTCGCGATGGGCGCGCAGGGCGTGTGGACGGGCTCGATCTGGCTCACCGTGCAGGAGGCCGACACGACTCCGGTGCAGCGCGATTCGTATTTTCGCGCGACCAGCGCCGACACTGTGCGCTCGCGCTCGTTCACCGGCAAACCCGCTCGCATGCTGCGCAACGATTGGACGCAGGCGTGGGAGTCGCCCGAGGCACCCAAGCCGCTCCCGATGCCGATGCAATACCTGGTCGCCGCGCCCGCCGCGGCTCGCGCGCGCCGCTTCGGGGAGAAGGGAAATCATCTCGGTTTCAATCCGGTGGGACAAATCGTCGGCCGCATGAACGAGATGCGCTCGGTCAAGGAAGTCGTATATCAGATGGTCGAGGAATATCTGGCGGCCGTCGATCGGCTCGATAAATTGACGTCGGCGCAAACGGCTTAGCGCTTCGACCGGGGAGATTTACCGATGAGCGACCAGCCTCATGCAATCGTCGAGCGCGACGGCCACGTTCTGACAATCACCTTGAATCGGCCCGAGGCGCGTAACGCGCTGTCGCCCGAGATGATGGATATCATGTCGAGCACGTGGGACGAGGTGAACTCGAATCACGACATCCGCGTCGCGATCATCACCGGCGCCGGCGGCGCGTTTTGCGCGGGCGCGGATTTGAAAGCGATGACGCGGATGCATCCCGGCGACAGTTTCCGCGAAGGTAAGGCAGGAGGCTTGAGCGACGGCGTCATCAAGCCGCTGCTGAAGGGATTCCGATTGATCAAGCCGCTGATCGCCGCGGTCGAGGGCGCCGCGATTGCCGGCGGCACGGAAATTCTGCAAGCCACCGACATCCGCGTGGCCGGCGAGAGCGCGCGCTTCGGCGTCTCCGAAGTGCGATGGGGTCTCTTTCCGCTCGCGGGCTCGACGGTGCGACTGCGCCGCCAGGTTCCCTACACCATCGCCGCCGACATCCTGCTGACGGGACGACATCTGAAAGCCGCCGAGGCAAAAGAGATCGGGCTCATCGGTTACGTCGTCCCCGACGGTCAGGCGCTAACAAAAGCCAAAGAGCTGGCCGGCCTGATAGCGTCGAACGGCCCGGTCGCCGTGCAAGCCGTTCTGCGCTCGTTGCGCGAGACCGAGTGCGTCGCCGAAGACACTGCGATGCGTATCGAGAGCAAAATCGGGATGGAAGTTTTTCTCAGCGACGACGCAAAGGAAGGGCCGCTCGCGTTCATGCAGAAGCGCAAACCCGAATTTAAGGGGCGCTAGGCGCCGGTCACGTGTAGCACGCATGCAACGGATTCACTGCATTTCATCATTCCCATTCCGCCGCTAAGTAATCTAACATCAGTCCGGGACTCGCGCTCGAATGCGTGGATAGTCCGGAGGTCTTGATGGATTCAGCGGATGCGAAAATCGCCGGCGGAGGCACCGCCCCTGCCGCGCATACTTCCGAGCCATTGACCCTCAAGATCAAACTTCTCTACGGCGCCCCGAGTTTCGCCGGTGCCGCGATGATCATCCCGATCTTCATCCACATGCCGAAGTTCTATGCCGACGTGGTGTTGGTGCCGCTCGGCTACCTGGCGATGGCGATAGCGATCGCGCGTTCGCTCGACGCGCTGAGCGATCCGCTGATGGGCTGGATCTCCGATCATACGCACACGCGTCTCGGCCGTCGCCGTCCTTACATGCTGATCGGCGCTCCGCTTTGCGGTATCGCCTTTTTCTGCCTGCTGAATCCGCCCGTGGCACTGAAAGGAAAGGACGCCGCAGTCTGGTTCGGCGTGACCTTCATCCTCTATTTCATATTTCACACCGTCTACGTTTTGCCGCATTACGCCCTCGGTCCGGAGCTGACCCAGAACTACAATGACCGCTCGACGCTGTTTGCGTGGCGCGAGTCGTTCACGATTCTCGGCACCATCGTCGCCTCGGTGGCGCCGGGCGTGCTCAAGGCGGCATTTCATCTGACCGATCGCCAGGTCTTCTTCGACTTGGGAATCTTTTTCGGGATCGTGCTGACCTTGCTCTACTGGCTGCTGGTGCTGACGGTGAAAGAGCGGCCGGACTTTGTCGCGCGCGAATCGAATCCGCTGGTGCCGGGTGTGCGCCGCGCGCTGCGCAATCGCCCGTTCGCCATTCTGCTGGCCAGCTACGTAGTAGGCAGCATCGCCGGCGCGATTCCCGCCACGATGATGCCGTTCTTCAACGCGTACGTCATCCGCCCCGCCGATCCCATTACCTCGCTTTCGCTCTTGCTGGCCGGCTATTTCGGCTTCGGATTTGTCTCGCTGCCGATGTGGGTCGCCCTCGCGCGCAGAATCGGAAAGCTGAACGCGTGGCTCACCAGCTTCTTCCTGGGTATCAGCGGCGGCGCATTAATGTTCCTGCTCGGGCCGGGCGATCTGAAAGCGCTGTTTGTCCTGATTTGCTGGGCCGGCATCGGATTCGGCGCTGGCTTGTTCCTGACGCCCTCGATGCAGGCCGACGTGATCGATTACGACGAGCTCTACACCGGCAAGCGGCGCGAGGCGCAGTACACGGCGTTCTGGTCGATGCTGCCGAAGTTCATCGCGATCCCGAGCGCCGCGATTCCGATCGCGATCCTCGCCTCGCTCGGTTATGTCCCCA